>JBEHYH010000521.1:0-4410 GCA_048498275.1 Myxococcota bacterium | reverse complement strand
CTGAATCGCGGGGAGGCGCGAGCCGCAGCACCACGTCGGACCCCTCAGCGGTCGGATCGATCAGGCGATCACGCACCGTGAGATCGACCTCGAGGTCGGGATACTTCGCGAGGAACTTCGGCAGCGCGGGCCCGACGATGAAGTCGGCGAAGATGATCGGCACATCGACGCGCAACCGCCCTCGAGGCGAAGCGTTCGATTTCGCCGCCGCGGCGTTCGCGTCATTCAGATCGGCCAGAATGCGCGTGCAGCGTTCGTAATAGTCGGAACCTTCCTGCGTGAGGCTGATGCTCCGGGTGGTGCGATTGAGCAGTCGAACGCCGAGCCGTTCTTCGAGCCGCGTCACGATGCGGCTCACCCCCGACGGAGTCAGCCGCAGATTCGCCGCGGCACGCGAGAACCCGCCGAGGTCGACGACGCGGGTGAAGACCTCGAGGTCAGAAAACGTGTCGCTCACGCCGCGAATGATACCGCGGCGTCACGAATCTTCTCAGGCCGCTGCGGCTTCGAAGGTGTCGTACAGCGTCACGCCGTCAGCGCCCTTCGGCTTGCCCTCTTCACGCGCCAGCGCGCGGTCGAGCGAGAGCAGCGCCACTTCCTGCTGTGCATCAGAAGGCGGCTGCGTGGTGATGTTCTGCAGCCAGATGCCCGGCCGGGTCAGCGCCTTGATGAACGCCGGGCACGAATCCTTCGCGCTCCAGCGCTGCAGCTCGTACGCGATGCCCGCGATGGGGAACGCCATCGGCAGCTTGATCGCGATCATCAGCAACTGATTCACGAAGTCATTGGGGTGCAGTCGCGGAACAAAGGGCAGCAGCGCGATGTGCAGCAGCACCGCCACGCCCACGACGATGAACAAGAACGAGGTGCCGCAGCGCGGGTGCAAGGTGGTGAACGGCTTCGCCTCGGCGACGGTCAGCGGCTTGTACGACTCGTAGGTCCAGATCGCCTTGTGCTCCGCGCCGTGGTACCGGAACAACGTCTTCGCGTCGTCAGTCTTCGAGAGCAGAAAGACGTACCCGACGAGGATCAAGATGCGGAACACGCCGTCGATCAGGTGAAACGAAAAGCTCTGCGTGTCGAACGACGGGCCGATGGCCTTGCCGACGAGCCAGGTGAGCGCGTGCGGCAGGCCGATGAAGAACAGCATCATCATCACGGTCGCGGTCACGAGCATGAAGTCTGAACCGCCGCTCTTCTTCTCAGGCGCCGGGCCGCCCGAAGGCGACGGGTCCGAATCGGCTCCGGCAACGACGGCCGACAGCACGAACGCCATCAACGCCGACACCGACGGGTTCGACTTCTTCTTCCCCTCCTCTTCAGGAGGCAGCCCGTGTTCGCCCGAGAACTTCAGCGCCGAGAAGCCGTTGTGCAGTGACTCCGCGAGCACCAGCGCGCCGCGGAAGATCGGCCAGCGGAGGAACCCCAGCGAAGGCAGCAACTGCTCCCATTTCTGCTCACGAATCGCGATGCCGCCGACGTGCCGGCGCACGGCGACGACGAACGACCTCGGGCTTCGCATCATCACGCCTTCGATGACGGCCTGCCCACCGATGTACGGCTGTCTTGGGAGATTCTGCTCGCTCACGCCACAACTCCTAACGTGATTGGCGCACCCGTGCTCCAGAAGAAATCCCGCTCGACGAACCTCCCGGGCTCACCTGAGGCTGCCCCTCTGAAGCGAACCCCAAAGCCCGCAAAACAAAACCGGCGGCTCCGTGAGGGAGACCGCCGGTTCGTTCTTTCAAGAAGCGAATGCTTCAGGCCTTCGGAGCAGCAGCGCCCTTCTTGCCTTCGTACTTCTTCTTGAAGCGGTCGATACGGCCCTGCGTGTCCATCAGCTTGTACTTACCGGTGAAGAACGGGTGGCAGTTCGAGCAGATTTCAACCTGGAACGAGCCGCGCGTGGAACGGGTCTCGATGACGTTGCCGCAGGCGCAGGTGATGCGAGCAGCGGGGTACACGGGGTGCAGATCGGCTTTCATGTTTTGATACCTTTCAAGGCCGCCTTGCATCGAGAGTTATTCTCGGTGGACTGGCGGGGCCGGTTCCTTAACCACGCAACATCACGTTGTGCAAGTGGCGGCGATGGCAAAGCCGTTTACAAGCGCTCGGAAAACCCGCCGTCGGGAGTGCGTCGATAACCGGGCATGACCACCTACTCCGTGAAGCGCGGTGACACCCTTTCGGCGATTGCGGCCCGGTACCACACCTCGGTGTCAGCGCTGGTGAAGGCAAACCACATCAAGAACGCCAACCTCATCTACACGGGCGAGAAGCTGACGATCCCCGGGGCGGCGGCGACCAAACCCGCGACCACGAAGCCGGCGACGGCCACGACGTACACGGTGAAGGCGGGCGACACGCTGTCGGCCATCGCGGCGCGCTACCACTCTTCGGTTTCGGCCATCGCGCGTGCGAACGGCATCGCGAACCCCAACCTCATTCGTGTCGGCCAGAAGCTGACCATTCCCGGCGCGGGCGGCACGGGTTCGACCGGCGGCAGCACTCCTCCGTCGGGTGGTTCGGGTGGCGTGAAGGGCTCGTCGAAGCTGGTCGCGGCGGCGAAGCAGATCGCGAATGAGCTCCCGGGCAGCGGCTACTGCGCCAAGGGCGTGGAGCTCTCGATTCAGCGCGCGTTCGGCTTCCGCCTCTACGGCAACGCGAACCAGCTCGACAACGTGCTCGCGGGCAATCCGCATTTCAAGGAAGTGCACATGTCGCTCGCCGACGCGCTCAAGACGCCCGGCCTGGTGCTGACGTGGGAACACAGCAACAACTCCGCGGCCGGCAAGAT
Source organism: Myxococcota bacterium (assembly GCA_048498275.1). Classification (GTDB taxonomy): domain Bacteria; phylum Myxococcota; class Myxococcia; order Myxococcales; family Myxococcaceae; genus Archangium_A. Next base: position 1,613 of record JBEHYH010000521.1, on the reverse strand, counting down.
CTACGGCCACACGGCGATCACCTGGGGCGACGGCCACACGACCTCGAGCGACTACGTGGAGTCGAACACCACCGGCTACAACCGCACGGGGCTGCGCATCTTCCAGTACGTCGGCTGATCAGCCTTCGCGAATCACGAAAGACCCGAGCGCTGCCTTCAATTCATCGAAGGCGGCGCTCACTTCTCTGGCGTCGACGTGCTCGATGGTGAGCTTCACGCGATGGTCGGCTTCTTCACCCCACGTCGGGTAGGAGCCGATGGCGACGTGCGGCCGCTTGAGCGCCACGGCGTCGAGCGTCGCGGCGATCTCACTCTCGCGCGCGTTCAAGAAGAGCTGCCGCAGCGTGACCGGCGTGCCCGGGAGCTCGGGCAGCACCGCCTCGAGTTGCACGCGGAAGAGCGCGGGCACGCCCGGCAGCAGATAGGTCGTGTCACACGCGAGCACCGGAAAGCGCGTGTCTCCGCACGGGATCAGGCGGCTACCCGCAGGCGCTTCGGCCATGCGGAACGATTCGGCGTGCGGAGGCTCGCCTCCGTAGAAGGCACGAATGCGTGCCTCCATCTCCGGCAGACGCACCACCTCACGCTTCATCGCGCGGGAGATGGCGCGCACGGTGACGTCGTCGTGCGTAGGCCCGACGCCCCCGCTGGTGATGATGAATTGCGCGCGCTTTCGGCACGCCAGGTACTGCTCGATGATCTCGTCGACCTCGTCGCGAACGAAGTGAACCGAAACCAGGGTGACGCCGCGCTCACGAAACCGGCGAATGAGGTGCGCGCCATTGGCCTCGGTGACCTTGGCCGTCAGCACCTCGTTGCCGATGATCAGCGCGCTGACCGTCACTTGAGCTCGAAGCCGAGCGACTTGCGCAGCTCGAGCAGACGCTGCAACTGACCGCGCTCGATGCGGTTGAGACGAATGCCGTTGAGGAGGCGGAAGATCGAATACAGCGCCGCGCACCCCGCGAGGCCGGCCGCCGCTGCCCACCACTGCGCGTCTGCGGTCGTGCTGGCCCACATGCCGAACGCCGTGAAGGCGCTCATGGTGGCGAGCAGGCCGCTCACCGCGCCGTGCGCGAACTGCCGCGTACTCTCACGTGCGGAGACACTCTTCAGGACCTCGTCATGCTCGCTGCGCAGCACATCGTTCGTCATGACCGCGGGCCATAGCCCAACCTTCATGCGTCGGGGAAGGGCACGTCATGCCCACACTCGCCGCATTTCTTACCGGCGGTGGCAGTCGCCCCGCAGGCCCGGCAGCGCGTCTTCACGTCCTCCGCGTCGAGGAGCAGCCCTCCGACGATCTGCGGAACGACGATCACCTGAGGCAGCCGCATGCCGCAGCGCTCGCAGATCGAGCCGGCCGCCTGCACGTTGCGGCAATAGCGGCAGGTGAGCGGGCCTTCAGGCAGCACCGTTCGTTGCCCATCGTCGGGGACGCGATCAACCGTCATGTCGGCGACGCGCTCCACGGGCACTTCGCCGACAGACACGCCGTTGGTGACGAGATCGGGCGTGACGTCGGCGGCGACCTCGACAGCCGCGTACCGGCTGACCTCGAGATCGCCCATGCGTTCGACGGGCACCTCACCGAGCGGCTCGGGGATGGTGAC
>JBEHYH010000520.1:0-4416 GCA_048498275.1 Myxococcota bacterium | reverse complement strand
GTGCTCTGGGCGTACCCGCGCGGCAACATGAGCAAAGACGGTGAGACGGCCGTCGACGTCGTCGCCTACGCGGCGCAGATCTCCGCGCAGCTCGGCGCGCACATCATCAAGGTCAAGCCCCCGAAGGATCACCTCGAGCAGGCCGAAGCCAAGAAGGTGTTCGAGAAGTACTCCATCCCCACCAAGACGATGACCGACCGCGTGAAGCACGTCGTGCAGAGCGCGTTCAACGGCAAGCGCATCGTGATCTTCTCGGGCGGTGAGGCGAAAGACACGCCCGCGGTGCTCTCGGAGATCAAGGAGATCGCGGCCGGCGGCGGCTTCGGAAGCATCATGGGCCGCAACGCGTTCCAGCGCCCGAAGGCCGAAGCCGTGCAACTCCTCAAAGACGTGATGGCTGCATTCAAGAGCTGAATTCCCCGCAACAGAAAGAAGACCAACCGTGAAGAAGCTGATTCCACTGCTGTGCTGCGTGAGCGCGCTGGCGTGGGCCGATATCGGCCCGAAGAAGCCCGGCCCTGCCGCGAAGAAGGAAGCGCCGAAGGCCGACGCGCTCAAGAGCGATGTCCCCAAGGCCGAACTGACGCCCGAAGAGAAGAAGAAGGCGCTCTACGCGCTCGGCGCGATGGTCGCGCAGCGCACGCCGCTGGCCTCGTCGGCGCTGACCGAAGAAGAGCTCACCGAAGTGCTCGCGGGCTTCTCCGACGCGGCGATGGGCAAGGAGCTCCGCGAGAAGGTCCCCGAGGTGATGCCGAAGGTCGACCAGTTCCTGCGTGAGCGCCAGAAGGAGCGCGCCGAGGCCGAGAAGGTCAAGGGCGCGGCGTACCTCGAGGAGCAGGCGAAGGCGGCCGGCGCGCAGAAGACGCCGTCGGGCCTCATCTACATCGAGACCGCGGCCGGCTCAGGCGCGTCGCCGGTGCCCACCGACACGGTGAAGGTGCACTACCGCGGCACGCTCATCAACGGCACGGAGTTCGACAGCAGCTACAAGCGCGGCACGCCGGCGGAGTTCCCGCTCGGTGGCGTCATCAAGTGCTGGACCGAGGGTCTCCAGAAGATGAAGGTCGGCGGCAAGGCGAAGCTCGTGTGCCCGTCTGACATCGCCTACGGCGAGCGCGGCGCGCCCCCGAACATCCCCGGCAACTCCGTCCTGAACTTCGAAGTCGAGCTCATCGAGATCAAGGGCAAGACGGAAGGTCAACCCAAGTGAGAACCATGAAGACCTCGATTCGCACGTTGTTGTTGGGTTCGGCGCTGGTGTTCAGCGCGTGCCCGTCCTCTTCGACGCCCGACGCCGCGCCCGCGCCCGTCGCGCAGCCGGTCAAGCCGACCAACCTGCCGCCTCCGCCTCCTCCGGCCGTGCCGTTGACGCCCGAAGAGAAGAAGAAGGCGCTCTACGTGTTCGGCGCGCTCGTCGCGCAGCGCACGCCGGTCGGCCAGGCCGGGCTGTCGGCCGACGAGTTCGCTGAAGTGCTCCGTGGCGTGAAAGACGCGGCGGCCGGCAAGGAGCTCGAGGTGAAGCTCGAAGAAGTCGGCCCCAAGGTCGACCAGCTCCTCAAGGAGCGCGCGCAGGCCAAGCTCGCCGTCGAGAAGAAGGCCGGCGAAGCGTTCGCCGCCAAGGCCGCGAAGGAAAAAGGCGCGAAGAAGACGCCGTCGGGCCTGATCTTCATCGAGACCGTCGCCGGCAAGGGTGAGAACCCGAAGCCGACCGACACGGTGAGCGTCAACTACAAGGGCACGCTCATCAACGGCACGGAGTTCGACAGCAGCTACAAGCGTGGCACGCCGGCCGAGTTCCCCCTCAATGGCGTCATCAAGTGCTGGACCGAGGGCGTGGCGATGATGAAGCCGGGCGCGAAGGCGACCTTGGTGTGCCCGTCTGACATCGCCTACGGCGACCGTGGCGCGCCGCCGAACATCCCCGGTGGGGCGACGCTGCAGTTCGAGGTCGAGCTGCTCTCGGTAAAGGCGCCCCCGGCGATGCCGCCGCAGGCTCCGAACCTCGGCGTGCCGCCTCCGCAGCCGACGAAGTGATTTCGGCTGAACGCTGAACCCCGAAGCCGCTCTGAGAAATCAGGGCGGCTTTTTCATTTCTTCGACTGCATCGACGCGGCCGACTTGATCAGCTCGACGTAGCGCTTGTTGTTCGGCGAGAGCTTGTACGCCTTGCGGTACGCGTCTTCGGCGTCGGCGTGGCGCGAGACCGCCATCGACAGATCTCCGCGCCACACCCACGCCTCTTCGCAGGTCGGGTCTTGCGTGCAGACCTGCGCGAGCTCGCTCAATGTGTTCTGCAGTTCATGCTGCGGGTCTGACTGGTACTTCGCCCACGCCAGCCACGCCGAGAAGCGCGGGCGCGGCTCGATGTCGATCGCCTGCTGGAAGTACTCGATGGCGCCCTTCGGGTTCGACGCCGCCAGCCGCTTGCGGCCTTCTTCGAACTGGGCGTCGGCGTCGAGCAGGTCGGTGCGAATGCGAAACGCCTCCGCGGCGCGCTTCGCCTTCAACGCATCGGGCTTCTTCGCGTCACGCGCCGCGCGGCGATCACGGTGCACCTGCCAGGTGTCGGGGTCAGCCAGCGCACCGAACGCGCGCGCGTACGCCGAGAACAGCACCTCAGCCTTCCCCCGCGTCTCGGCGCTCTGGAACCGCAGCGGAGACAACGCCCCGCTCTTCGCGAGAAACGCCCGCTGCAACGGCGCGCCCTGCACATCGACGCCGACCCCGAGCAGCTCGAACGCGTCCTTCCCGCGGAACGAGAGGAACTCGGAGGCGAGCAGGTTCTGCGTCGCCTCATCGTCGTCGAGAAACGGCAGCCCGGCCGCCCGGGGAGGCACCGGCACCGGTTGTGTCGTGATCTGCGAACCACGGCTCCGCACCGGCTGCGCGTCGACGTCTCTCGCGGAGTCGATGAACTCCAGTACGCGCAGCGCGTAGAGCTTTCGATGCACCTCTTCGGCGGTGAAGCCCGGCGTGCGCGACAATTCACCCAGCGTCAGCCGCTTCTTCAGCCCCTGCACCAGCCGCGCGTCACGCGGAGCCAGCTTCAGCTCTTCACTCACGTCGGGCGCGTCGGGCAGAAACGCGAGCTGCTCTGATTCTTCGAGCGCGAGCTGCGCCGCGAGCGCCGCCAGCGGCAACTGCATGCACCCCACGTAGATGAGCTGCACGGCGTTCATGCGAATCGGCGTGTCGAGGTCTTCCGCCGGCAGGATGCGCCACGTCGCGCCCGACCAGCGAAACGCGTCCAACACGGTGCGGCCGAGCGATGCCTGCAGGTGCTTGAACAACTCGAACCCCGAGATGAGCTGCTTCTCGACCAGCAGCGTCTGCAGCGAACGCTCGCTCGCCGCGCTCTCCGCCAGCAGTTGCCGGTGCTGTTCAGCGGTGAGCTTCTTCTTCTCGATCAGCGAAGGCCCGAGCGTCTCGTGCAGCAGGTTCGAATCGCAGCCCACCGGCACGCCGTTCTCGAAGAACACGCGCTTCTCGAGGTTGCGGAGCTTGAGCTCCAGCACCACCGATTGTTCCTGAACCAGCAGCGCGTGCATCAGCAGCGGCAGTGGCGTGTCAGCCAGCGTGCCCGACCTTGCCTTCAGCACCTCACGTCGTGGTGGAAACACGTACAACCCCCGAGAAAAGACGAAACCCCCGGAGTTTCCTCCGAGGGTTTCGTTGTGGAGCTAAGCGGGATCGAACCGCTGACCTCCTGAATGCCATTCAGGCGCTCTCCCAGCTGAGCTATAGCCCCGTCCATCTGTTTGAAGCGGGCGCGCGATTAACGCGTTTTTTTCGGGCCCGCCACACCTTTCGACGCGGCAGAGATTTTTTCCTGAAGGCGCTTCGCCACTTCCGCGCCCTCGGCGAGCAGGTCGTTGATCGACGCGTTCTGCACGCGGATTTTCTGGGTCACGCCTTCGAGCAGTTTACGCACCGAGACGAGGTTCTGCGGGAGCTGGAGCTTGCCCTTGCTGACCTCGGCCCACACCGCTTCACCGAGATCGCGGTAGGCGCGATCGAGATCGCGATCGAGCACGTTCGAGCCGACCTTGGCCTGCGCCATCTTCGCGGCGTATTCGACCTGCTCGCGGAGAATCGAGAGCTGCGCCTGCGCTTCAGCCCAGGCCTCCTGAATCTGCTGGAGCGTCTGCTGGTTGGCCGGCTGCTGAGGGGGCTGTGGAAAACGCGGTTCGGGCACGTGGGCCTCCGAAAGGGGTTCGGGAGCGGAAGCTATCAGCCCTTGCGCAGCCGCGCGCCGAAGAAGCCACCGCCTTCGAGTTTGTGCGGCCAGACCCGGAGCTGCTCTTCCAACGTGAAGCCGGGCGTGTTGGCGAGGAAGCGCTCCACTACGCCCTCGTTCTCTTCACGGAGCACGCTGCAGGTGCCGTAGATGATTACCGCCCCGCTCTTCAACTGCTT
>JBEHYH010000519.1:0-4432 GCA_048498275.1 Myxococcota bacterium | reverse complement strand
AGAGATCGAACGGCGCGGTGATTTCCTTCTCCAGCTTCGCGAGCACTTCGAGCGCGGCACCGACGCGAAGGTCGACGAGCTTCGCCACGCCGGCACGTTCGAGGTTCGCCTTTGCGACCTCCGCATGCTTCGGCATGCGCTCGATGGTCACGATGCGGCCACTCTCAGGGAGCGCGTTCGCGAACCACAGCGTCGAATACCCACCGAGGGTGCCGACTTCGAGAATGCGCTTCGCGCCCTGAATGCGCGCGATCAGCGAGAGGAACTTGCCCTGAGGCGGCGACACATCGATCGCGGGCAGACCGGCCTGGGCGTTCGCCTGGAGGATCTTCGTGAACTGATCGCCATCGCGCGAGAGCAACTGCTGCGTGATGTACGCATCGACCGCTGCGGGATCATGGTTCGTCATGCTCGTTGTCTAACGAGTCCCCGCGCTACTCGCGAACGAAGACGCCGAAGCCGATGAAATTGCCGAAGCGCGTCGGCATCATCAGCGTCTCGCCCGACACGCAATACTCGCTCCGGTCCGTCATGCTGAACGCACCAGGGCCGAGTACATAGGTGCGGCTCAGCCTGCCACCCGACATGGAGTACGAACCCGTATTCGTCAGCCCGGCTGCGGAGTAGTCGCACCGGCATTCGTCCACACCCGCATCGGAGCAGGTGCCGCCGAACATCGGCGCGCCTTCGTTGTAGTGGGCGCAACCGCCATCGTCTGGCGCCGACGAACTCAACACCGCGAGCTCGTAATCGTTCTCCGCCGAGAACACGTACTGCCCGTCAGGCTTGAAACTCCAATGCTCGACCGGAGCAGTTGTCACCGTGAAGAGCGCGGGGGACGACTGGTAACACGTCAGTCGCCAGTCTCCGGTGACGTCGCCGCCACACGACTGGAAAGGGTGCGGGAGCTCGGCCTCGATACACGTCTGCGGCGGCGACCATTCCTGAGTGGGCCGCAAGCAGCCCGAACACAACACCAACACCGCCAATTGAAGTCGCATGACCAGCTCCCGAGCGCCGCGCACCATTCAGCGCGCGGCCTCAACGTGCCGTCGCGCAGACTTCTTCATCGTCAGGGTGCGAATTCGATCGCGTTACTGGCCGGTGCTCAAGCGCGACCACGCGTTTTCGCGGCGCTGCTCGCGGACTTTTGACGCAATCGAGAGCAGCTTCTTGTCGCGCTCGAACCGGGTGCGGAAGTCGGCATCGAAGCTCTGCAGATCGATGAACTCCACCAGCGCCTTCGAGGTCGTGAGAATGCCCGCGAGCGTCACGTGCGTCGCCGCCTCGCCCGGCGGCATGCGCGCGACGGTGATGATCGCCGCCAGTTGCGCGAGCAGTTGCTCCAACGTCTCCTTCGGCAGCGAATGCCGGCCGTTGCTGATGAGACAACCGATGACCGCGCCAAACACGTGCAGGTCTTCGATGGTGCGAAACGGCTTGAGGTACTGCTCGTAGCCATCGCCCTCGAGCACCGCCTCGACGAGCGCGTTCTCGAACGTCACCGTTCCGTGCGGCACCTCGGGGATGAACTCGAGATCGAGGCCATCGCCGTGCGTCACGCCGGGCGTATTCGCGCGAATGCGCGCAACTTTGAGTTCTGGCCGGCCGTCACGTTCACCGACCTTCGCGACCACCAGCAGCGAGCGCGCGAGCAGGCCGCCCGACACGAACGTCTTGGTGCCGTTGAGCACGCCGTTACTCAACGTGGTCTGAATCGCGCGCGGGTGACCTCCGCCGGCTTCTGAAGCGCAGAGCGCGCCGAGGTCGGTGATGGCCGGGTCGAGCCTGGAGATCGCCGCCGAATACCCGCCCATGAACGCGAGGCCGAGGCGATCAGCCTGTGCTCCACGAAGAATCGCGCGCTCAATCGAGTCGCCAGTGGCAGTGACCTTCCACCACGCGTCAATCGCGACCGGTTGCGTCCTCAGCAGTTCGTCGAACATCGAGCCCCCGAGCCCCTTCCGTTCAGTTCACTCTTCTTCCGGAGCCGCCATCGACTCCGGTGCGTTGATGCCGAGAATGCCGAACGCGTTCTTGAGCGTGTGCTTGATCGCCGCGACCAACGCGAGCCGGCCCTGCGTCTTCTCGGCGTCATCGGAGATCACCGGGTCGCTCCGGTATTGCGTGTAATAGCTGTGGAAGTCCGCGATCAGCTCCTGACAGAAGTACAGAACGTGATGCGGCTCGAGCTTGTCGGCCGCTGACTGCACGACGTCAGACAGCTGGCTCATCTTCTTCAGCATCGCCTTCTCTTCGGGCAGCACCAGCCGCTTCAGTTGCGCGTCGGTCGGTGCGCCGCTGAACTTCTGACCCTTCTCTTCGGCCTTGCGCAGAATCGACGCACACCGGGCGTGCCCGTACTGGAAGTAGAAGACGGGGTTGTCCTTCGACTGCTTGTGAACGTCATCGAGATCGAAGTCGAACTGCGCGTTCGCGGTCTTCATCAAGAAGATGAACCGGCACACGTCGGCGCCCGCTTCTTCAATGAGGTCCTTCAGTTCGAACACGTTGCCCAAGCGCTTCGCGACCTTCACAAGTTCGCCGCCGCGCACGATCTTCACGATCTGCACGAGCACGAACTGGAGCTTCTTCTCGTCGAACCCGAGCAGCTTCATCCCCGACTGGATGCGCGGCACATGCCCCGCGTGGTCGGCGCCGAACACGTCGACCATCAGGTCGTAGCCGCGGTCGAACTTCTCCTTGTGGTACGCGAGGTCGGCGGTCAGGTACACCGGCGTGCCGTCGTGCCGGAGGATCACGCGATCTTCCTCGTCCTTGAGCACGTACTTCCCGTTCTCCTGGTACGTCGCCGTCCGCAGGAAGGTACCGCCGAGCTGCCGGTCGGAATACTGCGCGGCCTTCGACTCTTCGTTGCGAACCTTCTCGCCCTTCTCGCGCCGTTCACCCTTCTCTGCCTCGTAGGTCACGCCGCGCGCCTTGTAGACGTCGACGATCGACCGCACCTTGCCGGCGTCGTGGAGCGACTTCTCACTGAAGAAATGATCGTGCGTGATGTTGGCGATCGCGAGCGTCGCGCGGATCGCTTTCAGGTTCTCTGCGATGCCGATCTCGATCGCCTTCGGGAGCCACTCGCTCTCGGGCTTGTTCAACATCGAATCGCCGATTTGCTCCTTCCAGGTCTTCGCGATCTCGATCACGTATTCCGCCGGGTATTCGCCTTCGGCGAGCTTCACGTCGGCCCCGAAGAGCTGCTGGTACCGTTTGAAGATCGTGCGGCCGAGCGTCTCGACCTGTTTGCCGAAGTCGTTGATGTAGAACTCGCGCGTCACGTCGTGACCCGCGGCGTCGAGCAACCGCGAGATCGCGTCGCCCATGAACGCACCGCGCGCGTGGCCGATGTGCACCGGGCCCGTCGGGTTCGCAGACACGAACTCCACCAGCATCTTCTTGCCCGTCGACTTCGGAGCCTGACGGCCGAACGATTCACCAGCCGCCAACACGTCGCGCGCGATGGTCTGGAAGACGATGTCGGCGAGCCGCAGGTTCAAGAAACCGGGGCCGGCCTTTTCGATCGAGGTGACGATCTTCTGCGGGTCGGTGAGGTTCTTGATGATCAGGTCGGCGAGCTCCGGCGACTTCTTGCCGGTGGCCTTGCTGGCGACCATCGCCACGTTGCACGACCAATCGCCGTGCTCCGGGTTCTTGGGAACCTCGACGTTGTAGTTGGGGATCGAGTCGAACGTGATCTGCCCCGACGCCTTCAACGACGCGAGCGTCGCGTCGATCACTGCCTTCACTTGCTGCTTCATTGTTCAGCGCTCCAGGCGTTCGCCGAGCCAAGTCAGCGAACGTTCAAACCGGTAATTGACGCCCATGTGGCCGTCTTCGAATTCTTCGTGGAGGTGTTCGACGCCCGCGTTCTTGAGCTCGTCGGAGATCATCCGCGCTCCCCAGCGCAGGTTGAACTCATCGCGCGTGCCGCAGTCGATGAAGATGCTCTTGAGCTTCTTGTAGACGTCAACGTGACGCGGAACGAAGCGGACGGGGTCGTGCACAAGCCATCGGTTCCAGACGTCGATGCGCAGCCGGCCTGACTGCGTGTCGATGGGCAGCTCGACGCCGAGCGGCTCGCCCTTCTTCGGCGAATACGCGGCGGCCATGGCGATCATGTTGATGACCGCGTGATCGTCTCCACGCATCTTGGTCGCGCCGGCGCGCACCACGAAGTCGCGGAACCACGGCTCGACGCCGCCGGCCTTGAGAATGCCGCTCGCCGCTTGAGGCAGCTCGTGCAGGTACGCGTATTCGAAACCCGCATCGGCTGAATGCACGCCGATGTGGCCGAACGTCTCCGGGTGAAAGCGCGAGATGACGAGCGCGCCGTAACCGCCGCTGCTCTTGCCGACCAGCGCGCGCGAAGAGCCACGTGCGTGTGTGCGGAAGGTCTTGTCGGTCCACTGCACGAGAT
>JBEHYH010000518.1:0-4453 GCA_048498275.1 Myxococcota bacterium | reverse complement strand
CGAGCTTCTCGCAGCCGACCGGGCCCTTCTGGCGAGCGAGCCAGACTTCGCCCATGCCACCGACCGCGATCTGTTTGACCAGCTGGTACTTGCCGAGCGTCTTCACGCAGGCGCAATGATTACCACGCGCCGAGTCGGGTCAACGGGTGTTTCCCAGCTGCGCAATCTGCGCGGCCGCGAGCGGCGTCGGGCTGTTTCCCGCTGACGCGAACGAACGGAAGAGCCCCAGGTCTTTCGCGGGAATGCCCGCGGTCGGCAACGGCGTGTTCGACAGCAGATGGCTGGCGAAGCGCTGGTTGCCCGGCGTCGCGAGCAACGTGGTGGTCAGCATCTCGATGGTCGGCTTCGGATCGAGACCGTTGGCCTTCAGCGCGGCGAACGCTTCGCGCATCGCGCCGAACGCGGAGATGATCATGTAGTTGCCGACGAGTTTGGTGGCGGTCGCGGCTCCGATGTCACCGAAGTCAAACACCTTCGCGGCGCCCATCACCTCGAGGAGCGGTTGCACGCGCGCCTTGTCGGCCGCATCACCCGCTACGCAGACCAGCATCTGACGCGCGACGGCCTGCGCAGGCACTCCGAAGATGGGCGCCTCGACGAAGCGGGTGCCGTGCTTTCGATGCAGCTCCGCGACCTTGCGAGACGCCTGCGGAGTCACCGTCGTCATCGACACGTGCACGCCATCGGGGCCGAGCTTCTCGAAGAAGCCCTCGCGCGCGACCAGTTCTTCGAGCGACGCGTCGTCCCACAGAATGCTGAACACCACGCCGCCGGTCGAAATCGCGGCAACCGGGTCGGCTGCTGCTGTCGCGCCCTTCTCGACCAGCGGCTTCATCTTCTCGGGCGAACGGTTCCACACCGTCACCGCGCGGCCAGACGCCAACAGGTTCGCGGCAATGGGAGCTCCGAGCGCGCCGAGCCCGAGGAATGCAATCGAAGTGTTCTCGTTCATGACCTCAACCTAACGACGGTGGAATAAACTTCCAACTCCATTTGGAATTAAATTCCACTCCATCACAAGTTCCGCCCGGTTATGCAGGCGCCGTGGCAGCGGCGAGACAAGACGGCACGACACGAAGAGAGGCGCTGCTCGACGCGGCGTTGAGCTGTTTCGCTGAACGCGGCCTCGTGCACACCGGCATCGAAGACATTCGCAAGGCGGCCGGTGCGAGCCCATCGAGCGTGTACCACCTGTTCGAACACGGGCTGCCGCAGGTCATCGCGGCGCTGCTCGAGCGCACGTTCGAGCGGCGATACTCGTTCGTCACCGAGCGCGTGCTGAAAACGAAGACCGCGAAGACGGCGGTGATTGCGCTGGTTGAGGCGCATCTCGACTGGGTGACGGGCCATCAGAACGAAGCGCGATTCATGTACCAGGCGCTCTCGCTCGACCTCGACAGCGGCTATCGCGACGGCGTGCGCGAAACGAAGCGGAGCTTGAAGGAAGCGCTCTGTTCACACCTCGCGGCACTCGACGTGATTCCTGAAGGCGACGCAGGCCAGGGCGCGCTCGATGTGTTGCTGCTCGGCGTGACGCATCAGGCGTGTCGGACTCACTTCATCGCTCCGGGTTCTGTCGACCTGAAGTGGGCGCGCAGAGAATTGCCGGCGCTGACATGGACGATCGCTCGCGCGCTGCCGAAGCTGCCCTGAACGCTGTGGGCGCGTGTCGTCTCTGACGAGGGATCGTCTGGGCGCGGGTTGGCAACTGACCGGTCATGCGAACTCCACTGCTCGTCGTGCTGTCGCTGGTCGCGTCTGGTTGCGTTCACGTCAACATGCCGGACCATCTGATGAGCGACACCGTCGACGCGGGCAAAGACGCGGTGAACGCCATCGCGCGGAAGCTCGACGCGAAGCCGAAATACGGAGTCATCGAGTCGAACTCCAGGCGCACCTCGTTCTGGCTCACGCAGCAGGGCAACGCAGAGCAATCGGTCGCGCAGCTCCAGCAGCAGTGTGTCGACGCGCTCGTGTCTGAAACGCACGCGCTCGCCTACTGGGTGCGCGAACAGAAGATCGAGAACAGCGCCGATGGCCTCGTGGTGCGCTGCCGCATCGACATCACGCCTGCGACCGCTGCCCGTTGAGCTCGTCGCTCAAGGCGTGACGCCGTCGAGGTAACGCGACTGCACGACCTGCTGCGACAACGCCGTCGGGAACACCGCGACGTCGTCGACGCTGCCGACGAACAGCAAGGTCGGGCCGCCTTCGGTCGTGCCGGCTCCGATGCGCATCGGCCGCGTGGTGTTGGGCACCACCGTCACGCCCGGCGTCGAGGCGACGAGCTGGCCATTGAGGAACAACGACATCACCTGCGTGCTCGCCGACCAGCTTCCCACCACGTGGTAGGCGGTGTTGCGCGTGAGCACCGGGCCTTCGGTGACGGTCCAACCGAGGCTGCCGGAGCCCACCCAGAACGAAAGCCGCGCATTGCCATCGACGTAGAACACGTAGCCCCCGGCCGACCCACCTCCGTAGCTGCGCGAGCAGACCGGTGACTCAAAATCGACGGGGAAGGCGCCGGGCTTCATCCAGAACTCGACGGAGAAATCGCCGCTCGGGTTCTGGAGCGCGTTGGCATCGACCTCGAGATAGTCGCTCCCGCCAAAGCTCACCGAGTGCCCCGTCTGCGTGACGGGCGCGGCGCTCCAGGCCGGAGTTCCTCCAGCGAACGCGAGCAACCCACTGACGGAATCGACCGCCGGGGCAGCCGCTTCGTCGAGCGAGAATGAAACCGCAGGCACGGGGATCACGCCGGTCTGACAGGTGGTGTCGGGGCCGCTCGGGTACCCACCGGCGATGGTGCCGGCGGGGCACGCGACGCACGCATGCGCGACCACGTGTTCGTTCAGCTCGCACGGGAACTCCATGCACGTCGTGTCGGGGCCGGTCGCGTTCCCTCCCGCCAGCCAGCCAGCCGCGCACGCGACGCAGGCGTGATTCACGACGTGCTGCGTGGCCGCGCAGATGACGTCGGTGCACGACGTATCAGCGCCAGCGGAGTCGTCACCCCCGGGCCGCACCGAACCGGCGGCACACGGCAGACAGGAGTTCCAACTGACGTACTCGTTGGCTCCGCACAACGTGCCGTCGCAGAGCGTGTCGGGGCCATCGACGTCGTCGCCCGCGGAGTTGGTGGTGCCGCTCTGACACGCGACACACGCGTTCCCCTGCACGTGTTCGTTGATGACACAGGCACACGCGCCATCAGATTCCCAGGCGCCCGCGCTGTACGGCGGCGTGCGCGCGTTGCCGGCGAGGTCGATGGGGAAGCTCGCCAGCAGCGGCGCTTCGGTCGTCGTGCCGGTGGTGCGCATCGCTGCACACGGCGTCGCGGCGGTGGGCCGCAACTGCGAGTCCAACCGCAGGTTGGGCACCATGACGTTGAAGCTGTCTTCCGAGCACCAGTCTTCGCCGTAGTTGGGGTCACACACGTCGGGCGCTGAGTACTGGAAGAAGCCGTATTCCTCGGGCGTCGACAGATACCTGGCGTTCCCGTTGAAGACGTTCCACCGCGTGGTGCGCGGGACGCCCTCGATGCCAATCGGCGCGATGAAAACGTTGTGCTCGACGCGGGAGTAAAACGTCGAGAGAGCGGTCTGAGTGCCCGAGAGGGTATTTCCGCTGATGAAGACCGGCACGCCCTGGATGCCGTTGACGTTCGCGGCGGAGCGCGCTCCGCGAATCACGTTGTCCGTGATCTCCTGCGCGCCCTGATAGCCACCGTTGAAGTACAGCGCGGTGCTCGCCTCGGGCAACGCCGTGATCTGGTTCTGTCTCACCACGCCGCTCTCGCTCGTGGTGACGGTGACGGGCACCTGTTGGAAACAGAAGCCCGGGCCCAGGCAATAGCTCCCCTCGCCGTACTGGGTCATGACGTTGCGCTCGACCAGCACCTGCGTCGCGTTGACCGCCAGCGTGACCCACCCCTTGAACACGTTGTCGTGGATCCAGTTTTGACTCGTGCCGTTGCTCACGAGCGCGATGCCAGGGGCCATCACCGCTTGCCACGAATACCCCTGCTGGCACCCGGGGGTGTTGACCCAGTCACACGCGTTATATTGGAACACCTCCGGCGAGTAGAACGTCACGTTGCGAATGCCGCCGGGCGAGAGCGTGACGTTCGACAACACCAGCGCGCCCACTTCTTCAGGGTGCTGCACGGCGCCGTTGGTCGAAAACCGCGCGTTACCGACCGCGAGACCGCCGTTGAAATCGAGCGCCCCTCCCGTCATCGCGATGTTGCCGTACATCGAGCCGCCGTTCGTGATGGAGACCTGACTCTCGATGCCGGTGAGGTAACCGGTGACCAGATAGTTCTCGAGGTTGAACGTGGCGTGATCGACGGTGACGCTCGGCGCAAAAATGGTCTTCGGAGGCACCTGGTAGAATTGCAAATCGAGGAGCGCGGGGTTGGAGGCCACCTCGCTCACGCCTGCTGGGTTGATAC
>JBEHYH010000517.1:0-4458 GCA_048498275.1 Myxococcota bacterium | reverse complement strand
GGCGCGGGGGCGCTCGAGGCCGATCTTCTCCATCGCCTCCTTGAAGAGCTTGCGGTCTTCAGCCTTGTTGATGGCGGGCAGCGACGCGCCGATGAGCTTCACGCCGTATTTCTCGAGGATGCCCTGCTCCGCGAGCGCCTTCGCGAGGTTGAGCGCGGTCTGACCGCCCATGGTCGGCAGCAGCGAGTCGGGCCGTTCCTGCGCGATGATGCGCTCGGCCGCTTCGACGGTGATGGGCTCGAGGTACGTGCGGTGCGCGAACTCGGGGTCGGTCATGATGGTCGCGGGGTTGCTGTTGAGCAACACGACCTCGATGCCTTCTTCCTTCAGCGCCTTGATGGCCTGCGTGCCCGAGTAATCGAACTCACACGCTTGACCGATGATGATGGGGCCGGAGCCGATGAGCAGGACCTTCTTGATTTCAGGGCGGCGGGGCATGCGCGCGCTGCTACCCAACTTGCACTGGCGGCGCCAGCATCACAAAGGCCTTTGACTTCATCGGACCACTCCACCAGACACGCCGCGTGCTGCTGCTTCTCTTGCTCGTGAGTTCAGGAGTCACCGGGGCCGCGGAGGAGCCGGAGCACGCGCTCACCAACACGCCCGAAATGCTGGAGCCCGACGCGGGCACCATCCCCGAGATGCACAGCGACGCCGGCCTCGACGAGCACTACCAGCCCTCGTTGGACGCGGGCGTCGGTCACGACGGTGTAACGCCGTACGACGCGGGCACGGAGGTCATCATCTCCGACCTGCCGGCGGTCATCGATCGACCGGGCTCGGTGCAACTGCGGTTTCGACTCGGCTTCATCAACGAGTGGGCGAATCAACCGACCGCGCCGCTCGGCCTCTCGTTCGGCTTCCGGCTCGGCGGGAGGAACTGGGCCGCCATCATCGAGACGTGGGGCCTCATCCCCAGCACGGTGGGCAACGACGACGCGAACTCGTCGATCAGCGTGACCAGCTTCGGCGGCCTCACCGGCGTCTGCTACGAACACCCGATTCTCACCGGTGAATTGATGGGCTGCGCCGTCGGCCGGGGAGGCGTGATGCTCTTCGAGCCACACAACGCGCCCGGCTTGAGCGTGACGTGGCAGCCCATCATGGCGCTCGGCTTACGAATAGGTGGCGAGTGGCCACGCGAATCGTTTCTCGCGTTCTACGTGTCGCTCACCGGCTTCGTGCCGATTCTGCGCGGCTCGCTGGTCGGTGACACCATCGCGTGGCAACAGAAGTGGTTCTTCGGCGGGGTGCAGGTCGGCATCCGCATGAGGCTCGAATGATCAGCGCGCTCCTGATCAGCGTCGTTCTCTCGCAGAACTACCAGGGCTACCCGGTCGCGCCTCGCAGCACGGGCATGGGCGGAGCGGCGACCGCGCTGGGCCGCGGCGCGGGCAACACCTATTACAACCCGGCGACCATCGCGTTCGGCGACGCGGCGCTCATCGGCGACGTGTCGGGCAACGTGCTCGCCGGTTCACTCACCAGGCTCTCGTCGCAGTTCGGGCAGACCTCGAACACGCCGACGTTCGGGTTCCAGCTCATCCCCTCGAATTACAGCTTCGAGTGGCGCGGCCTCGACCTCGGGCCGATTCATCTCTCAGACCGTTGGGGCCTCGGCGTCAGCGTGCTCGCGCCGTTCGACGTGGTGCTCGGCACCAACGTGTCGACGGCCGACTCGCAGGCGTTGATCAATTCGACCGAGCGCGTGTACGCCATCTACAACTCGGTGGCGTACCGCTTCTCCGACGAGATCGGCATCGGGCTCTCGGTGGTGGCGATGTACCGGCAGTTCGACGGCACCGTCTTCCTCGACCATTTTACCGACGGCAAGATCGTCACCGCGACGCTCAAGGAATCTCGCAAGTCGATCAGCCACGGGCTCGCGTTCGGAATGCAGTGGAAGCCGCTGAACGGCTTCCGTGCGGGGCTCTCGATTCAACTGCCGATTACGTCGGTGTTCGGCTGGGGCGACAACAACGGGCGCATCACGGTCACCGACGCCGATGGGAAGCTGGTGCACCAGTCGCTCGATCAAAAAGTCGAGTCCCGGTACGAGCTCCCGTGGCGTTTCAATCTCGGCCTCGCGTACGAGGTGACGAAGAAGTGGGCCATCGCCGCCGACCTCTCGGTGCACACCCCGCTGCAGTACGTCTCGGAGCGCGACCTCACCACCGGCGCGACGCTCAACATGATGCGGTTGCTGCCGGTGGTGAACGTCAACGTCGGCGCGGAGTTCTACGTGGGCGGCCGCGGGCTCCGCACCGGCTTCTTCACCGACCATTCGCCGAACGCCATCACCGGGAGCCTCGATGCGCAGAGCATCAATCGCTACGGGTGGACGGCGAGCATGGACATCGAGCGCAAGCTGTACCGCACGGAGATCGGTGTGCTGTTCAGCGTGGGCTTCATCAAGGCGAACACGCCAGACCTGGTGAGCGGTTCGCTCGACCCCATCGCGGTGAATGGCACCGAGTTCCGGGGAATGATCACCTACTCCTCGACGCTCAAGTTCTTCTGAAGCGCTCGGCTCAGAGCGCGCAGCGCGCCTGCGCCTGGAAGCTGCCACGCGTCGAATACGTCGCCGGCGTGTAGAGCCCCGTGACCGTGCTCTTGCCCAGCGTGATGCTGAACGACTGCGTGCGCTCGTCGACCGTGCCCGCGCCGCTGTCGATGATCGCGCCTTCGCTGTCGAGCAGGTCAGCGGTGATGGCGCCGTCATTCACTTCGAAGCGCAGCTTGCCGTCGCGGTCACCCAGCTTGCTCAACACCAGCCCCTTGAACGCGGCGCCGCGCGAGAACCCGACGACGAAGTAGCTGCACGCCGCGTCTTCATCGGGGATCGCGGAGATAGAGAACTCGTGACCCGCGTCGTCGACGTTGAAACGAAACTCGCCCGCGGCGTTCAAGTCGGCGACCGAGAGTTCTTTGGTGAAGCCCGGCGTCGTGATGCGCAACGTGTCGTCCGCGCTCCCCGGCGCCAGCGTCGCGATGATGCCGTCGAAGTGCGGGTGCGTATGCGACGCCCATTTCACTTCGTTCGCGGCACCTTCGACCGGCACGTCGCCCTTCTCGAAGAACGTCGTCATGTCGAGACTCGCGGTGCCGTTGCTCAACGCCGCGCCGCCGGTCCAATCGACTGTCGACTCCTTCGCCCCACGGCCGGCCCACGCCAACAGGCCCCACGCGAGGCGAACGTGCATCACGCCCACCGTCGCGTCGGAGTCAGCGCTGACGAGACTCGCTCGCGACGTCTTGATGGCGTCGACCTCCGCGTCGGTCACACCAGATTCGCCCGAACACGCGGCGAGCAGAGACATCGACCACAGACTGAAGGAAGTGAGGCGCATGCGGACTCCGGGGTTGGGGTGCGCTCCGTTCGTGTGCGACTTCACCTGAAATCGATCATCACGTTGCGCGGCGAAATTCCCGCCTGGAAAAATTCACGCTTCCTCGACGTCACCGGTCATCACCGCGAGCCGGGAGAGAGAGGAATCTGTGATGTCCAGCGTGGCCGCATTGCACCGTTTGCCGGAGCGCACCTCGCGACTGTCGCTCCTCTCTGAAGGCGCCACCGCGGAGCTGCTCACCCTCGAGCAACGCGCACCCGACAGAGTGTTCGACGTCAGCGAAGGCGGCGCCGGAGTGGTGACCAACGCACCTTTGCCCCGGGGCACCATGGTGCTGACGATGATTCGTCTGCCGGGAACGCGCGTGTTCGACGTCATCGTTCGCGTCGCGTGGGTCGAAGGGCGAGCGATGGGGCTCGAGTTCATTCTCCCCGACGACGCGCTCGTGGCCGCGGTGCGCGCGCTCTTCAACCCCTGAAACGAGAAACCATGCACACCGGAATCGTCGTCATCGTGACCGAATCGCAACTGCTCGAAGACGTGCTGACGCACACCTTCGAGACCGCCGGGTACACCGTGCTCAACCTCGAAGATGGCGCGGAGCTGTACGACTACATCACCCTGCTCGTGAATCAGCCGGGGCATCGCACGCCGGCGATCATCGTCGCTGATGCATCCGTGCCCGGGCCGAAGGTGCTCGACGTCTGCGCGTGGGCGCGGCTCAACAACCTGCACATGCCCTTCATCGTGCTGACGGAACAAGGTGAGTCGATGGAGCGCACGGCGCGTGCACTCGAAGGCGTCACCGTGAGTGGAATCTCTTCGCCGGAAGAACTCGCTCGCAAACTCGCCGCGTGAGTCGAACGAGTCCCCTTTCCCGCGCGCGGGAGAGGGTCTCGCGAAGCGAGGGGTGAGGGGGCAAACAGCATCAGCGAAGTCGCGCCTTCAAGATCGCCTCGTTGCTTTCCCCGCCTGGCTCCTCAACTTCGGACAAACCGTCCCAGGCACCGGCCGAACTGATTTTGAGTACGCGGAGCTCCCGCCCCTCGTCGGCCCCTGCCACCACCGGCGTCGCCGCTGAGTCTTCGATCAGATCACCTAGCCTGCG
>JBEHYH010000516.1:0-4486 GCA_048498275.1 Myxococcota bacterium | reverse complement strand
GGTCAGACCCGCGCCGGAGGCCCAACGTTGGGGTTCCCGTCGGGTCAGACCCGCGCCGGAGGCCCAACGTTGGGGTTCCCCACGCGGCAGTCTCTCCCGTGGGAGACGGGCCGGAACGAAGCGAAGCGAGGCCCTGAGTGTCGAGCGTTTTCATCAGAAGCTCTCCACGCTGAAGAGGGTGCCCGACGCGCCGTCGGCGCCCTTGAAGCTGTTGCCCGCGGGAGACGGACCTCCGAGGCCGCCCGCGCCGACGCCCGGCGCCGCGGGGATCGGGAGCGTGTTACGCGCCTGGTACTGCGAGGTGGGGAGTGACGTGCCGGCGATGCCGAACACCGAGCCGCCACAGCCACCGCCACCGCCGCTGCCCGCGCCGCCGTTGCCGCCGCGGCCTCCGGGGCCACCCTGCCCGGCGCACCACGCCGCAGTGGTGTTGAAGCCGCCGCGACCGCCCGCGCCGCCGAGGCCGCCGTACCCGCCGGAGCCTCCGTTGCCGCCGAAGCCGCCGTAGCCGAAGTCGATGAGGTTGCCTTCGATGGTGGGCGCCACGCCGATCACGAAGATGCCGAACGAGCCGCCGCCGCCCGCGCCGACCGAGCCCGCGCCGCCTCCGCACCCGCCCGCGCCACCGCCACCGCCGGTGCCGCCGAGATCTCCGACGCGATTGCCGATGGTGCAGGTCGCGGGGTTCTGGTTGCGCACGCAGCCGCCGCCACCACCGCCGCCGCCGCCGCTCCCCGGCGTGCCATTCGCGCCGGCGGTGCCCAGCGTGGTGACCCAGTCGTTGCCGTTGATCACTCCCCGGGGCACGGTGCAGCCGCGCCCGGCGCCCGTCGCGGTGCCGTCACCGCCGTTCTGCGCCGCGCCGCCCGAGAGCCCGTCACCGGGCACGGTGCAGTCGTACTTGCAGAACTGCGCCTGCGACGGGTCGGAGTGTTGGTAGATGGCGTTCGAGCCGCCGCGCCCGTTGAAGCCGCCGCCGCCGTACGACTGCGGGTCGAGTTGCAGATTGGTTCCGGCTCCGGGGTTGCCGGGCGCGCTGCAGGCGGTGTTGATGCCGGCCGCGCCACCCTGCTGCGTCTCGTTGGTGCAGTTGGGCGAGGCGCATTCACGCGCCGCGACGCCGTTGGTGCCCGCGCCCCCGTTCACGCCCGCGCTGCCGGGTTGCGCTGGAGTGCCATCGCCTCCGCGACCGCCCACCACGTGATTGTTGGAGATGGTCAGTTGCGCCGAGCTGCGCACGTAGATCGCGTAGCTGTTGGTCGCCGGGCTCCCGGGGGTCGGCCGCGAGTTCACGTCGTACCCGCGGATGGTGAAGCCGTTGAGCACCGTCGGGCTCGACAGGTCTTCGGCGTTCACCGTGCCGCGCTTGTCAGTCACGCCCGGCTCCGCCGCTTCGATGAGCGTGGGGAACAACACGATGTCGCGCTTCGCGAAGCCGGCCTGGTACCCGCCGAAGAGCTTGACGCCATTCCGCAGCACGACCTGCTCGGCGTACGTGCCCTGCGCGACGAGAATCGCGGTGTGCACGCCGGGCCTGAACGCGGCGACGGCCTCCGAGATCGTCTGGTACGGGTTCACGCGCGTGCCCTGGCTCGAGCTCGACTGCGCCCACACGAAGAGCGACGTCGCCTGCACGCCATCGAGCTGATCGCAGTTGCGATCGATGTACGGCAGGCCCGCCACCGGGTACGTCTCGAAGTGCTCCGGCTCGTCGGCGACCGCAGGGTTCGCCGCGCATTCACAGCCGTTGGTGTCGTCGGTGTCGGCGTTGACGAACTGATAGGTGAAGCCGCACGCGCCGCTGATGCACTTCGAGCCCGCGCAGTCACCGTCACCGGTGCAGCTCTTCGCGCAGAAGCCGTTGGTGCACGTCGCGCCGCCTGAACACGGGCTGCCCGAAGAACAGCTCTGCACGCACTGGCGATACACGGGGTGACACGTCGAACCGCTGCCGCAATCACCGTCGACACGGCACGCGCCGCCGCCGCTGATGGTCTCGTTGGTGCAGCTCACGATCTGACACGCGGTCGTCGCGTTGCCGACCACGCAGCCACCGTTCGCGTGCTGAATCGTGGGGCTCCACCGCGCGACGCAGTTGTTGTTGCACATGCCGCAGTGCTCGTTGGTGTCGTAGGTGCCGCTGCCCATGCCCTGCGTGTCGATGAAGCCGTTGTCGATGACGGAGTCGCAGTCGTTGTCTTTGCCGTCGCAGAACTCGAGCGAGGTCTGAGACGTGTCGCAGGCGCCGTAGCTCCCCGCGCCATCGCACACCTGCGCGCCGATGCACGTGGCCGCGCCGGCGGTGACGAAGCACGAGCGCGAGAGCCCCGCGCGTTCAGGCGTGCACGAGCAACTGTCGCCATCGGGCACGCACAGCTTCTTGCCGCCGGTGAGCTGGCACGTATTGCCGTCGGGGCAGCAGTCCTGCGTGCCGGTGGTGCCGGTGCAGCCCTCGAAGGTCGAGGTCACATCGCAGCTCTGCGCGCACGACTTGATCGGGTCTTCGCCCACCTGCACGCATTCGTCGCCGGGCACGCGGCAGTCTTCGTTCGCGGTGCACGGGCGGCATTGGGAGGTCACCGCGCGCTCGCAGATCTGCGGGTTCGCGCCGGGCGGCGTCAGGTACGAGCCCTTCGCGCAGAGGCGCGGAACACAGGTGCGCTGCGCGCCGCGGAGCTCACACGTCGCGGCGCCGGCCACCGTCACGCCGCCGTCCTTCGCGAGGTTCTCGAGCACCTCGAAGCAGTCGGTCGCGCAGGTGCCGCACGCGCGCACGCCGGTGTATTCGCCGAGCGCGTTGCGGAGGCCGTCGTCGATCTGCCCGTTGCAGTCGTCGTCGGCGCCGTTGCACACCTCGGGCTCCGGGTCGGGCGCGGAGCATTGGAACGCGAAGCCGCCATCGGTGAGGCCACGGCAGCTCCACAGGCCGTTGCACGTCAGGCCCTTGGTGCAGTTCGGGTAGCCGGGCACGCCGACGGTCGAGAGCGAGTCGTCGGCCTGATCCGTCAGCCCGTCGCAGTCGTTGTCGATGCCGTCGCAGACCTCCTGCGCGGCGTCGAGCGCGTCGCAGCCGTCCCACGTGCCGTCGGGCTGACAGGTCTCGACGCCGAAGCACGTCGCGAGCGGGTTGGTGCGCTTGCACGCGCGCGTGAGGCAGGCGGTGACCTGGCTGCACTCGCACGTATTGCTGGTGGGGATGCACTGCCGATTTCCTCCGCCGGTCGCGCGGCACACGCTGCCCGGAGCGCACGTGCCGGTGAGCGAACAATCGGTCGTACAGAACGTGCCCGCGTCACCGATGGCGGTGCAGAGGTCGCCGATCGCATTGCAGTCGGCGTTGGTGGAGCACGGGAGGCACTGCACGCGAATCGGCGGCGCACAGAGGAACGTGCCCGCGTCGAGGCCCTGCTTGCAGTCGTAGCCCTTGTCGCAACCGGCGTCGGCGCCGGCTCCGCAGGGAGCGCTGCACACGCGGCCGTTGCCCGGGCCCGCAGGCAGACACGGACCGAAGAGGCATTCACTGTCAGCCTGGCAGGGCCAACCGAGCTCACCGGGGCGGCCCGCGTCGGGCACCACGAAGCACGTGCCGTCGACGCACAGCGCGCCTCCGTCGCAGTCGGCGTTGACCTTGCACTCGCACGTGCCGTCACGAAGACAGTCGGGTTCTGACGTTGCGGTGAAACACGCGCTGAACGCGCACACTGCGAAGAGAGTCGCGAGAGTTCTGAACGACATTTCGGGTCGACAACCTTTTTCGCGGCGTGGCCAACGCGCGAGCGCGGCGACCTTACAGCAGCGCGTCAGGCTTTCCAGTGAACCCGCAGCGATGACATTCCATGTCGGGAGGAATCGATTCGCCCCGCCAAAACGACGACGGCCTGCGCGTGGAGCACCATGCGCAGGCCGCGGAAGGTGAAGCTCGCGATTACTTCAGGAACGCCGTGACTGCTTCAGCCTTCGTCTCGCCCGCGCCGGGGTCGATGACGATGCTCTTGCCCTTCGCGACCACGATGACGAGGCGGTCCGAGAGCGCGAGCGCGGCTTTGAGCTCCGGCTTCGCCTTGAGCAGCTCGAAGTACGCGTCAGACAGGTACTTCACCTTGAGCTGCTTCGGCGCGCTCGCGGCCTCGGAGTCGACCCAGCCACCGCTCCGGTAGATGAACGTGCGGCCGGACGCGACGCGGGCCGGAGACGAATCGTCGGGCGCCTTGTCTTCTTCCTTCATCTTGCGCACGGCCTTCGATGCCGCGATGCCACCCAGGCCATCGGCCACGTCCATCTTCGGAGCCGCTTCGGCAGCGGGCGCTTTCTTCGGTTCAGGCGCGACCCCACGGCTGCGAGATTCTTCGTCCATCGAGAAGCCGCTGCTGCCACCGGCGCGATTGGCCATCGGCGTCCACGGAGAGGCGACAGGAGGAGGCGGCGGCTGATTGCGCACCACCGGCTGCACCGGCGTGTCTTCGATGACGAGGTACGAGGTGTACGG
>JBEHYH010000515.1:0-4491 GCA_048498275.1 Myxococcota bacterium | reverse complement strand
CGGAGCGAACGCCGCCGCGGCGTCGAGATAGTCCTGTTCCTGCGGCGAGCTCTTCAGTTGCTTCGCGGTCGCGCTCGCGTCGTACACGGGCCGGCCGCCTTCTCGCTGCGTCACCGTCGCTCCGTTACAGAACAGCCACTGCGTCTTCCCTGCTTCTTCCGTCGCGAAGTACACGATCGGGCCCCGCGTTTCGCGCTTGAGCAGGCACTGGTGCTCGTACGCCGTCGTGCGCTGCCCTTCGAGCTCGGAATGCCAGCGCGTCGCGGGCGTTGCGCAACAGGTCAGTGCGAGTGTGGAAATAACTCCTAACCAGCGGCGCATGCGGGCAATTTAGGCGGGTGAGCGTGCGGCGGAGGCGGGAAAACGAACCCCCTGTGCTAGAAAATGAACCCCGATGAGCGGCGAAACGCGCGTCACCAAGATTCAGAAGCTGCAGGACCTGCGGGCCAGCGGAGAGAGCTGTCTGGTGATGATCGCCGGGCCGTTTCTCGGGAAGAAATACCCGCTCATCGAAGACGACACGTTCACCGTCGGCCGCGAAGACGGGAACTTCGTCACCGTCGACATGGACAACGTGAGCCGCCGCCACGCGCAGGTCACGCAGCGGGGCGGGCGCTACTTCGTCAAGGACCTCGGCTCGACCAACGGCACGTACCTCAACGACGAGGAGATTCGTGAAGAGCAGCCGCTGCGCAACGGAGACCTCGTGAAGATCGGCTCCGCCATCTTCAAGTTCCTGTCCGGCAACAACATCGAGCAGCAGTACTACGAAGAGATCTACTCGCTGACCATCAACGACGGTCTCACGCAGATCAGCAACAAGCGCTTCTTCCTCGAGTTTCTCGAGCGTGAGATGGGCCGCGGTCACCGCTACCAGCGCGCGCTGTCGTTGATGATGATGGACATCG
Source organism: Myxococcota bacterium (assembly GCA_048498275.1). Taxonomy (GTDB): domain Bacteria; phylum Myxococcota; class Myxococcia; order Myxococcales; family Myxococcaceae; genus Archangium_A. The sequence continues at coordinate 3,583 of JBEHYH010000515.1, read as the reverse complement.
ATCACTTCAAGCAGATCAACGACGTGAACGGTCACCTCGCCGGCGACTACGTGCTGCGTGAGATGGCGGGCATCATCAAACCGCGCGTGCGCAAAGAAGAGTGCTTCGCGCGCTACGGCGGCGAGGAGTTCGCCTACGTGATCCCCGAGTCGGGCGGCGACAACACCCGCAAGCTCGCCGAGAAGGTCCGGCGGATGGTCGAAGACCATCACTTCATCTTCGAAGGCAAAGACATCAAGGTGACGCTGTCGATCGGCGTCGCCGATCTCACCGGCGACATGACCGAGACCCTGCAGTTCATCAAGGTCGCCGACGCCAACCTCTACAAGGCCAAGAAGTCTGGCCGCAATCGCGTCGTTGGTTGAAGGAGCGTGTTCGATGTCGGGGAACCCCGCGCTGGCGCAGTTCATCCGCTCGATTCCGCTCTTCTCGCTGGTCGATGATGCAGATCTGAATGACGTGCTGACGCTCTTCCACCCGGTGGAGTTGTCGGCGGGCGACGTGCTGTTCGCCGAAGGCGCTCCCGGCAAGGCGATGTGGGTGCTCGCCGATACGACAGAGGTCTCGGTCGCGACCACCGCGAGTCAGCAGCGCCCCGTGGCCGTCGCCTACGCCAGGAAGGGCGACGTGCTGGGCGAGATGGCGCTCATCGACGACGGCCCGCGTTCAGGGACCGCCATCGTCACGCAGTCGGGCCCCGCGCAGCAGATCGACGCGCAGGAATTCCACGCCATGCGCGCGTCGTTCAGGCCCGCGGCGTTCAAGATCCTGCGGAAGATCTGTCTCGACCTCTGCGCGCGGCTCCGGGCGACGAACGAGCGCATCGTTCCATCGGGCACGGCGAAGGTCGAAACCCCCTCGCTGCCGCGCGGGCCACGGGCGAGCGCGGAGATGATCGATCGCTACCCCGCGTTCCACGCGCTGCCGGCGGTGGTGAAGCTCGCGCTCGCGCAGAAGCTCGAGGTGATTCAGGTCGAGACGATGACGCCGATCTTCGCCGAGGGCGAGAAGGCCGACGCCGCGTATTTCATCCTCGAGGGCGAGGTGTCGGTGGGCCGCAACGGCAAGACGCTGGCGAACCTCCCGGCGGGCACCATGTTCGGCGTCGTCGCCTGCATCGACCAGGGCGTTCGTTCGGCGAGCTGTCTGACGACCGGCCCCGCCACCCTGCTCAAGATGAGCGACCAGCACTTCGACACGCTCTTTCAGTCGGGTCATCGCTTCGCGTTCCAGATGGTCGACCTCCTGGCCCGGCAGCTCGTGCAGCACGTGCGCGAGGCGAACCAGTTGCTGCCGCTGCCCGGCTCCAAGCCCGGCATCGCCAAGGTCAGCAAGCCGGTCACCAGAATCCTCGAAGGCGAGAAATCAGAACAGGAGCTCGACATCATCTCCACCGAGCTGGAGGTCGAGACCGCGCTGCCCATCGAGCTGGAGATGGACATCGCCGACATCAAGCCCGAGTCGGATTTGCTGACCTGACAGGCCGTGCGCTTGCATTCGAGCGCCCAAGTCTTTACTTCTGCCCACAAGGAGCCTTTCCAAATGTCCGTGAACATTCAGCTCGAGTGGACGCCGAACCCCAGCACGCTCAAGTACGTCGTCGACACCTCGTTGCTGCCTCGTGGCGCGATGAACTTCACCACCCGCGAAGTGGCGAACGAGAAGTCGCCGCTGGCGCAGAAGCTGTTCGACATCAAGGGCGTCACCGCGGTGATGCTCGGTACCAACTTCGTCACCGTCACCAAGGGCGACGCGGGGGAGTGGGACGAGTTGAACGACGGCGTGATGATGGCGCTCGACAATCACCTCACCGCGGGAGACGCGGTGGTGAAGCCGGAGGTGCTCGAGCAGTGGCTCGCGGCGGCTTCGGCTGGCGGCGGCGGCGCGACGGAGCAGCGCATCCGAGAGATCCTCGACCTCGAGATTCGCCCGGCGGTCGCCAACGACGGCGGCGACATCACGTTGGACCGCATCGAGAACAACACGGTGTACCTGCACATGCAGGGCAGTTGCGCCGGGTGCCCCTCGTCGACGGCGACGTTGCGCATGGGCATCGAGACGCGCCTCAAGGAGGCGTGCCCTGAGATCGTCGAAGTCGTCGCGGTCTGATGAATCAGCCAGCGAGCGACCAGGCGGGGCGGCGGCCAGCATGACCGGTCCGAGCGAGCGCGGAAACAAGGCGCGCGAGTCGGTTCCCGCGAAGCAGGTGCGACGGGAGCTGCTCGAAAACCAGTCGATCGAGTTGCTCAAGACGCTGCATCTCGTCACGCGTGACGGGCAGCTCAACGCCGACGCGCGCCGCAAGCTGAAGCAGGTCAATCACTTCGTCGGGTTGCTCCAACCTTCGCTCGAAGGTGTGGAAGCGCCGGTCGTGGTCGATGTCGGCAGCGGCAACGCGTACCTCGGCTTCGTGCTGTACGAGCTGTTCTTCAAGGATCGCGCCGGCGGCGAAGTGGTGAACGTCGAGTCACGGCCGGAGCTCTCGAAGAATGGCACCGAGCGCGCGAAGGTGTTGGGCTTCGACCGCCTGCGCTTCGAGACCGCGCACATCGACGCCGCGAAGTACCCCGACAAGATTCATCTGCTGACCGCGCTGCACGCGTGTGACACCGCGACCGATGACGCGATGGCCGTGGCGATCACCCGCAAGGCTGAACACATCGCGCTCGTGCCGTGTTGCCAGGCGGAGGTCGCGCAGCAGCTCAAAGACGCGCGCCCGAAGGTCGACTCGTCGATGCAGGCGCTGTTTTCGCACCCGTGGCATCGGCGTGAGTTCGGTTCGCACCTGACCAACGTGATTCGCGCGCTGGTGCTGGAAGCGCACGGCTACCAGGTCACCGTGACCGAGCTCGCGGGGTGGGAACATTCGCTCAAGAACGAGCTGATCCTCGCGCGGCGTGTGGGGCACGAGAACGGCATCGCGAAGAAGCGGCTGGCGGCGTTGCTGGAGTCGACCGGCGTCGCTCCGAAGATTGTCCGCACCCTGCAATAAGCCGGTAAATCGTCGGCCGTGCAGATCTTCGAGTTGATCATCGCGCTGTTGCTCGGCGGTGCACTGCTGGCGGCGCTCTCGCAGCGCATCGGCTCTCCGTACCCGGCCATCGTCGCGCTCGCCGGTGCGGTCATCGCGTTGATGCCGAACCTGCCGGGGCTGACGCTCGACCCTGAACTCGCGCTCACGCTCTTCGTCGCGCCGGTGCTGCTCGATGCCGCGTTCGATTCGTCGCAGCGAGACCTCAAGGAGAATTGGAAGGCCATCACCAGCCTCGCGTTGGGCGCGGTCGGGCTCACGGTGGTCTCGGTGGCGTTCGTCGCGCACGCGCTGGTCCCCGACATGCCGTGGTCGTCGGCCATCGCGCTTGGAGCCATCGTCGCGCCTCCCGACGCGGCGGCCGCGACGGCGGTGCTCAAACAACTGCGCCCTCCGCACCGGCTGATGGTGATCCTCGAAGGCGAGAGTCTCTTCAACGACGCGAGCTCGCTGCTCGTGTACCGCCTCGCGGTCGGAGTCGCTGTCTCAGGCTCGCTGACCATGTCGAGCGCGATCCCCACGTTGCTCTTCGTGACGGTCGGCAGCCGCTCA
>JBEHYH010000514.1:0-4576 GCA_048498275.1 Myxococcota bacterium | reverse complement strand
CGTCAGCACGCCGGTTTTCTGCTGCTGCCCGATGAGCTGCAGGATGTCGGCGATACCGAAGTCTTTGAGCGTGCCCTTGAGCGCCATGGTTCAGGCCGTCTTCTTCCGCAGCGCGAACAGTGACGACGGGTACACGATGAGGAACAAGATGATGGCGGGCACCAGCCGCAACCCGAGCGGCGCGCCTTCGTAGGGCGCTCGCACCACGCCGGCCCTCAACACCGCCGCGACGATGGCCAGCACGAAGAAGAAGCCGAACAGCACGCCGCGCACCGTCTGGCCGGCGAAGACGTGGCCCATGCCGCTCCAGAGCACGCCGAGGATCGTGGTCGCCCGTTCCCTGCCGCTCTCGTAGCGCGCGATCTCGAGCTGCTTGCGCACCTTCACCGAGGGCGCGACCGCGTTCTTCTTCGCGAACACGTTCACGCACTGGCTGCACATCTGACTGCCGGCGCCGAGCTCCGGGTCGCCACGGCGGCTCACCGGGCGGCCGCAGCGGGTGCACACCTTCGCCGCGCCCAGCGGCACCGCGAGGAACCCGAGCGCCACCAGCGCCAACGCCACCAGCAGCGGGAAGAACGGCGCCACCGACGACGGCACATCGCCGACCAGTTGCTGCGAGAGCTGGCTGCGAACGCGTTTGGCGGCGACCTCGCCATCGGTGAGCGAGAGCAGGTCTTTCTCGGTGAGCGGCAGCGTCTTCAAGTACGTGTTGCCGATGATCTCCTTCGCGAGCGGCTCGTCGCCCGAGATTGCGGGGAGCGTCTCGTCCAACTGTCTTGCCTCGCTCAGCGCCGCGTTCGACTTGTCGAGCTCGGTGAGCTTCGACTCGCCGTACACCTGCACGCGCCGCGCGTAGAGCCGTGAGAGGTCATAGAGCGCGACCGCGTTCGGCGACGACTTTCGCAGCTCTTCGTAGAGCGAGAGCGAGTTCTCGAGGTCACCCTGGAGGAAGAACGCCTTCGCCAACGCCAGCTTCGCCGGCACGTCGTCGGGGCGCAGCGCGAGCGCGCTCTTGAGGTGCGTGATGGCCTGCTCAACATGGCCGCGGTTCACGTGGTAGTGGCCGACCACGAAGCGCTCGGCGAACCCGGCCTTGTCTTCGGCGATCAGCTTCTCGTACTTCTGCACCAGCGGGTCGACTCCGGGGCCACCGCGCTCGATGCGGTAGATGTCTTCGGCGGCGGTCTCGGCGAACGCGGTGCGCTCCACGACGGCCGCGGCGAGCAGTGGAATGAAGCCGAGCATGCCGATGAGGCTCGCCACCACCACGCGCTCACGCGGTGTCAGGTACATCGTCAGCGCCGCGAAGAGACCCAGCAGCGCCGGCGCCACGCCCATGCGGAAGACCAGCGGCAGCGAGAGCAACAGCACGGCGATCGCTCCGGTCTGCCAACGCGCCGCCGCCCGCGGGAAGAAGAAGTGGAAGTCGTAGAGGAAGTAACGGAACCGGCGGATCGCGAGCACCACGAGCACGATGGCCGCGGTGACGACCAGCGAGATCAACAGCACCGCGGCGAGGTCGGCGATCAGCGGGCGCAGGTAGCGCGGGTCTCTCAACTCCGCCTGCACGCCCTTGCGGAGCGCGTCCATCCACCGGCCGACGCCGCTCGGGTCTGACTTCATCAACAGCTTCGCGAGCAGGAACCACGTCGCCGGCAGGTTCGGCGCAAGCTCCGAGGCCGACACCGCGATCTCGACGGCGGCCCCGCTGTCACCCTTGTCTTCCCAGACCTCCGCGGCGCGCAGCAGGCCGACGGCCCAGAGCTCGGCGTCGGTCGACGCGATGAGGTCACGCGTCTTCATCAGCTCCTTGCGCGCGGCCAGCTCGGCGGCGGCGTTCTTCGACGCGTTCGCGTTCGCCCAGTTGTTCCACAACATCCGCAGGTCGGCGTCAGACAGCGTGCGCACCACCACGCGCGGCGCGTCGGGTTTCTTCGGGAGTTCGGGCGCGGTCTTCACCGGCTCCGGCGGAGGCGCGGCTTTCTTCACCGGCTCCTTCTTCACGGTCGGCGGCGCGACCAGCGTGCCGTCACCGTCATCGCTGTCTTCGGCCGGCGCCTTCTTCTTTTTCTGCGGGAGCTCTGACGGTTGCGGCGCGTCGGGGTCGACCAGATCGACCTGCGCCAGCGCCATCGTGGGGACAATCGCCAACAAGCACGTCAGAAGTCTCATCGGAGCGCGCGCGAGCTTACGCAAGCCACCCGCACGCCGCGACATTCTTTCACGGCAGGCTCAGCGGATCGCCGCCGCCCTTCCCCGGCGGGAATTGTTGCGTCGTAGTGAACTCTGTCGATTCGGCGAGGCTGGTCACCACGCCGTCGAGCGTCACCACCTGCCCGTGGAGATCGGTGAGGCGAATCGTCAGCGGCGGCTTGAAGCCGTCATTCGCGTTTTCCACCACCCACGCGTTGTACGACTGGTGGCGCGCCTCGACCCACGCCCCGCCCGAAGCGTCCTTCACCTCCGCGCGCGCGAGGGCGTAGCGGTGATCCAACACGAAGAAGGCGTACCACCACGCGTTGACGCCATCCTTGCTGCGGATTCGCAGCTTCGCGTCGCCGGGCATCTCGACGAACTGCCACGTGAGCCCGGAAAGCACTCCGCAGGCCGGCGTACCGAGGGCCGCGAACGCCGCGGCGCCGAGATCGAAGTGGGCGACGTGTGGGTCGGCGCACCACTGCTCGTTGCCCTGCGCCGGACAGGTGTCGGTCACCTCGAAGGTGATGGTCTCGCCATTCGCGCAGCTCACATCACCATCCGGCCCATGCGCGCCCGCGGAGGTGACCTGCACATACGTGCCGCACACGCGCGCGTGCTGGCCCATCATCCATTCCGCCGGAGCGGCGATGTATGGCGCGTGATCAGTACCGAAGCCGCAACTGCCTTGATCGATCGACTCGTAGAAGGTGGCGCGACCCGCGTCTTGAACGGTGACTCCGGGAGCACAGCCAGCGAGCACCAGCAGCGGCAGCCACTTCATGCAGCGCACCGTATATGAGGCGTTTCATGAGCGACAACGGCAACGCGGGAGCGGCTCTCGAACGACTGGCGGGCATCATGCGCAAGCTGCGCGCGCCCGATGGCTGCCCGTGGGACCGCGAGCAGGACCTCAAGAGCCTGCGCCCCTACCTCATCGAAGAAGCCTACGAGGTGCTCGAGGAGATGGACCGCGTGTCGGCCGGTGGCGCCTGGCCTCCGCTCGCTGAAGAGCTCGGTGATCTGCTCTTTCAGATCGTCTTCCACGCGCAGCTCGCGGCGGAGAACGGGCACTTCACGCTCGCCGACGTGGCGAACTCCATCGCCGACAAGTTGGAGCGCCGTCACCCGCACGTGTTCGGCGACGCGGTCGCGAAGAACTCGACGCAGGTGCTCGAGAACTGGGCGAAGTTGAAGGCGAAGGAACGCAAGGCGAAGAACGGCACCGAAGGCAGCGTGCTCGATGGCGTGCCGAAGGACGCGCCGGGCCTGCAGCGCGCCGAACGGCTCACCGAAAAAGCCTCACGCATCGGCTTCGACTGGCCCGACGTGAAGGGCGTGGTCGAGAAGATCGACGAAGAGGTCGGCGAGCTGAAGGAGGCGCTGGCCTCGAATGATCGCGCGGCCATGGAACACGAGCTCGGCGACGCGCTGTTCGCGCTCGCGAATCTGGGGCGGAAGCTGGGCATCCCTCCCGAAGACGCGATGCGCGCGGCGAACCGCCGTTTTACGAGCCGGTTTCACGTCGTCGAAAAAGGCCTCGCGGCGCAGGGAGTGCCTTTCGGAGAGGCCACGCTCGCCCAGATGGACGCCCTGTGGGATCAAGCCAAGGCGGCAGAGAAGAAGTGATCCATCTTGACCGTGTGGGACAGGGCCAGTAAGGGCCCCGACCTCTTTCGTAGTTTCCTTTTCAAGGAGCATCTCAAGTGGCGAACACCAAGTCGGCGCAGAAGCGCAATCGTCAGGCCATCAAGCGCAACGCGCGCAACTCGGCCGTCAAGAGCAACGTGAAGTCCCTCGTGAAGGCGGCGCGTGAAGCGATCGCCACCGGCGACGCGACCAAAGCGAAGTCGGCCATCGTCGCCGCGGAGTCGGCGCTCGCGAAGGCCGCCACCAAGGGCGTGCTGCACGCCAAGAACGCCGGCCGCCGCATCGGCCGTCTGTCGCACGAAGCGTCGAAGAAGTTCGCCGCCGCGGCGAAGTAAGTTTCTTCTCGCTGCATCAACTCAACCGGCGCGTCCTCTTCGAGGGCCGCCGGTTTTGTCGTGTTCGTGGGTCGGCGCGAACCTCCGCGGCCTGTCGCCCGCTCGCGATTCTCCCCGCGCACAGGCGCCGCACCTCTCGACTTCAGTGGCTCAGGTTTCGCGCGTGCCCCGAAATGGTCGCCTGACGAACATTCTGGGCCACGCGATGAAGCAGCTACGGCGCCTGCAGCCGTTCGAGGCCCTGCCGAACCGCGCTCTCGGCGATGCGGCGCACCGCGGCTTCCCGGTTCGACTCCGTCAACAGCACGTCGGCGCCGGAGGGGAACTCTTCTTGCGCATTCACCATCGCGCTCGACACCAGCCGCTCGCCCTTCATCAGCTTGAGCGAGAGC
>JBEHYH010000513.1:0-4582 GCA_048498275.1 Myxococcota bacterium | reverse complement strand
GGTACTGCCCTTCGGCGTTGCTGCGCGTGCGCTGCACCACGTTGCCGAGGTCGTCGACGAGCTCGACCTCCGCGTTCGCCGCGCCGGCGCCATCACGCGCCAGGTCGAGCCGGCCCTGCACTTCGGCGTAGCGCGCCTGCTGCGCTTCGAGCGAGTCGTGCACGAACACCAGCGGCTCGGTCTGCAGCGCCTCACCCTTCTCGTTGAGGAACGTGAGCGTCGCCTTGTAGCGGCCCGCGGCGAACGGCTTGCCATCGGTGCCCTTGCCGCCGAACACGAAGGCCAGCGCGCCGTGGCGTGAGGTGAGCTTCGTCGAGAACACGCTCTTGCCTGCTTCCGTGGCGACGTCGAGCTTCACGCTCGCGGCCATCGACTCCGGAGCGATGTCGCGCAACGTGACCTGCGTGCCCTCGTCGGTGAAGCGCGTGCCGAACTCGGTCATGAACACGTTGCCGGCGTAGACCTCGACGCGGCGCCGGCTGCTGGTGCCCTTCGCGTTCACCGCGACGGCGTCGATGGTGTGCTTACCGGTGCTCAGCGCCGAGGTGTTCCACGTGAAGTCGAGGCTGCCGCCGTCGACCTTCTTCACCACCACGTCGTCGATGCGCAGCTCCAGCGACTTCACCGAAGCGCCGGTGTTGTCTTTCGCGGTCAACGTCAGCGGCATCGACGCGGTGACGTGTTCGCCGTCGGTCACGCCGGTCATCGCCAGCGAGATGACGTCGACCGAGACGAGGCCCAGCACCGCCCACATCGCTTCGGCGCGCTCGGCGCCGCTGTTGCTCCAACCACCGGTCGCGCTCTGGTGCTCCGAGAGCCAGCCGAGCCCGCGGCGCACCACGGTGTCCTGCTCCGTGAGGCCGGCGAGCTTGAGCGTGTAGACGGTCTGCCCCGTCGCCAGCGCGTTCGAGCTCGCATCAAAGCCCCAGCCGCCGTCTTTGTGCTGCCGCTTCTGAATCACCTTGAGCAGCCCCGACACCGTGTCGTCACTCGGAGGCACGCCCGCCGCCAGCAAGCCCATCGCCGCGTAGTTCAGGTCCTGCAGGTAGACGCCCTCGGAGTTCTTCATCCACTCCTTCGCCTTCACCGCGATGTACTTCTCGGTGCCGCGCAGCGGCGCGAGCCACGCGTCATCGGCGGTGCGCGCGTACGCCTGACGCCAAGCCTGCGCCGCTTGAAAGGTCGACTGCATGGTGCCGGCGGTCACCGGGTAGCTCTGGTGATCTCCCTGCACCGAGCCGTCCTGCTGCTGAAACGCGATGAGCTCCTTCGTCAGCGTCAGCAGGTCGTCGGTGAGCTTCTGGTCGACCAGCGCGTCGTAGCGGGCGAAGGCGCTGGCGCCGAAGATCTTCGCGGTGCGGGGGAAGCCGCTGTGCGTGAGCCCGCCCTGCGTGTGCGCACCACCCGGCGTGTCGAGGATGCCGCGGAGCACCTCCTTCATCGTCGCGGCGGGCACGGTGTACTGGTTGTGCTTGCCGACGGAGAGGCCCTCGAGCGTCACCGCCTGCACATGGCAGCCGTAACAGTTGTTCGATTTCTGCCAGCGCGCGGTGTCGTCACCCAGAAAATTGAGGCCCTTCTGCGCCGAGCCGCGGAAGTCATCGGCTGACGCCGCAAACGACAGCGTGGGGACCAACAGACTCAGACACAGGGTGCGAATGGGTGCGCGCATCGGGAGGACGCTCCTTGGGGTGGAGCGCGCTTCAACGGGCGACCTCGCGGGTCGATCTACCGGGTGTGTTTTTTCTCGTAGCGGCCGCTGCGCCCGCCCGATTTGAGCTCGAGCTGCACGGGGCCGATGACCATCGCGCGATCAGTTGACTTGAGCATGTCGTACACGGTCAACGCGGCGGCGCTGACGGCGGCGAGCGCCTCCATCTCGACTCCGGTGCGATCGACGGTCTTCACGGTGGAGCGGATCTCGACGGCGGCTTTCCCGACCTTCAGCTCCACCTCGACGCCGGACAGCGCGATCGGGTGACAGAGCGGAATCAGGTCAGGCGTGCGCTTGGCGGCCATGATGCCCGCGATGCGCGCGGCGGCGAGCACGTCGCCCTTCTCGACTGTATTGGTGCGAATCTTCTCGAGCGCCTCGGCGTTCATCTGCACCACGCCAGAGGCCATCGCGACGCGCCCGGTCTTCGGCTTGGCGCCGACGTCGATCATCTTCACGAGGGAGCGACGCTCACCACTCGTCGAGGATGTACTTGCGCGGGTTCTGCGCGATGCCGTTCACGCGAACTTCGTAGTGGAGGTGCGGGCCCGTGGACCGGCCGGTGTTGCCGACGTTGGCGATCATGTCACCGCGCTTCAGCTTCTGGCCCGGCTTCACCTTGATGGCCGACAGGTGGCCGTAGCGCGTCTTCAGGTTGTAGCCGTGGTCGATGACGATCACGTTGCCATAGCCACCTTCGAGGCCAGCGAAGACCACGGTGCCATCAGCCGGCGCGACGACCTCCTTGCCGTGCGGCGCCGCGATGTCGAGGCCGGAGTGCATCGCGTTGCCCTCGGTGAAAGGGTCGACGCGCGAGCCGAAGTCGGAGGTCACCCAGCCGCGGGTCGGCCAGATCGACGGCACCGAGGCCAGCAGCGACTTCTGGTCCTGGAAATACGACTCAAGTTCCTGCAGCGACTGCTCCTGCCGCGAGGCCTCGGCGGAGAGCTTGTCGAGCTTCGCCGTCAGCATCTTCGGCCCTTCGGCATCGCGGCTGCGCACGAACTCGTTGTCGGCCGACACCATGAGGGGCGGTTGCTCGGTGGGGCCGACCGCGAGGTTGCGTTGCGGGTCGGTCAGCAGCGTGATCGCGCGGAGCTTCTGATCGAAGCGCTCGACGCGCTCCAACGTGGTGTTCACGTGCCCGAGCTGCTCGCGGATCACCGCCAGTTCGCTCTTCAACTTCAGGTTCTCGTCGCGGAGCGCGGGGTTCTCACGCGCATCGACCACCACCGACGCGTAATGAACCACCAACCCGGCACCCAGCAAAACCACGGCACCCAACGCCGCCCCCACCTGCACGATCAGCCGCTTCTTGAGGTGATACCGCTTCACCTCCGCGTTGCGGTCGGGGACGACGATAAGGGTGAAACTTTCGTTCGCTGACACTCGTACCTCTTTACGGGTTCAGGGCCGTGACAGGCCTGGCGCAATTCGGGGCGCACCCTCACCGATCAAGTCGCACAGTGGCAACCAAAATCTTGATTTTCTTTGAGGCCGTTATGCCTCGATGACAGTCACCACGATCACCGTGATGTTGTCGTCGCCGCCGCGCTCGTTGGCGAGCTCGATCAACTTCTTCGGAGCCTCCTTCAGCGGGTTCGACGAGACGATCTGTTGAATCTCCTTGTCGTCAACCAGGTTTGCGAGGCCGTCGGAGCAGAGAATGAAGAAGTCGCCGGGCCGCGTGATGAGCCCCATCACGTCGACCTGCACCTCTTCTTCGAAGCCGACCGAGCGCGTGATGATGTTCTTGTAGCGGGAGTGCTTGGCCTCTTCGGGCGTGATCATGCCCGCCTTGATCTGCTCGTTGACCAGCGAGTGGTCTTCGCTGACCTGCTGAATCAGATCGCCGCGCACCAGATACGCACGTGAATCACCGACGTGCGCGAACAGCGCGTTCTCGCCCTTCACACACAGCGCGATGGCGGTGGTGCCCATGCCGGCGAGGCGCGGGTCTTCCTGCGCCGCCTTGAAGATGTTGGCGCACGCCTTCTCGACCGCGTTGCGGAGGAACTCCGGCAACGGTGAGTCTTGCAGCGGCGTTTCGCTGGTGAACGGGTCATCAGCGCTCTTCTTCGCACCCCGAAGCTCGGCGTCGATGGTCTCGACCGCGATGCGCGACGCAGTACCGCCACCTGCATGACCGCCCATGCCATCGGCGACCACGTACAACTGGAGGTCTTCGTCGATCAGATAACTGTCTTCGTTGTGATTGCGCTTCCGCCCGACATCGGTGAGTCCAGCGGACAAGGCCTTGAGTCGCAACCCAGAATTCGTCGACACGGCCGCGCAGGTTAGGCGCACGCGTTCGATGCGGCAACAAACCGTTTACGACGTCACGCACTGCGCCGTTCGCGAACTGCAACAGGCTTGATGCGCCGCTGCGCCGAACGGGTCAACGCTTCCGCTGCGGCGAGCGCCTCCCGGGTGACCTCGATTCCCGAGAGCATTCGAGCGAGCTCCCGAGTGCGCGGCGCCCCCGGTTCGAGCACCTGAACCGTCGAACGCGTACGGCCCTTCAACTCCCCCTTCTCGATCTTCAGATGGGCGCGGGCGTGCGCCGCCACCTGCGGGAGGTGCGTGATGCAGAGCACCTGCCGATGCCCCGAGATGTCTTTGATGAGCCGGCCCACGACGTCGGCCACCGCGCCGCCGATGCCCGCGTCGGCTTCGTCGAACACCGAACACAGCGCCGAATCGCTCCCGGCCAACGCCGCCTTCATCGCCAGCATGATGCGCGAGGCCTCGCCGCCCGAGGCCACCTTCGCCAGCGGGCGCAGCGCCTCTCCCGGGTTGGCGCAGAACAGGAACTGAATCGAATCGGCACCGGTCGAGCTCAGCGACACCTTCTCCATCTCCACCGAG
>JBEHYH010000512.1:0-4592 GCA_048498275.1 Myxococcota bacterium | reverse complement strand
CGAGCCGGTGCCGCCACCGGAGGTTCCCGTGCCGCCGCCGAGCGAGCCGACACCGCCTCCGGAGGTGCCGGTGCCGCCGCCCGAGGTGCCCGTGCCGCCGCCCGACGTGCCGGCGCCGCCGCCCGACGCGCCTGTGCCGCCACCCGTCGTGCCGGTGCCGCCGCCCGTCGCGCCGGTGCCGCCGCCTGTCGCGCCGGCGTCGATCGTCGATTCATCCACCCAGCACTCGACACCCACGCAGTACGAGTTCGCGCCGCACGAGCGGCCATTGCAATACGACTCCGCGCAGTCGATCTGCCCGTTGCCGTTGTCATCGACGCCGTTCGCGCAGTTCTCGAGCGTGGTGCCGGTGCCGCCGCCGCTGGTCGCCGAGCCACCGCCGGTCGTGCCGGTGCCGCCGCCGGTGTGCCCCGCGTCGTTGCCCGTGCCTCCGCCCGCGTCGGAGTGGCCTGCGTCGGTGCCGGTGCCTCCGCTCGTCGAGCCCGCGTCACCACCGGGCGCGTCCGTCGCGACGCCGTTGCGGCACACGCACTCGTAGCCGCATGACTGGCCTTCGCAGAGCGTGTCGGCGCAGTCGATCAACCCGTTGCCGTTGTCGTCCATCTCGTTGTCGCAGCGCTCGAGACGAATCGCGCACGACGGGTCGGAGAAGCACGTGGGGTCAGCGCAGTCGACCTTGCCGTCGTTGTTGTCATCGAGACCGTTGCTGCAGATCTCCGTGCCTTGGTTGACGGTGACAGGGTTGGGCTTGCCGCACGCGAACGCGAACGCGAGCGCGGCGGAGACACACAGAGCACGTGACGACATAGAGATCCCTCGAGGCAGCGGCCGAAAACACGGTCACGGTAACATGATCGTGACGCGGCGCGCCTTTGCCCCCGGGATCAATTTCTCATTCTTCGGGATCTCCGCCACCGCCTCCGCCCATTTTCGCCACGTCGTCCTTGTTCACCCGGGCGGGGTCGATCTTCTGGGTGGCGGCGAGCATCTGGTTCACCACTTCGTCGAAGTCGAACTCCCCGCCCTTCTTGAAGCGGAGGAAGTTCACGCGCGCGACGACGTAGTTGCGCAGATACGGCGAGGTGAGGCCCTTCGCTTTGAGCGCGTCGATGACCCGCGTCACCTCGTCGTCCCACTTCAGGAGCAGCTCAGCGCGCGCTTCACGCACCGCCAGCGCCTCGCCGATGGGCTCATCGAGGAACGCTTCGAGCCGCTTCACGACCGGCGAATACGCGCCCGCCGAGTACCGCGGCCGCTTCTCGTAGACCGCGCCGAAGGTGATGAAGTGCGGCTCTTCGAGATAGCCGATGTAGTCGCTCTCGTTGCCGGCCTTCGCGCCGACCAGCCCGCGGTACATGCGAATGACCTCGAGCGAACGTTCCTTGAGGTTGTGCGCCTTCTCGGTGTTGAGCGCGAGAATCTGAAACGCCGCATCTTCCTCGGGGATGATCAACGCCACGATCGACTTCATGCCGAGCAGCTTCGCCGCGCCGAGGCGGTGATTGCCGTTGGGCGTCCAGTATTTGCCGTCTTTGCGCACCGCGATGATCGGGTCGAGGAATCGGCCCACGCGCTCCATGGCGTCGGCGAGTTTCTTTACGTGCGCTTCGCTGCGATCGCGCTGGTACGGCGTGGGCTCGACGAGCTCGATGGGCAGCGTGGCGATGACCACGTGCTTGCCGCCGAGCGGCTCTTTGTAGCTGCCGACGATGGTGCCGCCGTCAGCCTCGACGAGCTTCGCCAGCTCGAGCCCATCGAGCGACGCGGAGGTTTCCTTCGCACCGAGGCCCTTCGACTTCGCTTCGACCTTCTTGCGCGGCGCCTTGCGTTTCTTCGGCACGACTTTCTTCGCTGCCATTTCAGAGCACCTCGCTGAGTTTGAGCGTGAGTTCGGGGATGGAGAGGGAGTGGAGCGTCGTCGTCCACTGAACGCGACGCAGCTTCGTGTACTTCCCTCGTTTGGGAGACGAATGAACGTGCGTCACGCGCGCCTCGAGATCGATGACCCAGTACTCAGGAATCTTCGTCTCCGCGTAGAGCCGGGCTTTGGTCGTCAGGTCGTACTTCAGCGTCGAGTCAGAAACCTCGACGACCAGCGGCACGTCGATGAGCGTATCGGCGGGTGCGTTTCGGGGAACGATCGTGAAATCAGGCTCCGGCGCGGAGTACTCGTTGCCATCGACCGGCGACTGCGGAACGACGTGGTACTTGCCGTAGAGCGTGTGGCTGAAGAACTCATTGAGGTACCGAATCGCCGCGCGATGCCGGGGACCCATCGGGTTCATTTCGATGATTGCTCCGTAGACGAGTTCGACGCGTCGCCCGGCGAACATGCCGAGGCTTTCCATCTGCGCGTATTGCTCGCGCGAGATCGGCATCAGTCGACCCGGCGCCGTTCTGGTCATGTCGGGCAACGCGGTCATGGCCGCACCTTACTCGCCTGAAACGGTGAGTTCCTTGAAGCGGATGGTCGGCGCGCCGGTGGAACCGTGGAAGGTGAGGTCTGAACCGATCGCGTCCAACTGCTGGAGCATGTCGTTCATGTTCCCCGCGACGGTGATCTCCTGCACCGGCTGCTTGAGCTCGCCGTTCTCGATCCACAAACCGTTGGCGCCGCGCGAGTACTCGCCGGTGACCATGTTCGCGCCGCGGCCGAGCATCGCGGTCACGTAGAGCCCGTTGGGGATCTCCTTGATGATCTCTTCGGGCGTCTTCGTGCCCGGCTCGAGCAGCAGGTTGTTGAACCCGATGTGGGGGAGGCTCTGGTAGCCGCGCGACGCGTTGCCGGTCGTCTTCGTCTTGGCCTTGCGTGCCGTGAACGCGTCGTAGAGGAACGCTTTCAAGACGCCGTTTTCCACGATGGGCGTGCGTCGCGTCGGCACGCCTTCACCATCGAACGGCGACGTCGCGAGGCCACGCTTGCGAACGCCGTCATCGATGATGCTCACGTTCGCCGGAGCGATCTTCGCGTTCAACTTCGACGCGAGGAACGTCGACTTCTTGAACACCGCATCGCCGCTCGCCGCAGCAGCAACCGAGCCGACGAAACCCGCAGCCATCGTGGGGTCGAAGATCACCGGCACCTTCTGCGACTTCACCTTCTTCGCGCCGAGCAGACGCACCGCGCGCGCCGCCGCTTTCTTCGCGACGTTCTCCGGCGAATCGAGATCTTCGAAGAAGCGCTTCGCGTCGTACCAATACGACGTCTGCAGTTGTGTGCCGTCGGTCGCGACAGGAGACGCGTACAAGTACACGCTCGTGCCCTGATAGCTGCCGTGCATGCCGGCCGACGACGCGAGGTACACGTCGCTCACCGATTCACCGGCGCCGACGGAATCCATCGTCTTGATGCGAGAGTCGTGCGCGCGCACGACCTTCTCCATCTCGATCGCGGCCTTGATCTTCCAATCGTCGGGCAGCTCCGCGACGCGCGGGTCGAAGAGCTCACCGACGTTCGGAATCTTCCCGAGGTCGGCGGGCGAGGGCAGGCCATTGAGCGGGTTCGGAGCGGACATCTCCGCGATCGCGATGGCTCGATCGATGAGCTGGTCGAGCGCATGCGGATCGAAGTCACTCGTCCACACGAAGCCCTGACGGTTCTTCACGAAGACCCGAATGCCGACGCCTTTGCTGGTCGCCTGCGTGAGGTCTTCGATCTCTCCATCACGCACGCGCACGTCAGCCGAACGGCCCACCTGCAGAAATGCCTCGGCCTGCTTCGCGCCACGCTTGAGCGCCTTCTGCACGATCTTCTTCGCGAGCTGTTCGTAGTTCATCGCTTCCCTCCGACCTTCGTGCCGCCGACCGTCATGTCATCGATGCGCAGCGTGGGGAGACCGACGCCGACGGGAACGCTCTGACCGTCTTTTCCGCAGGTGCCCATGCCGGGGTCTGGTTTGGGGTCGTTGCCGACCATCGACACCTTCTTGAGCGCTTCAGGGCCGACGCCGATGAGCGTGACTCCCTTGAGCGGCTTCGCGAGTTTGCCTTTCTTGATCTCGTAGGCCTCGCTCACCTCGAACACGAAGTTGCCGTTGGTGATGTCGACCTGACCGCCGCCGAAGTTCGCGCAGTACACGCCGGAATCCACGCTCTTCAGGATCTCTTCGGGCGTGCTCTCACCGGGCGCCAGATACGTGTTCGTCATGCGCGGCAACGGCAGGTGCTTGAACGATTCGCGCCGGCCGCTGCCCGTCGATTTCTGATTCATCAACTTCGCGTTGAGCGAGTCGAACATGTAGCCCTTCAACTCTCCGCGCTCGATGAGCACCTTGAACTGCGCCGGGTTGCCTTCGTCGTCGACGTTCAGCGAGCCGCGCGCGTTGGCCATCGTGCCGTCGTCGATGACGGTGACGAGGTCGCTCGCCACCTTCTCACCGAGTTTGCCGGCGAAGAGCGACGTGCCCTTGCGAATGAAGTCGGCCTCGAGGCCGTGACCGACCGCTTCGTGCAGCAGAATGCCGCTCCAACCCGGAGCGAGCACCACGGTCTGCCGACCCGCCTGCGCTTCAGCGGCACCGAGCCCCGCGATCGCCTGTCGCGCCGCTTCTTTCGCGACCTGCTCCGGCGTGAAGGTGTCGAAGTGCGTGAAC
>JBEHYH010000511.1:0-4605 GCA_048498275.1 Myxococcota bacterium | reverse complement strand
TGAACGCGGAGGCTTCGTGAACCCTGCTGCCCGCTGCGCGCGCGAGCACTTCGAGCAACGTGCGGCGGCCGGAGCCCGGTGCGCCGACGACGCAGACATCACCGCCCTCGCCCGCCAGCGACTCCATCAGCGCGGCGAGCCGCACCATCGTCGCGTCGGCGAAGACGGGCTCGTCATCGCCGGAAGGCAGCAGCGAATCCCAACAGTGGCCGAGCAACGTGTCGCCGTCGAGCCCATCTTCAGGCGCGCGCGCGAGCGCGACGTTGGCACGCGGGCCGGCGACCTCCGGCAGCCGTTTGAAGAGCGCCGAGAGCGCGCCGGCCGGGAGCTCCGGCAACAACACCGCGAGCACTTCGGGCGTGAGCTCGCTGAAGCAGGCGACGACGCCGCTGCGCAGCACCTCATCGACCACGCGCCGGGTCAGCGACTGGCGCGCGGTGACGTTGAGCCCCACCGAGGCGATCAGCGCGACTCCGAGCGGCCGCGGAGAGCCCCGGCGCGCCTCGTCGCCGAGCCGCGCGAGGAATTCTTCGAGCGAGACCATGCGCGGGCGAACGGGCCCCGCATCGGCTTCACGGTAGAAAATCAGCCGCGCGAGACCGAGGCGCAGTTCGTCACCGGCGCGCACCACGCTCTGGGCGCTCACCGGCACGTCGTTGACGAGCACCTCACCGCCGAGCGGTTCGATGAGCACTTCTTCATCGCGCGCGAGGAGTGACGCGTGACGCTCGGCCAGTTGCGCGCCGGTGATGCGAATGGTGCACGCCTCGCCGTCGCCGACGACGGTGCCGCGCGTGCCCGCGAGCTCGGCGGTCCACGTGCGGCCGGGAGCGGCGATGACCACGCTCCATCGCTTCATGCGCACGTCCCCGGCATGCCGACGAGCGTGGACCGCAACTCCCCCATGCCGTCAAGCACCGTATGCTGGCGCCATGCGTATCGCGCTGCTGTTGCTGTTCTCAGGGTGTGCCGCCGGCGCCGCCGCGGAGGCGATCTCCCCCGCGGCGTTCGCGACGGGCGTCGGCGCGGTGCGACGGGCGAACGGCGACTGCTTCACCATCTGCACGCCGGGGAACGCGTGCAACCGGGAAACGGGGCTGTGCGAACCGATACCCTGCGGTGGGAAGTGCGCGTTCAACGAACGCTGCGAGCTTCTGCCGACCGGCGACAAGTGCGTGCCGGCCACGCGGTGAATTCGGGCCCGCCCGGATTCAGTTTTCGGCGCGCAGTTTCCGCGCAGCGTCGAGCACGGTGACGCGTTCACGATCGTCCGACATCCACCCGAAGATCGTGCGCAGACGCTTCAGCTTCTCGCTCGCCTTCACGCGGAGGTCGCGCTGCTGCCGCACGAGCTCGGGCGGAATGCCGTCGGTGTCGTCGAGCACGTCGATCGCGTGCAGCTCGAAGTTGAAGAACGCGTCGGCGCGCATCGCACGGTACGTCGCTTCGACCAGCGGCCACGGCAGTGACGTCGCGAACGTGCCGATGAACGGCAGGCGCGTGAAGGGAGCGACCGCCATCGGCAACTCCATCAACGGGGCATCACCGCGCGCGTACGGCTGATCGAGTGATGGGCGATACGGCGTGCGCGGGGCACCGAGCACGCGCGGCGAATCGAGAATCGCGCGCGAGGGCCGGCGCAACACCTCGAGCATGCCCATCACCCCGGCCTTCGCGAGGTAGTACGGCACCGCGGGGAACGTCGACGAATCGTATTCGTACCCGCGCGCGGCGGCCGCTCTGAGCAACGCCGGCGTCAGCGTGTAACCGGGCGCGCGAAAGCCGCGCACCGTGCCGCCCACGCTTTCAATCGCCGCTTCGGCGCGGCGCAGATCGGCCTCGATGTCTTCCTGCTTCCACCGGGAGATCGCGTAGTCGTGCGAATCGGTGTGGCTGGCGAGCTCGACTCCGGCGGCGAGCGAATCGCGCAGCGCCAGCTTCATGCCCGGCAGGCGCACGTCTTCACCGATGACGAAGAACGTCGCCGGCCTGCCTGCGAACAACTCGAGCAACCGGGGGATCGCCACGCGGGCGACCACCGCGCGCGCGTCGTCGTTCAGGAGCGCTTCGGGGAGCCCCTGGATGCGGCAGTAGTGCGGGAGCGAATCGAGATCGACCGAGATGGCCGAGAGCCGCATCTCACTCACCGCGCACGCGAATGACGTACACGAGCCGCGCCACGTTCTTCAAGACGTTGGGCACGCGGCGAAACAGGTGAATCGACGGCTGCCGCTTCTCATGGAGCTGAATGGGGATTTCGCGGACGTCGAGGTTCTCACGCCACGCGCGCACCACGAACTCCGAGGCGAACACGTCCATGTCGACGACGCATTTCGCGATGACGGGCAGCAGGCGCTCGCGGCGGAACGCCTTGAGACCGTGCGTGTCGGTGCCCTTGAAGCCCAGCGAGACGCGCAGCAGGCCGTTGTGCACGCGGGTGGCGACCCGGCGGATCAGCGGGCGCTGATCGCTCGCGCCCTTCGCGGCCTTGGAACCCACGATGAGATCAGCCTCGCCGCGCAGCAGCGCCGGCACCACGGCGTCGTAGAAGCTCAGGTCGCAGAGGTCGATCTCGTCGCAGACCACGACGTCGCCCTTCGCCATCAAGATGCCGGCCTTCAACGCCACGCCGTAGTTCGGCGTCTCGCTGTGGAACCACTTGAGGCGCTTGTTGGCCTTCGTCATCGACTCGAGGATTTCCTGCGTGCGGTCGCGCGAGCCGTTCTCCGCGAAGATGATCTCGTAGTCCCAGCCGCGCTCTTCGAGCCCACGCGCGAGCTCAGAACCGGCCTGCTCGACGATGGACTCCTCGTTGTAGACGGGAATGACGATGGACAACGCAGGCGAGGACATTTGGGCGCGCCGCCTAACACGGGACTTGCCCATCGTCATTCAACTGATGGAGTGAATGTGCGCCTGCCCGTGCCGTCAGTGCGCGCCGCATCCAGTCCCCTCCCTCAAAGGAATTTCCCCATGAAGAAGTTGCTCCTCGTTTCGATTGTGGCGCTCTGCGCGTGTGGCCCCGCCGCGGTCGACATCAAAGACACGGCACCGGCCGGCAAGATCAACGGCGTCACCTGGACCTACGCGAAGGCGGCGGTGTTCGCTTCGGGCGACGACCTCGACATCACGCTGTACTCAGACTCGACGGTCGCCGACTGCGACAAGTTCGCCAGCAGCCTCAACACCGTGTTCTGGACGCAGCCGAAGAAGGAAGGCACCACCCACCTCAAGCTGGCCTTCGACGGCACCGGTCAGACGGTCACCGCGTATGACGGTGACACCAACTACATCCTCACCGACGGGGTGATCGAGATCAGCGCGTTGAGCGCGACCAGCGTCACCATCGGCATCAACGCGTCGTCGGAGAAGACCGACGTGAACGGCACGGTCACTGCTGCAATTTGCCCGTAACCCGATGGGCGGCGGGGCCGCGTACAAACGCCTCCGTCGCCCGCCTTTCTTCGGGTAGCGTGCGACCCCCATGAAGGTCTCGTGCCCGACCTGCAGCTCCGTTCTCAACATCGACGACAAGAAGATTCCCGCCGGTGGTGCTCGCATCAAGTGCCCGTCGTGTCAGGCGGTATTCCCAGTCAGACCCGGCTCTTCACCGTCTGGCATCACGTCGTCGCCGTCAGGTTTCAGCTCGTCGCCGTCTGGAGCGGTGCCGCTGCCCGGCATCAGCGCGCCGACGCCGCAGCGCCAGCAGTGGGAAGAAGAGTCGACCCGCGTCGCGACCGTGCCGCTGCCGGCCGCCGCGATCCCCGGAGCGACGACCATTTCTGCGCCACCCACCAACGTGAAGGTGCCGGGCGTGAGCAGCCGGCCCTCGGGGCTCGTGCCGCTCCCGGGCATCAGCGCGCCCGCCCCGCAGAAGCAGGAATGGGAAGAGGAGGCGACGCGGGTCGCCAACATGCCGCTTCCCGGCAGCAACGCCATCGATTTTTCGCACGAAGTGCCCCTGCCCGGCCCCACGGCCGTCGCGCCCGCGCACAACCCATTCACCGCGCAGACTGCGGTGGCGCCGGCGTACAACCCGGCCGGTTCGATTCCGCTCCCCGGCGCGACCGCCGCGATGCCCGCGTACGACGACTCGATCCCGCTGCCCGGCGCTGGCGCCGATCAGCCGTGGGATGACCCGGGTTCGATTCCCCTGCCGGGCGCGACGTCGGCCATGCCCGCGTACGAAGAGCCCGCGGCGCAGTCGTGGGACGACCCGAATTCGATCGCCCTCCCCGGCGCGAGCGCGAGCGCGACGGCGTACGACACCAGCTCGATCCCCTTGCCGGGCTCGCAGCGCACGGCGGCGATGCCGGCGCATGGGTCCATTCCGCTCCCCGGCGGCACGCCTTCGGGCATCCCGCTCCCGGGTTCGTCGCGGACCGCGGCGATGCCGTCGTACGGCGACGAGGTGCCGCTGCCTGGCGCTGACGACGTGCCCATCGATGACGGCTTCGATACCGGCGCGGTGCCGCTCCCCAGCGGCGATCAGACGTCGATTGGTGAAGTGCCGCTGCCCGGCGGCGATGCGCCGACCGGCGGGTTCGACTTCTCCGATCCATTTACCGGCTCCCCGGCGATCTTCTTGTTCGGATCGCCATTGAT
>JBEHYH010000510.1:0-4607 GCA_048498275.1 Myxococcota bacterium | reverse complement strand
GTTCAACGCGCCCGCAGAATCGTTCGCGGCCGAAATGCCCGCTGCTCCGGCGCAGTCGTTCGAGTTCAACGCGCCCGCTGAATCGTTCGCCGCCGAAACGCCCGCTGCTCCCGCGCAGTCGTTCGAGCTCAACGCCGCCGTGGAAATTCCCTCCGCTCCGGCGCAATCGTTCGAGTTCAACGCGCCCGCTGAATCGTTCGCCGCCGAAACGCCCGCTGCTCCGGCGCAGTCGTTCGAGTTCAACGCCGCCGCGGAAATTCCCTCCGCTCCGGCGCAATCGTTCGAGTTCAACGCGCCCGCTGAATCGTTCGCGGCCGAAATGCCCGCTGCTCCCGCGCAGTCGTTCGAGTTCAACGCGCCCGCTGAATCGTTCGCCGCCGAAACGCCCGCTGCTCCCGCGCAGTCGTTCGTCGAGCCGCCCGCCGCACCGATCCCCGAAGCGCCGCGCCCCACCATCTTCACGACGCAGCCGTTCTTCGCGAAGGACGTCACCGGTCTCCCTGAACCGGAGGTCGCCGCGCCCGCGGCACCGGTCGCCGACGAGGCGCCGCGGCCCACGGTGTTCACCACGCAGAAGTTCAACGCGCGCGACGTCACCGGGCTCCCCGAGCCCCGGAGCGACGCACCCGCCGCGCCGGTCAACGAAGCGCCGCGCCCGACCGTGTTTTCCACGCAGCGCTTCAAGGTCGACGACGCGCTCACCGCCCCGTTGGACCTCGCGCCGCCCGCGAAAGACTTCACCGAAGCGCCGCGCCCGACCGTGTTTTCCACGCAGCGCTTCAAGGTCGACGACGCGCTCGGCACGCCGCCGGCCCCGCTCGAGCTCGCGCCGCCGGAGCCGGCCTTCGAAGCGCCCCGGCCGACGGTCTTCTCGACGCAGAGCTTCAAGGTCGAAGACGCCGTCGCGCCCCTTCCCGAAGCGCCGCGCCCTTCGGTGTTCTCGACGGGCTCCTTCTCCATCGATGAGGTCGTCGAGCCCGCTCCCGTGGTCGCGCCGCCCGCGCAGAGCTTCCCCGAGGCGCCGCGCCCGTCGGTGTTCTCGACGGGCACCTTCACGCTCGAAGAGCTGGCCGACCCTGAACCCGAGCCGATTGCTCCGAGCGCGCCGCCGGCACCGCAGCCCCCGGTGTTCTCGACCGGCAGCTTCTCCATCGACGAGGTCAGCGAACCCGCGCCTGCCGCGGCGGAGTTCGAAGGTGAAGTGCTGGAGGCCGAACTCGAACCCGCCGCCCCCGTGCCGAGCAGCACCTCCGCGTTCGATCTCCTCGCGATGCCGCCCGAAGCGGCGCCGCGAATCCCCACGTTCGGCAAACCCGAAGCCGCGACCGGCTGGAGCAACGACGCGCCCGATGCCTTCAGCGGCGGCTCCGCCGACAAGGTGGAGCTCGCGAGCAACGCCGACTTCCTGGCTGACGTGAGCCCCGCCGCGTCGGCGCCGGTCGACCTCGACGTCGACACCGGCGACTTCGTCGTCGAATCAGCGTCAGCCGCGGCGCTGGCGACCAACGTACGCGAGAGCGGCGTTTCGTCGATCGACGATGGCCCGATGGAGCTCGCGAGCAATCACGACTTCATCGACCACTCGCAGCTCACGCAGACCGGCGAGCAGTGGCAGAACGATCGCCCGTCGATCTCACTCGAAGGCGAAGAAGAGCTCGAAGGCGACGTGATTCAGGGCACGGTGCTCGAAGAAGAGCCGCCGCCGCCCGCGGACAACTGGGGCATGGCGGCGATCTCCGCGCCCCCACCTCCTCCGCCGCAGCCGCTCGCGCCGCCTCCTCCTCCGCGCGCGAACAGCATGTCGGGGCTGCCGGTCGCACCGCCTCCGCCGCATCAGCAGAGCAGCTCCCATCTGCCGGTCGCGCCGCCTCCGCAGCCGCCGCGCGCGAACAGCATGTCGGGGTTGCCGGTGGTGCCGCCACCTGCCGCACCGGCGATCCCCGCGGCGGCGATGCAGCCTCCTCCGCGTGCGCAGAGCCTGCCGACGGTGCCCGCGGTCCCGGTCACCGCCGTCCCGCCCTCCGCGGCGCCTGCGACTGGCACCATCATCAGCCTGTCGGGAGAACACCGCGTCATCCTCCACACGATGGAAGGCCAGGTGAAACGCGGCGCCATCAAGGACGCGCAGCTCGGAGCGCCGCAACTGACGCTCAACCTCGCCAGCGGTGGCGCGGAGACGCTGACGCGAGATCGCGTGAAGGCGCTGTTTTTCATGCTCGCGCCGGGTTCACGCCCGCCGGCCACCGAGGGCAAGAAGGTGCGCGTGACGTTCAAAGACGGGCGCCAGGTCGCGGGCTTCTCGAAAGACCACGCGTCGTCGGCGGCGGGCTTCTTCGTCGTGCCCGCCGACAACCGCACCAACACCGAGAAGATCTTCATCTTCCGGCACGCGGTGCAGAAGATTGACGTCGAGGGCTGAGATGGCGCAAGCCGACAAGCGGGTCTTCCCGAGGATTCAGGTCGCCCTCACCGCGCACTGCCGCATCGGGAATCGCTTCGTTCGTGACGCGGTGGCTGATCTGTCCGAAGGCGGGCTCTACCTGCGCACGAAAGAGGCGGCGAAGGCGGGCACGCCGGTGCGCGTGGCGCTCGCGCTGCCGTTCGCGGGGGGCCCGAAGTACTGCACGCTGGTCGGCGTGGTGGTGCGCGTCGATCGCGATGCGCGCGGCGCGGTGAAGGGCCTCGGCGTGAGCTTCGAAGGCATGGGCACCGACCTGCATGACCGCGCGGCGTTGAAGGGTTTTCTGTCGAAGACCGCCGCGTAGTCCGGCTCACACCAGGCAGGGAACCTACGACTCGCGCGGCTCGAGGATCTGTACGCCCAGCATCGCGGCGAGGAACGCCTTCACCTGATGCTCGGGCTTGCCGGCGAGCGCCATCAGTTCAGCGTTGGTGCGCGTCCCATCGACGCGCGGGAGCAACTGCGCCTCCCACTTTTCCAGCTCGAGCTCGTGGAGTTGGTACGCGGGCTGCTGACTGGGCAGCAACCGGTCTTCAGGCTTGATGATTCGGCTCAACCGCTCGGGCTTGTAGAGCTTCTTGATGCCGCGAATCGTGAGATTCCCGGGGAACAGGTCGAGCTTGATGCTCTCGGCGCGCGCCTTCTCGCGGAAGGTGACGGTGAACTGGCCCTCTTCCCAGCCGAACACGCTGTAGATGATCGCCTTCACCTGCTGCCCTACGTAATAGAGGCGCTCGGTGTCCTTGAGCAGCCCGCGCTCGACGAGCACGTCGCCGGTGCGCCGCTTGCTCTGCGCCGCCACCACCGCCGCGTCCTGCAGTTGCTCCGGTTTGATCTTGCCGACGCGCACCAGGAACTGGCCGAAGCGATCTGCCGCGAGGTTCGAGAGCGCGAACACC
Organism: Myxococcota bacterium; assembly: GCA_048498275.1. Taxonomy (GTDB): domain Bacteria; phylum Myxococcota; class Myxococcia; order Myxococcales; family Myxococcaceae; genus Archangium_A. The sequence continues at coordinate 1,247 of JBEHYH010000510.1, read as the reverse complement.
GGCTGGCCGCCTTCGAAATAGACGACCTTCTTCACCTTGCCCTTCTGCACGTAGAGCTCGCCGGTCTCCTTCGAGAGATAGAACGCGCTGATCAGCCCGGGCAGGTTGTCGCGCAGCTCACCCTGACGCGCGGAGCGTGAGGGGGAGCTGATGATGCTGGCCGACGATGGCGGCGGCCGTGTCCCCGACACCGGCCCCGCGACATGTTTCTGCGCGGTGAGCGTCGCGCCCTGGAGCTCCGCGGTGATGTTGCCGCCGCCGGTCACGCGAATCTTGCCGGTGAGCTCCATCGCCTCCTCGGCGTCGCTCTCCTCGACGTCGATGTCCAACTCCACGTCGAACTCTTCTTCTTGCGTCTGCGCCGCCGACTTGACGCGCGGAGGCGCCGGGACGATCTGCTTCACCGCGTCGAGCAACTGCTTGGCGTCGAACGGCTTCTCGAAGAACTTCGCGCCGGGGAAGCGCGTGGTCGCCTCGGTCGAATGCTTCGCGCCCTTGAAGACGCCGCTCATGAAGATCAGCGGCAACTGCGGCTTCGCCGACCGCAGCCCTTCGGCCACGTGGTACCCCATCATGTCGGGCAACAGCACGTCGATGATCGCCACGGAGATCGGCGACGTCTTGCCCTGCTCCACCGCGACCTTGCCCTTGTTCGCCCCGACGACGGTGTAATTGGCCGCTTCGAACAAAGAGGTCAGCAGAGCGACGAGCTCTTTGTTGTCATCGACGACGAGAATCACGGGAGACATCTGTCGGAGCAGGTTACTCTCGCCCCGCGGGCGCTCTCAAAGGAAAGCTCTCATGGCACGCATTCTTCTCGCTCTGATTCTGACCGGTGCCGCGATTTCACTCGCGCAGGACTTGCCCGACGACGCCGGGCTGCCCGATGCCTCCGTCGGCCAGGGCGGCGCTGACCAGGGCAGCGAAGAAAACGACCCGAACGGCCCGTGCAATTCTGACCGCGACTGTCTGGGCACCACCTCGTGCGTCAACGGGAGCTGCAAACCGACGCCGGTGAAGGACCTCGGCTGCAGCGTGGCGCCGGGGGCGCTGGTGCTGGCGATGGCCGCGCTGAGCCTTCGTCGCACGCGATGAAACCGCCGCGCTGGCTGGTGGTGCTCGGCGTCTCGGTGTTCGTCGTCTGTTGCCTCCCCTCGGCGATCGTCGCGGCCGCGATGCACAAGCCGGTCGACGCGCGCAGGTGCGTCGGCGCGCCGCAGTACAACTGGTCTCTCGCGCCCGCGTAC
>JBEHYH010000509.1:0-4607 GCA_048498275.1 Myxococcota bacterium | reverse complement strand
GCGCTCGGCACCATCGCGTTCAGCAACGCGGAGCTCTTCATGAGCCATCAGCTCACGGCGGTGCTGTTGTTCAGCGCGTTCTACGGCGCGTGGAAGGTCGAGCGCGGTGACTGGGCGGTGCGCGGCTACGCGCTCGTCGGGGTCGCGGCCGGTGCGGCGGTCGTCTGCGAATACACCGCGGCGCTCGGGGTGATCTGCATCGCCTCGTACACTGTCGCCGCGCGCTGGAAGAAGTGGTCGGAGCTCGTGAAGGCCGCAGGGCTCGTCATCGCCGGTTCGGCGCCGCTGCTCGCGTTCGTGTGCTGGTACCACCAGGCCGCGTTCGGGAGCCCCTTCGCCAGCGGCTACAAGTTCCTCAACGACGCGCAGTACATGCACTGGCACCAGGGCGGGTTCCTCGGCATCAAGTTGCCGTACCTCGAAGCGTTCCTGCATTCGTTCTTCTCGCCGTTGCGCGGGCTCTTCGCGATCTCGCCGATTCTCGCGGTCGCGTTCTTCGGGCTGCGTTCGGTGAAAGAGAAAGATCGCGCGCTCTTCGTGCTGCTGATCACCTTCCTGATCACGCACACGTATTTCACGTCGTCGTTCGACCACACCTCCTGGGGGTGGACGGTCGGGCCGCGCCATCTCACCGGACTCATCCCGTTCATGTTCCTGCCGATCGCGCTCGCGTGGGAGCGCTTGCGCACGCAGGTGATGCCGTTCGCCCTCATCGGCGGCCTCGCGCTCTCGTCGCTCGCGGCGTCGTTGCTCGCGACCGGGGTGAACTACATCCCCGCTGACGTGAGCACGTCGATCTTCGGCCTCGTGATCCCGCTCTACGCTGACGGCTTCATGCCGATTTCGTGGCTCGCCGCGTGGGTTTCGAACCCCGCTTCGGGCGCGCTGCTGCTGCTGCTCTCGGCGGCGGTCGTGGTCTGGGCCGGCGCGCGGTTGTGGCAGGCGAAGACGCAACTGGTCGTCGCGTTGCTCGTCGTCGTCGCGCACTTCGGCGTGTTGAAGCTCGCGACGCGCTACGACTCCGGTGACACCTCGGCGGTGAACTTCCTCAAGTCGGTGTGGCTGGTGCCGAACGGTGCGCACATCGATTTCCGCGCGCCGTAGCGACTACTCTCGAACGCGTGGGCAACGCGCGCGTCACCCGAACCGAGTTCTCCGTCGAGCGCGTGGGCGAAGGCGCGGCGGCCACGTTCGTGTACCTCGGCAGACGCAGAATCGAGCTCGGGCGCGACGGCACGGTGGTGACGCTCGTGCACTCGCGCTTCGACGAAGAAGCGCGCGGCCGCGTGAACGAGGTCGTCGACGCCGTGTGGGAGCTCGCTGAACCCGGAGTGCTCGACACCATCGAGATCTCGTACCGCGCCGGTGACCCGTACGAGACGGTCACCGTTCGCTCCCGAAGTTGAGGTCTGCCGATGGTGCGCCGATTGACTTTCACGGGCCGTAGAGGACGCTTGAGGAACGCGATGACGATGCGGGGGTCTTTTCTTGGCTGGTGACGACAGGGGGCCCGGCCCGCTCATCGATGTTCTGCCCGCGGTCACGTTCGAATGTGAGCTCAACGGCACCGCGCTGCAGCTCTCGCAGCACTGGGTCGAGCTCACCGGCCAGCCGCTGAACGAGGCGCTCGGTGAAGGCTGGCTCTCGCACTTCGACGCCGCGAGCCGCGCGGTGGCCATCGCGTCGTTCGCCGAGGCGCTCAACAGCAGCGAGCCGGTGCACTTCTTTCTGCACGGCCGCTTGAAGGGCGGCATCTGGAGCTGGTTCCGCGTCGCGGTGCGCATGAACAAGGAACGCCCGACGCTGGTGGGCGTCGCGCTCCCCATCCCCGGAGATGAGCAACCCGACGAGTACCGCGCGCGCCTCGAACAGCTCGAGCAGATCGCCGCGCGCGCCGAAGCGCTGCTCGAAGCGTCACCCGACCTCACGCTGCACATGAGCTACGACGGGCGTTTCCTGGGCTACCGCGCTCCGGAGATGTCGCAGCTCTATCGCCCGCCCGAATCGTTCCTCGGCAAGCACCTCGCCGAGGTGATGCCCGACGAGATCGCCAGGGCCGGCATGGAGGCGATGCGCGTCGCGCGGCTCAACAACATCCACCAGAACTTCGAGTACTCGCTCACCGACAACAACGAGACGCGCGAGTTCGAAGCGCGCACCGTGCCGATGAAGAACGGCGACTTCCTCATCGTGGTGCGCGACATCACCGACCAGCGCATCGCCGAGCGCGCGATGGTTTCGGCCCGTGAAGAAGCGCTGGAGCGCAGCCGCGTGAAGACGCTGTTCCTCGCGAACGTGAGCCACGAGATCCGCACGCCGCTCAACGGCATCCTCGGTGTCACCGAGCTGCTCAAGCACCACGCGTTGCCCGCTGAGTTCAACGAATACGTCGAGGTGCTCAGCAGCGCCGGGGAGTCGCTGCTCGCCATCGTCAACGACGTGCTCGACCTCTCGAAGATCGAAGCGAACCGGCTCGAGCTCGAGGTGCGCGTGTTCGATCTCGAGCAGGTGGTGCGCGAGAGCGCGAAGAGCTTCTTCGCGCAGGTGCAGAAGAAGGGCATCGCGCTCACCGTCGACTTCTCGCCCGAAGCGCAGGGCCCGGTGCGCGGCGACGTCACCCGCGTGCGGCAACTGGTGAACAACCTCATCGGCAACGCGGTGAAGTTCACCGACAAGGGCGGCGTGCGCGTCGAGGTGAAGCGGCCCGCGGGCGACACCATTCATCTGCACGTCATCGACACCGGCACCGGCATCGCCGCTGAGAATCAGGCGCGCATCTTCGAGGCCTTCGAGCAGGAAAACTCGGGCGTGCAGCGCCGGTTCGGAGGCACCGGTCTGGGCCTCGCCATCGCCCGCCGCATCGCGCGGCTCATGGGCGGCGACGTGTCGGTGCGCAGCGAGCCCGGCAAGGGTTCGACCTTCGAGCTCAGCGTGCGGCTGCCGCCGGTGGTCATCTCCAGCCCGGTCAACGCGCGGCCCCTCGAGCGGCCCGACATCAAGCCGCTGCGCGTGCTGCTCGCCGAAGACGACGTGGTGAACGCGTCGATGACCGCGGCGCTGCTCCGCAAGCTCGGGCACGAGGTGATGGTGGTGAATGACGGCTACGCGGCCGTCACCGCGATCTCGGCCAACGCGCACGACGTGGTGTTCATGGACGTGCACATGCCGGTGATGGACGGCCTCGAAGCCACCCGCGCCATTCGCGAGATGGAGAAGACGACGAAACGGCACCTGCCCATCGTCGCCCTCACCGCCAACGCGCTCAAAGGCGACGACCTGTTGTGCCTGTCAGCCGGTATGGACGCGTACCTCCCCAAGCCGGTGACCGTGGGCGCGCTGAAGGACCTGTTGAGCTGGTTTTCAGGCGGCGCGACGTAACCCGAACGGGCCTACACGCTCGTTGCCTTGAGCGCGCGCTCGTGCGACGAACCGCCGCCATGTCGTCGACCCCTGAAGCGTCCACGTTGACCGAGGCGATTCTCGGCAAGGAACTGCTCGCCTCGAAGTCGCTGGACAAGATCCGCGTCTGGGCTCCCGAGCTGCGCGCCGCGCTCGTCGCCGCGTTGTTGGGTTCCATTCTGTACCTGCCGTACCTCGGCGCCGTCGGCCTGTGGGACTGCTGGGAGGACCACTACGGCGAGGTCGCGCGCGAGATGATTCAGCGTCACGACTACGCGCACCCGTATTGGGAAAACGCGTGGTTCTTCTCCAAGCCCGCCTTCACGATGTGGATGATGGCCGTCGGTCTCCAGGCCGCCGACATCGGGCCCATGCTGGCGCTGTTCCTCGCGGCGGTCTTCGGAGGCCTCGGCTGGGCGCTCTACAACGGCAAGCTCAAGGGTGCGTCGACGGTGAAGGAATTCTGGGGCGTGCTCGGCATGGGCTACGGCGCCTTCTTCCTCACGCTCTTCGTCTGGGCGAAGTTGACCAACCTGCCGTGGCGTTTCTCGAGCGTCGTGGCCGGCCCTGACGCGCTGCCGCTGTTCACCGAATGGGGCTTCCGCCTGCCGTTCGCGGCGTTCTCGATTCTCGCGCTGGCGTTGCTCGCGTACGCGGTGACGGTCTCGGTGAACCTGCGCGCGGGTCTGGCGGCGGCGTTCACGCTCGCCACCATGCCGCTCTACTTCCTGCTCTCGCGGCAGGCGGTGACCGACACGCCGTTCGTCTCGGCGGTCATCTGCGGCCTCTCGTGCACGATGGTCGGGCTCTTCGACAAGGAAACGAAGTACCGCAGCGAGTGGTGGTACGGCGCCTACGTCTTCTTCGCGATCGCGACGCTGGCGAAGGGCCTGCTGGGCTTCGGTGTGCCGATGGTGGTGTTCATCGGCTACGTCGGTCTGCGCGTGCTGGAAAAGCCGGGCGCGCACCTCTCGTGGCTGGCGAAGCACTTCATGCAGCCGGCGCTCACCGGGCTCGCCGCGGCGTTCGTCGCGGGCGGCATTGCCTACGCGCTCGGCAAGAACTGGGGCACCACCTTCATGGCGGTGCCGGTCATCGACAACACGTCGATCATCAGCGCGCCGGCCTGGCTGGGCATCATGTGGGGTTCGCTCGCGTTCTGGGCGGGCGCCACCTTCCAGCTCGGGCGCACGCCGTCAGCCACCGCC
>JBEHYH010000508.1:0-4633 GCA_048498275.1 Myxococcota bacterium | reverse complement strand
GCGCCCGCGAAGACGCCGTCGGCGACGGGCAATGCGTCGGCGCCGGGCCAGCAGCACACGGTCGAGAAGGGCGACACCCTGTGGGACCTCTCGCAGAAGTTCCTCGGGAGCCCGTGGTACTGGCCCAAGGTCTGGTCGTACAACCCGGAGATCGCCAACCCGCACTGGATCTACCCGGGCAACGAGGTGCGCTTCTACGGCCAGGGTGAAGAGGTGCCGACGCAGGTCGAAGCCGGTGAGCCCGAGCAGCAGGTCGACGAAGGCGAGATGTACGACGACAAGGTCACCGCCACCGGGCAGATCGGTTACCGCCCGAAGACCGGTCAGGCCGTGCTGCTCCCGGGCTTCGTGACGCCTGATGAAGTCGAATCGTCGGGGACGATCTACGGCTCGTTCTCGGAACGCATCGTCCTGACGTTCCCCGAGAACATCTACGTCAAGTTCAACAAGAAGGCGCCGAAGCTCGGCGAGACGTACGTCATCTTCCGCAACGAAGGCGAGCTCACCCACCCCATCACGCTGCGCTCCGTGGGCTACTTCACGTCGGTGCTCGCCGAAGCGAAGGTCGTTCGCGTCGACAGCGAGAAGCGCGCGACGGTGGTGATCACCAAGCAGTACGACGAGGTTCGCCGTGGCGATCTCCTCGGCCCCGCGGGGGAGCCGCTGATCAAGCTGGTCGCCTCGCGGGCCAACTCCAGGGCCGTCAAGGACGCGCGCCTGATCGCCGAGGTCCGCACCTTCCTCACCGTGCTCGGTGAGCACCAGATGGCGATCATGGACAAGGGCTCCGACGACGGCGTGAAGGTCGGCAACACCTTCACCTTCTGGCGTCAGAACGACCCGCTGCCCTCGGAGAATCTGATGCAGCCGACGGTGCTCGACGACAACATGCCCCGTGAAGACATCGGCCAGTGTGTCGCGTTCGAGGTCAAGACGAAGACCACCATCTGCCTCATCTCGCGCTCGGTGCGTGAACTGGTGCGTGGTGAACGCGCCGAGATTCGCGTGACAGGCAACAGCCCGCGCGCCTCGCGCTGAGTTGCTGGCGCTCGCCTGACGGCGCTTGCTGGTCGCCTCGCCAAAGCGCTCGGCTCGAGCACACGCTCGCGCGCGCTGAGTTGCTGGCGCTCGCCTGACGGGGCTTGCTGGTCGCCTCGCAAAGGCGCTCGGCTCGGGCACACGCTGGCGAGCGCTTCCGGCGCCCCGCGAAGGAATTCGATTCGAGCGCGCGCTGGCGGGCTTGGGTCACTTGTCGGACCCCGCGTGTATGACGCGGGGATGGGCATGGGCGAGAAACGGGCGTTGGCGGCGTTGTGGTCGATTCAGGGCGTCGGGCCCGTCACGCTGAGCGCGCTGCGTTCGCGTTTCGGGTCTCTCGAAGACCTGCTGCACGCACCACCACGCGCGTGGGCTCCGCTGTGTGAATGGCATGGCACCGCGCTCCAGCAACTGCTCGAGCTGCGCTGTCTCGAAGAACGCGCCGAGGCGCTCGAGGCGCAATGCCGGGCGCTCCGTGCGCGCATTCTCTTCGCCGGCGACCCGGCGTGGCCTGCGCGGTTGTCGGAGGTGCCTGACGCGCCACCCATGCTGTTCGCGCAGGGGCCGGGTTACGAAGCGCCGCGACGACGTCGCGTGGCCATCGTAGGGAGCCGGCAGCTCGAGGAGCCGACGCTCCGGCGGTTGCACACCATGGCCGCGGAGCTCGCGCGCGCGGGCGTGGGCATCGTTTCGGGCGGCGCGCTCGGGTGCGATCAGGCCGCGCATTCCGGCGCGCTCGAGGCCGGTGGAGAGACCTGGGTGGTGCTCGGCAACGCGCTCGATCAAGTCGACTCGCCTCAACGCAAGCTGATCGACGCCGTGCATGACGCCGGGCAGACGGTGTTCTCGCAGTTCCCTCCGGGGTTTCGCGCGAACGCGAACAGCTTCGTGCAGCGCAACGCGGTCATTTCGGGCGTCGCCGATGCCGTGCTCGTCTTTCGCGCGGGCGAGAAGTCAGGCGCCCTGCACACCGCCATGTTCGCGAAGGAGCAGGGCCGGCCGGTGCTCGCGGTGCCCGGCAACCCGTGGGACGAGGCGTCGAAGGGCTCCAATGGGTTGTTACGCGCCGGCGCCGCGCTGGTGCTGACGTCGCACGACGTTCTCGAGGCGCTGGGCGTGACCGCGTCGCTGTCGCCGCGTGAGGTGCCTGCCTTCGACACCACGGGCGTCAGCGCGGGAGCCCGGCAGGTCTACGAAGCGATGGTGGGCGCGATGGAGTTCGAGGAATTGATCGCTCGGCTGCCGTCGCTGACACCGGGAAAGGTCTCTGCCGCGTTGGTGGAGCTCGAGGTTCGGGGCGGAGTGCAGCATTTGGGTTCTCGCCGTTACGAAAAACGCTAGATACTCTCGCGTGTTGACGCGTCGAGAGAGCGTCCACTAAAGACCTCGCTCGTTCGCCAGTGGTTGGTGAAAGGAAAGCTCTTACACAATGTTCGCACAGACCCTGCTCCACGAAGCGCTCACGGTTGCGCTCGGAGCCGCGGAAGCTCAAGCGCCTCAGAAGGAATCGCTCAAGGACCTCATCGTGGGCTTCTTCCACGACGGTGGCCCATTCCTGTACGTCAACATCTTCTGGTTGGCGGCGGCGCTGGCGGTGGCGGTGGAGCGCATCATCACGCTCTTCTTCCGTTACAACCTCGATGCCCCTCCGTTCATGGAGCAGATCACCAAGCTGGTGATGGCCGGCAACCCCGACCGCGCGGTGAAGCTCTGCGGCGCCGCGCCGAATTCGCCGCTCGCCAAGGTGGTTCGCGCCGGCCTGAACCGCGCCAACCTCGGTGATATCGAGGTCGCCAAGGCCATCTAAGAAGCGACGCTCGAGAACGTGCCGCACATCTCGGCGCGAATCCCCTGGCTGTGGTCGCTCGCCAACATCGCGACCCTCGTCGGCCTCGTCGGCACCGTGTTCGGTCTGATCGGTACGTTCCGCTCGCTCGGCAACGTGCCCGCAGATCAGAAGCAGGCGCTGCTCTCGAAGGGCATTTCCGAAGCGATGTACAACACGCTCTTCGGTCTCTCGATCGCCGTGCTGTGCATCATCATCCACCTGTTCCTGACGGCGTACTCGAAGAAGATGATCGAGACGATCGAGCTGCAGGCGATGAAGCTCGAGAACCTGCTGGGCCGCCGCGCCGCCGGTGAGACCAGCGCGATGGACTTCGAGAAGTCGGCGTAAGGGCGACGGGCTCCGTGGCGTTCTATTTCTCCAAGCGCAAGATCAAGCCGAAGGAAGAAGAGGAGTCGGGCGAGCTCAACATCGTCCCGTACCTCGACATCCTCATGAACTTGATCATCTTCATGCTGCTCTCGATGGCGGGGCTCGCCACGTACGGCATGTTGAACATCAACGCGCCCGCCTATGGCGGTGGCGCCGGTGGTTCGACCGAGAAGCCGCCGCTCACGCTCACCGTCGCCATCAGCAAAGACGGGTTCTTCATCGCGGCGACCGGCGGCGTGCTGCCGGGCGAGGCCGAGAACGCGGTGCCGGGCACCACGGCGCCGACCATCGCGAAGAAGAACGGCGAGTACGACTACGCGGCGCTCACCGAGAAGATGAAGGAGATCAAGAGCACCTTCCCCTCGGAGACGAAGCTGATCCTCGCGGCTGAAGCGACGACCGACTACGAGACGCTGGTCTCGACGCTCGACGCCACGCGCGAGACGCCCGACCGCAAGATCCTCTTCCCCGACGTGACGTTGGCGAGCTTCTGAACATGGCGACTCCGACCTCAGCGGCTCCGCAGCTCAGCCCCGACGACGTTCAGCGCATGCGCTTTCGCAAGGCGATGGCGCGCAAGAAGCGCCGCGACCGCGAGGCGGAGGGCGAGATCAAGGAGCTCAACATCACCGCGATGATGGACCTGATGACCATCATCCTCGTGTTCCTCATCAAGTCGTTCTCGGCGTCGTCGATCACCGTGACCGCGTCAGAAGACGTCCGCCCGCCGTCGTCGTCGGCGCGCGCGACTCCGAAAGACACCATCGCCATCACCGTGACGCAGAAGAGCATCATGGTCGGCGACAAGCGCAAGGTGGAGCTGAACACCGGCGTGGCCAAAGCCGAAGATCTGCAGGGCAAGCTGTTGCTCCCGCTCGACGCCGCGCTGAAGAAAGAAGTCGAGAAGCTCAAGAAGATCGCCGAGCGCAACCCCGCGGCGCCGTTCTCGGGTGAGGTCTCGATCATCGGAGACAAGCGCATCTCGTACGACTTGCTCTCGACGGTGCTGTATACGGCCGGGCAGAACGAGCTGGACAAGTTCCGCTTCATCATTCTCCAGAAGAACCCGGACTGATTGAGCTGCGCCGGGGAGGTTCCTCGGCATGTCGTCTCAAGTCATCACCGTCATCGGCGCGGGGCTCGCGGGCTCCGAATGTGCGTACCAACTGGCCCGGCTGGGTCACCGGGTCGTGCTGCGCGAGCAGAAGCCCGAAAAGCGCTCGCCGGCGCACGTGAGCCCCGGTTTCGCGGAGCTGGTGTGCAGCAACTCGCTGCGCAGCGACAACCCGGAGAGCGCCATCGGGCTCCTCCACGCCGAGTTGCGGAGAGTCGGCTCATTGATTCTCGGCTCGGCCGACGCCAACCGGGTGCCCGCCG
>JBEHYH010000507.1:0-4636 GCA_048498275.1 Myxococcota bacterium | reverse complement strand
GCGCAGCGTGCTCGACGCGGCGTTCGATGGCGGGCTCAGCGGTCCCGGCCGGCTCCATGACGCGATGGTGCGCATCGAGAAGATGACGCCGGGCGAACTCAAAGCCGGGCTCGAACTCACGTGGGACGAGGCGGAGACCGACCTCGGCCGCGCCACCATCGCCGCCACGCCGCGCGGCATCTGCGGCGTTTCCTTCGATGGCCTCGAGAGCCTCGAAGCGCGCTGGCCGACGGCGCGCTTCACGCGCGGAAAACTGCCGGCCGAACTCGCGCAGCTCCAACGCGCGCTCCGTGGAGAAGCCCTCACCAGACCGCTCGCACTTCTGTTGCGCGGCACCGAACTGCAGCTCGCCGTGTGGCGCGCATTGCTCGCGGTGCCACCGGGAACGGTGACGACCTATTCGACGCTGGCGAAACACGTCGGCGCACCGGGCGCCTCACGCGCGATCGGCAACGCCGTCGGCGCCAATCACCTCGCGATCCTCATCCCCTGTCATCGCGTGATTCAGAGCACCGGCGCATTGGGCGGCTACCGATGGGGGCAGGCCCGAAAAGCGGCGCTGCTCGCGCGTGAGTTGACGCGCTGACCACGCCGTTGCATTGAACGGCGCGTGTTGAAGCTGGGCCAGCTCGAGCTGCGAAATCCCTTCATCCTCGCTCCGATGGAGAGCGTGTCTGATTGCGCGTATCGCAGCGTGTGTTGGGAGCGCGGCGCCGCGTACACGTGGACCGAGATGATTCGCGCGAAGGCGCTCGCGCGCGGCAACAAGAGCACCGCGGAGCTCATCGACGCGCACGACCCCGAGGTTCCCACCGGCATCCAACTCCTCGTCGCGAATGAGCGCGAGCTCGCCGAGGCGCTGCAGCGGCTCGAGCAGTTGCCGCAGGCGAAGAATCTGACGGCCATCGATCTCAACTTCGGCTGCCCCTCGCCTGAAGTGATTCGCACCGGAGCCGGACCGGCGTTGCTGAAGCGCCGCGCGAAGCTGGCCGTGATCTTCGAGACGCTGCGCGCGTGGCAGAAGCAGACGTCGCTCCCGATTCGCGCGGTAGGCGCGAAGATTCGCCTCGGCCTCAATCGCGTGGAGCAGGACGCGAAGGTCTTCATGCCCATCGTCGAGCTCGCCAGTCAGCACCTCGACTACCTGACGATTCACGCGCGCCACGCCCGGCAAGACAGCACCACGCCGCCGACGCTCAGCGCGATCACCGAAGCCGTTCGCGTCGCGCAGGTGCCCATCATCGGCAACGGCGACATCGTCACCCGCGCTGACTGGGAAAAGCTGAGCAGCGAGACCGGCGCGAAGGGCGCGCTCATCGCCCGCGGCGCGATCAAGAGCCCATGGGTCTTCCGCGGGCTCGAAGGTGGTGAGGGGTTCGCGACCTCGGCCGATGAACTCCGGCGCACGCAGGAGCACTACCTCGAACTCGCGAAGCGCTTCTCCACGCGGCCCAAGTTCCTCGAGTGGCACGACGAAGGCTTCCGCCGCATGCGCGCGCGGCTCGAAGGCAAACCCGTCAGCGGCCGTTCGATGCCGGCCAATGAACACATGAGTTGAGTAGGTTCACGACCGTGGATGTTTTTGTTCGCAAACTGGTGCTGCGGTTGTTCGACGAGGGCGCTCCGCTCTCGCGCAATCGCCACTTCCATACGTTCGAGACCGACGAGGGCAAGCGCGCGCTGCGCATCTCGAAGCGGCTCAAGGCGCTGAAGGCCGACATCACGAAGTGCCGCGCTGAAGGCGGCGAGCCGGTGATCGTGACCACGCACGAGGGCGACGTGGTGCGCGTGCACATCTCGCTCAAGTCGCTCAAGTCGTCGCGGCAGACGACGCTCGAACAGGCGGAGTACGAGCTACTCCAGCGGTTGCTCGAACGGGGCGCGCGTGGAGCTTGAAGCAGCGCTGGCGCAGGCGAGCGACGAAGCCGGCCTGCAGACGTACTACCGCGACTGCGTGCGGCCGCTGCTGCGTGACGAGACGCGGTTTCCACGGTGCTGCGGGAGTGGCTGCGAGCCGTGCAGCGCGACCTTGATCCGCGTCGCGGTGCGCGTGCGTGAGCTGATGGGGCTCCCTCCGCGCACGTAACCCCCCACGACTCAGGGAAGGCCGCACACACCCGCTCGCCGGGGTATCCGGCAAGTGTTCCCCGGAGTTCGACAATGAGCACCGCTCTTCGATGCGTGTTCTCCGGCGAACCGGGTTCGGCCTCACCTCAACCCGCACCCTCACCCGGGAGCGGGGGAATGAAGTTCGAGCGACAGGAACTGATTGAACGCGCTCGCTTCGTACTCACCGAATGCTCCGCAGCGATGAAAACCGCACCGGCGATAGAGCGCGAGCGCCGGCTCAAACGACGGTCCCGTCCCCGTCTCCAGCGACACCCGGCGATACCCACGAGCGCGCGCGAGCGAAAGCAGGTGCTCCAGCAGCGCCGCGCCCACGCCCTTACGCAGATGCGCGGTCGCCGTGCGCATCGACTTGAGCTCTCCGTGCGTCACGTCGAGCTCCTTCAACGCGCCACACCCGAGCAACACATCACCGGCCCACGCGGTGACGAAGGTGATGTCGGGGGTCTGGAGACCACTCAAGTCGAGCGCGTGCACCGCGCACGCCGGCGAGCTCGCGCGCATGCCCGTGAGGTGCTCCCGCAGAAGCGCGATCACCTGCGCGTCGGTGAAGTCGCCGGGCACGATGTCGATCGACCGGTTCACGGGCAGCACCGTAGCGCGTCAGTTCCGCTATGAAGCCCCCGTGACTCGAGTCGCCCTCCTCGCCGCCCTCGCCTTCACCGGCTGCGTGACCACCTCCGGCACCAAGCTGACTCCGCGCGAACAGGCCCTGGTGTTTCTGCAGAAAGGCGATGGCAAGAGCGCGTTGCCGTTGCTGACCGACCTCGCGCGCAAGTCGCCCAACGATCTCGACCTCGCGCGCCTCGTCGCCGAAGCGCACGTGAAGTCCGACGACACGCAAGACTTCCTCAAGTCGCTGGAGAAGCAGGACACCGCCATCGCGCACTATCAGCAGGGCCTGGTGCGCTTCTCGCGAACGGCTGAAGCGTCTGACGCCGCGCTCGCGCACTTCCGCCGCGCCATCGAGTTGGATCCTTCGCAGCCCGAGTACCGCTACCGGCTCGGCATCGGGCTCCTCGAATCGGAGCAGTTCGCGGCCGCACGCGTGGAGCTCCAGGCGGCGGTCGACGCGGCGCCACAACGCTCCGGCTGGTACCTCCCGTTGGCCAAGGCGCGCTTCCGCACCGGTGACACGAAGGGCGCGGTCGACGGCGTGCGCACCGCCATCCTCGGCAACCCGACACCCAACGAGGTGAAGCTGGCGCGCGCACTGATGGAGCAGATCGCCGACCCGTTCTCGCACTTCCCCCGATCGGCGCGGCCGCAGCTCGAGCAGGCCATTCAGTGGCTGGAGGTCGCCGACATGCCGCAGCAGGCGATCGTCGAGTTGGAGGAGCTGCTCCACGACTTTCCCGACGAGGCGATTCTCCATGCGTTGCTCGGGCTCTCTTACGGCCGCATCGATGACGCCGGCCGCGCGATCGACGAGCTCAAGCGCGCGGTCGAGCTCGCGCCGGAAGACGGCAAGAATCACCTCTATCTCGCGCAGCTCTACGAGGGCCATCAGCGCGCCCAGACCGCCGAAGAGCACTACCGCAAGGCGCTCGAGAAGAACCCGGTGCTCGACGAAGCGTGGCTGAAGATGGGCGACCTCTCGTTCGAGCGGCAAGACTACGTGAGCGCCCGGCAGCAGTACGCGGTCGCGGCGCACCTCGTGCCCGACAGCGAGGCCGCCCGCGGCAAGCTGGCCTTGATGTACCAGCTCGACGGCAACTGGCCCGCGGCGGTGAAGGAGATTCAGGCGATCCTCGACCGGGACCCGGAGAACATGGAGTTCACCCTGCGCCTCGGGCTGATCCACATGGAGCACTTCCTCAAGGCGCGCACCGCCGAGGAGCGCGAGACCGCCGCGACCCAGGCGCGCAAGTACCTCTCGAAGGTGCTCGAAGCGCAGCCGGAGAACGCCCTCGCTTCACGGGCAGTCGAACGCCTCAACCTCAAGTAAGCTGGGGCCCGTGAACGACCCCAACCAGCCGCCGGGAAACGGCCAGAGCCCCGAGCCCGAACTGGAGCTCGACCTCCCGCCGCCTCCGCGCTCGTCGACGCCCTCGCCCCGCCCGTCGCTGTCGAACCCGGCCCTGGCGCAGGTGCGTTCGGCCGCCCGGGCACAACCGCTGGCCGCGGGGCCGCAGAAGGCCACCGGCGATCGCCTCAAGGAAAGCGCGTCAGACACGGTGCTGAACGCGTTCTCGATCTTGAGCGAGGTGATCGACGACTTCAAAAGCAGCGATCGCTTCTTCAAATACAAGGCGCTGGTGCTGACGACCTGGTTGCTGCTGTCGGTGGGCGCGTTCGGCGTGGCCTGCCCCGGCAGCGGGTCGACCAACGATCTCAACGCCAGCCTCGTGCCCGCCGGCGACGGTGTGTACATGGTGAAGAACGAGAGCTCCGACGCTTGGGAAGACGTGGAGATCATCGTCAACGGCAGGTACCGCGCGACGCAGGCGCGGGTCGAGGCATCGGGCGGCAACGTCACGACGTCGGCCACGATCAGCTTCGGCTGGAG
>JBEHYH010000506.1:0-4642 GCA_048498275.1 Myxococcota bacterium | reverse complement strand
TGTTGATCTTCGACGGGCCACGAATCGTCGACCGCCACGTCGTGCACCCAGCTCCAACCGTCGTCGCACGAAATCGCGCGGCGCAGTTGCTTGCCGATGGCGACGAAGACGTGAACCTTGCCCGCGTCGACGGTGCCGGTTCCGCCACCTGACGCGTTGCCGCCGCCCGTGTTGCCCGAGCCGCCGCCGGTCGCGCCGGAGCCACCGCCCGTGGTGCCGCTTCCTCCGCCTGAATTGCCGCCGCCGCCGCTGCCGCACCCGAGACTGACGACGACGCAGACCACCATCAGGAGTCGGAACATTGTGCGGCGGAGGTTATCCGGAGTCTCACGCGGGAGACTTCTGAATCCGCCAACCTCCCGAAAACACGGCTCCATGCGTTGGCGCGCGTCCTGCTCTGGGGTCGGGTGTCATGAGCGAGAAGACGCAGCAACCCACGCCGAAGAAGCTGCAGGACGCGCGCAAGAAAGGCCAGGTGCCGCGCAGCAGGTTGTTCTCATCGGCGGCGGTGACGCTCGGAGGGCTCGGCGCGACGCTGCTCTTCGCCGACGACTCCGCGCGGCGCTTCATGGAGTGGACGCGTTCGCTGCTGGTCGAACACGACACGTCGCCGGCGATCGCGATGCAGCACGGCGTGCAGGTGTTGGTGCGGTGCTCGCTGCCGAGTCTCGTGGGAGCGCTGTTGTCGTCGATGCTCGTCTCGGTCGTGACGGTCGGTGGCCTCACGTTTCAAGCGGACGCTGTGGCGCCAAAGCTCGACAAGCTCAACTTCGTCGAGGGCTTCAAGAAGCTCGTCTCGCTGCGGCAGGTGGTCGACGTGCTCAAGGGTCTCGCGGTCGCGGCGACTATCTTCTGGCTCTTCTGGAAGGAGGTCTCGGCGAACGCCGGTCTCGCGGGCACGGCGCTGCGGCACGAGCACGGCTTCGTCGCGCTGTTGTTCGTACTGCGCCCGCTCATCGTGAAAGCCAGCGTGGTGCTGATGCTGCTCGGAGTCGCCGATTGGGCGCTCGCGAAGCGCCGTCACCTCAAAGACCTGATGATGTCGCACGAAGACGTGAAGCAGGAGCACAAGAACTCCGAGGGCGACCCGCACCAGAAGTCGAAACGCAAAGCGCTGCAGAAGCAGTTGGCGAGCGGCGGCGGGCAGCGTGGCGTGCAGAAGGCGACCGCGGTCGTCGTGAACCCGACGCACCTCGCGGTCGCGCTCCGCTACGACGAATCAGAAAGCGACGCGCCGTACATCGTGGCGAAGGCGCGCGATGAAGAAGCGCTCGCGCTGCGCAGCGAAGCGTCGTCGCTCGGCATTCCCGTGCTCCGCGACATTCCGCTCGCGCGCAGCCTCATTCACTACGACGTCGGCGAAGAAGTACCCGAGGAGCTGTACCAGGCCGCCGCCGCGATCCTGAAGGTCGCTCTCGAACAGAAAGAACAGTCATGAATTCGATTCTCGGCTTCGTGGAGAAGGTGCTGGCGCGCGCGAAAGCGTCGTCAGACGTCGTGCTGGCCGTCGTGATGGCGATGATCATCGGCGCGATGATCGTGCCGCTGCCGGAATGGGCGCTCGACGTCGGCCTCGCCATCAACCTCGCGGCGGCGGTCGCGTTGCTGGTCGCGGCGCTGTACGCGAAGGACGCGCTGAAGGTGGCGAGCTTCCCGACGCTGCTGCTCATCACCACGCTCTTCCGTCTCGCGATGAACGTGTCGTCGACGCGACTCGCGCTGTCTGAAGGTCACGCCGGCGAGATCATTCAGGCGTTCGGCGAGTTCGTGGTGCGCGGCGACTACGTGGTCGGCGCGGTCATCTTCGCGATCCTCACGCTCGTTCAGTTCCTCGTGGTGACCAAGGGCGCTGAACGCGTCGCCGAAGTGAGCGCGCGCTTCACGCTCGACGCGATGCCGGGCAAGCAGATGAGCATCGACGCTGACCTGCGCGCGGGCGCCATCACGCAAGACCAGGCGCGCGCCCGCCGCCGCGCGCTCGAACGTGAGTCACAGCTCTTCGGCTCGATGGATGGCGCGATGAAGTTCGTCAAAGGCGACGTCATCGCCGGGCTCGTCATCACGCTCATCAATCTGCTCGGCGGCGTCGTCATCGGCGTGCTGCAGAACGGAATGACGGCGGCGGAGGCGGCTTCGACCTACGCGCTCATCGCGATCGGAGATGGCCTCGTCTCGCAGATCCCCTCGCTCGCGATCGCGGTCGCCGCCGGCATCGTGGTGACGCGTGTCGCGAGTGAGAAAGAAGACGACTCGCTCGGCACCGACATCGGCGCGCAGTTCTTCGGGCAGCACAAGGCGCTCTTCGTGGTCGCGGGTCTGTGCGTCGCGTTCGCAGCGATGCCGGGCATGCCGCACTTCACGTTCCTCCTCATCTCGGCGCTGGCGGTGCTCGTCGGGCTCGGGCTCAAGCGGCTCCGCGCGAACCCCGAAACGAAGGTGCGTGCGAAGACCGAAGACAAGGTCGCGCCGGCGAACGCTCCGAAGCTCGAGGAGCATGTTCAAGCCGTCGCCCCGCTGATGCTCGACCTTTCTGCCGAACTCACCGCGCTCGTCGAAGAAGACGAGCAGGCGTTCGTGCACGTCGACCTCAACACCGTGCGCGAGCGGCTCTTCTTCGAGCTCGGCGTTCGCGTGCCCTCGTTCCGCGTTCGCACCGGCGCGCCGCTCGGCCCGCGTGGCTATGCACTCTCCGTCGATGAAGTGCCCGCGGGGCGAGGCGCGCTGCCTGAAGGTCAGCTCTTCGCGCTGGGTAACACTGCTGAACTCACCGCGGCGGGGCTCGATGCGACTCCCGCGCAGGACGCGCTCGGCCGTCAGCTCGCTTCGGTGAACGCGACCCGCGAAGCGCTCACCTCGAAAGGAATCACCGCGCGTTCGCCGCGAGAGCTGCTGCTCGACCATGTCGCCGTGTTGCTGCGAAAGCGCGCGTCGCACTTCTTCGGAGTGCAGGAGGTTCAAGCCGCGCTCTCCACGCTCGAATCGCAGTCACCGGCCCTGGTGAAGGAGGCGCTGCACAAGGTGCCGCTGCCGTTGCTGACCGACGTGCTCAAGAAGCTGCTCCACGAGCAGGTCAGCATTCGCAACCTGAAGGCGATCCTCGACGCGCTCGTTTCTCCAGCGACTGAAGGCGACGCGAATCAGCTCGCGGAGAAATGCCGCGCGGCGCTCGCGCGACAGTTGAGTCATCAGTACGCGAAAGACGGCCCGCTCTTCGCGTGGCTCGTCGACCCCGCCGTCGAAGAGAAGCTGCGCTGCGCCGGCCCCGCGCTCGACCCGAATGAAGCCGGCGCGATTCTCGAAGGCGTCAAACGCGTCGCGCGTCAGGGCAAAGGCGTTCTCCTCTCGTCACCCGACGTCCGGAGAATGTTGCGAAGGCTCATCGAAGGCGCATTCCCCGAAGTCGCGGTGCTCACCTTCAGCGAGCTCGACCCCGAACTTCAGGTGCGCCCCGTCGGTCGCCTCGTCGCCGCCGCGAAGTGAACGCCATGAACACGCTCGCCCTGCTCTCGCTGCTCACTGCTTCGCCGGCGACGCTCGATGAGCTCGTCGGGCTCACGTCGCACACCACACTCGATGACTGGCGACAGCGCGCAGACCCGGCTCGACGCGCGTTTCTCGAACGATGGCTCGCCGTTCCAGAAGACGACCGCGAAGCCAGAACCCAGATGCTCGCCGACTTCGCGCTCACCCTCAACGACGAGGACGCGCTCACGACGCTGTACGACATCATCATCGGTTACGAAGCGCGGCTCGTCGTCGAACCCGACGCGCCACAACTCTTCTCGACGGAGAAGCTGCGCGTCATTCGCAAACACGCCGCCCTGTTTCTGCAGCACACGCCCGAGAGCGAAGTCGCCTGGCGGCTCCTCGTCGTCGCGGCGCCAGACGATGACGAGCGTCTCTTCGTGCTGAGCCGGTGCATCGAGCGCGCGCCGAAGGTCGACTATTGCCGAAGAGCCATCGAGAACCTCAAGGCCAGACGGAGCGCGCTGCGTTGCATGCACGGGCATCTCCGCGAACGACTGCGCTGGGTGCACAACGGTCAAACGCTCGCCCCCGATGCCGTCGTGGAGTTCGTCTTCAACCCCGATGAACCGTCTGACGTGCTCGTGAAGCTCGCGCCCGAGGTACCGCCGATGGACGACGAGCTTCAGGTGTTCGATGGCGAGACGCTCCTCGGCTCCGCGCGGCGGCCGAATCACCGAGAGCAGCCGATCGCGCTGCGGACGGTCGGCACGACGCTCGAAGAGACGAAGCGGCTGTTCTGCGCTGCTCCAGATCGCCCCGTGGAATGAGCCGGCGCCGTCACCAGAATCCGAGGGGGCATTCACACACGCGCGGCAACGAACTGGGTAATTACGAAAACCCATGCGCGCCCTCCTCGTGTCGACCTTCATCGCGTTTTCAGCGTGCGGCTCCATCGACGCTGACGCGTCTCATCAACACCACGAGCTCGTCGGAGGCACCGCTTCGGGCCCTGATCAACTCGCGGTGGTGAAGCTCACCATCGGCTGCACCGGCACCGTGCTCGCGCCGAACCTGATCCTCACCGCGCGCCACTGCGTCGCGGCGCTCCCGGCGGGCGCGTTTTTTTGCGACGAAAACGGCGGGCCGGTCGACGGCGGCGGAGACGTTCCCCACT
>JBEHYH010000505.1:0-4643 GCA_048498275.1 Myxococcota bacterium | reverse complement strand
TCGCGAGGCGCTCATTGAACTCTTCGGAGATCAGGTGCGGGAAATGATGCGGGCTCTTGATGATCACCTGCTCGCCACCGCCGAGCTTCGCGGCCTCCATCGCGGTGAGGTCGACGCCCGGCGACCAACCTCCGCTCACCACGAGCAACGGAATCTTTCGCTCGCGAACCAGCGCGAGCTCACGCAGCAGATTCGCGCGCGCTGGGGGCACGAGCTTCTTCATCGCCTCGCCCATCGCGCGCGCTTCCTCCGCGTCCGACACCGCTCCGCCGCGCCCGGGAAGAATGTGCATCAACTCCGCGAAGCGCTTGATGCGCGCTTCATCTGAACCGGGGAGCTTCTGCGCGAGCACCAGCCGCGCGACGAAGCGAAGGACCGCGAAGTGTTTCACCGCGATGGCCTGCATGCCCGGCTCGATCAACGTCAGCGTCTTCACCGCCTCGGGCAGCCTCGCGGTCGCCGCCAACGCGACGGCTCCGCCGAAGCTGTGCCCGACGAGATGCACGCCATCGCCGAGCATCTCGGCGAGCCACTCGGCGTCCTTCTCTGAATCATCTCCGCGGTTCGCCGACGGGCTCAGCCCGTGGCCCGGCCTGTCGGGGACGAGCAACTGAAACCCCTTCGCCACCAGGTGCTGCTGTGTCGGAAAATGGTCGGCGCCCCGGGCCTTCGAGCCCTGAACACCACCGTGCACGAGAACGATTCTCTCGCCGGTATCGCCCCACTTCGTCGTCGCGATGATCATGCTGCGAAACTACGCGTCAACTCACTCTTCTGCATGAAGCAGGTGCGCGCGCGCCATCGAGCGTCGCGGTCGGTAACGAGTCCCACGCCTGGGCCGGCGCGCGACCCATGGTGACCTCGAAGACGCCAGCAGCGCGCAGACTCGCAGCGTTCGGCAACGGGTCGGGGGAACTCGCGTCCGCACCACTCTGCGACACCCGGGTATCAGCAACGTCGTCTTCGCCGGTGCGCGACGCGGAGCGGACGTGCGCACGAAGCTCACCGGCACGCGTACTCGATGACGCCGGCGTCGAGGCACGGCACGCAGAGACCGCAGTCGCTCAACAGCCGCTTGACCTTGAACCATGGTGCAGGGTGCACGCTGCGCGGCATGAACTCAGCGCTCATTCGCCGTGTCGTGTGGTGGTCCGCTCTCTATGACCTGGTCGTCACCTGGCCGTTCGCGACGCCGTGGAGCGCGCGTTGGCTCTCGCATCAGCTCGCGTCACTTCACGCCGCGTGGGGGCTCGCCGGTGCGCCGCCGTCACTCGACGAGCCGACCGCCCTGCTCTTCGCGAACATGATGGGCAGCATCGTCGTCGTCTGGAGCGTGCTGCGGCTGCGTTCTCCGACCGCGCAGAACGGGCTCGCCGATGCCTTCGGCCGCGCGCTGTTCTCGAGCTGGCAACTCTTCGCCCTGCTGCACGGCGGCTCGTGGGTCGTGCTGCCGTTCTTGATCGCCGAGGTCGCGTGGGGACTCGTGCAGTTCGCGGTGGTAGCACCCGGCGCATGGCGCAACCGCGTGACGGCATGACCATCGGAGCTCTCGCTCGCGCCGCGGGCGTCGCCATCTCCACGCTGCGTTTCTACGAGCGCCGCAAGCTGGTGATGCCGAGCTCGCGAACCCCTGGCGACTACCGGCTCTACACCCGCGGTGACGTCTCACGCGTGCGCTTCATCAAGCGCGCGCAGGAGCTCGGCTTCACCCTCGCCGATGTCGAGCTGTTGCTGCGCGTCTCATCGGGTCACGTGGTGAAGCGCGCGCAGCTCGACGCGGTCGGCGGCGCGAAGCTCGACGAAATCGACGCGCGCATCCACGACCTCAAGCGCGTGCGGCGCGGGCTCAAGAGACTGCTCGCGCAGCCCTGCATCGACCCGACCCAGCCATGCCCGGTGCTGACCGCGCTCGATTAGCTGTCCCATGGGTTGATGACTTCGAGCCCGGAGACGGACTCGAAGTGCGCCACGTTGCGCGTCACCACCGCGAGACCGTGCGTCAACGCGATGGCGGCAATCTGTGAGTCTTCGGTGCTCGCGAGCCGCCCCGTCTTCAATCGCTCGACTTCAATTCGCGCGAACGCATCAGCCGCACGCGCATCGAACGGCAGACACCACGCGCCGAATCGCTCATCGAGCAACTCTCCGACGGCGGCTTCGAGCTCGCGCCGCCGCTTGCCAGCGGGCAGCGAATGCACGCCAATCAGCAGCTCCGCGCGGGTGATCGCCGAGATGTACGGCCGGCGATGCTCACTCGCGAACCAGTCGAGCACCGCAGCCGACGGTTTGGGGCGAATGAGCTCCGAGACCACGTTGGTGTCGAGCAGCAGACTCATCGGAAGTCAGGCCGTGCGCGCGAGGGGCGCCGAGGAGGAATCGGCAATTCGACCTCGATGCCCTTGAAGCGCTTCCGCACCCACGTCGCGAGGTTCTCTTCAGGCACCGCTTTACCCTGCACCGAATGACGCAGCGTCTCCCGCACCTCCGCTTCGAGCGAGCGCCCGTTCTGCGCGGCGCGCACGCGGAGCGCCTTCTGGATCTCCGGCGCGAGATTTCGAATCGTCAGGGTGGGCATGACAGCAATGCTAGCACTGCTGTCACTGCATGCGCATCAGGGCATCTGGAGGAACTGGTCAGCGCCGGCGGTGCCCTTCTCGGGCTCCGCGTCTTCAGGCTCGGTGCCGTGCTTGAACCACAGCGTCATCGAGTTCTTCATGCTCGTCGTGAGCCGCCCTGACTTCTTGTCGATGCGGCGCTGCACGAGGCCCAGCGACGGAGGCGGAGAGAATTCAGGCTGGTTACGCCCATCGAGCGCCTTGCTCATGTACGCGAGCCAGATGGGCAGCGCGGCGCGGCCGCCGGTTTCGTAGCGGCCGAGCGGGTGCGGGTTCAGGTCGTAGCCAACCCACGCGCTGGTCACGAGGTCGCGGGTGAAGGCGGTGAACCACGCGTCGAACGAGTCGTTGGTGGTACCCGTCTTGCCCGCCGCCGGCTTGCCCAGGCGCTGCGCGGGGCCGCCAGTGCCGTTGAGCACCACGCCGCGCATCAGGTCGGTCACGAGGTACGCGGTCTCACGAGAAATCACCTGCTCGCCGGGTTCGTGCAGCCGCGCGTAGCCGGCGGCGACACGGTCTTGCAGCGAGGCCCACGCGTCGTCGTAGCTCGTGTGGTCTTCCACCATGCGGCCGAAGCGGTCTTCAATCTTGCGCACGAAGTACGTCGGCTTCTTCAGGCCCAGGCGATTGATGGTCGAGTACACCTGCACGAGCTCGTACGGGTACACGCACGAGCTCCCCAGCGCCGCCGAGTAGTCGGGGTTCAACGGCGTCGAGAAGCCGAGGCGATGCGCGTAATCGGCGATCGCCTTGATGCCCTCGACTTCATTCTTGTGCCCGAGGAAGCGCGCCAGCTCGATGAAGGTCTTCACCGCGGGGATGTTCATGGAGTTGACCAGCGCCTCCTTGAGCAACACCTCACCGCGGAAGTCTTCGTCGTAGTTCGCCGGCTTCCAGCGGTTCTGATTCTCGGGGTCGTCGTAGACAATGGGCGAGTCGACGATGACGGTGCCTTCGGTCCACCCCATGAGCTCAATCGCGCCCGAGTACACGATGGGCTTGAACGATGAACCGGGCTGACGGCACGCCTGGAACGCGCGGTTGAACTCGTTCGCGTCGAAGTCGTAACCGCCGACCATCGCCGACAGGTACTGACGATGCGGGTCGATGGAGACGATGGCCGCCTGCGGCTCCGGTTCCTGCTCGAGGCGAACCAGCGGGAGCCCTTCGGGGATCTTCTCGGCGAGCGCCGCGTTCCACGTCTCGCCGTCGTCGCAGAGCGCCTTCTTGTCCTTCACGCCCTTCACCACCTGCACGTCGCCGACCTTCAGCGGCGCGACGTTGTTGATGAGCACGCTCGGGTAGTAGCGCTCGCCGTTCACCTCACGCGCCCAGCGCATGCCGAGCGCGGGCAGCGTCGCCTTCTTGTTGCCGATGGTGATTTCCGCCGAGAGCTTGTCGCTGGCGATCTTCGTCACCACGCCGACGTAGTAGCGGTCGGGCTCGATCTCCGCGTCGCCCATCACCTTCTTGCTCTTCTCGATGAAGGCCTGCATCGCCTTGCCTTCGAGCTGCATCACCGGCCCGCGGTAGCCCTGGCGCTTGTCGACGGCGAGCAGGCCACGCAGCGTCGCTTCCTGCGCGGCGCGCTGCTTCTCCGAGTCCATCGTGGTGAAGACCTTCAAACCGCCGTTGAGCAGCAGCGGGTTGCCGTAGCGGTTCACCACGTCGCGGCGCGTCTCTTCGGTGAAGTACGGCGCGAACTGGTGGAAGACGTCTTCGACTTCGTACACGCGCACTTCGGTGGCGGTCGCTTCGTCGAATTCGCGCTGCGTGATCATGCCCTTGGTGAGCATCTGATCGAGCACGTACTGGCGGCGCTTCTTCGCTTTCTCCGGCGCGGAGAACGGCGAGTAGCTCGATGGAGCCGCGGGCAGACCCGCGAGCAGCGCCATCTCGGCGAGCGTCAGGTCTTTCACGTCCTTGCGGTAGTAGTTCTCCGCCGCCGACTGCACGCCGTAGCTGTGGTGCCCGAGGTACACGTTGTTCAGGTATCTCGTTCTTCACGTTTCAGGTCATCGCGTACCT
>JBEHYH010000504.1:0-4653 GCA_048498275.1 Myxococcota bacterium | reverse complement strand
CAGTGAATCGGCGGCGGCGGTGACGAACGCACCCGCGAGCAACATGCCCATCGGCAACACGCGCTCAGCCCACGTCGAGCCGCGTGCGAGCAGCAGAAGTCCGCCCATCCACACCGAGAGCAGCGTCGCGAGCAGCACAAGGCCCGGAGACGTTCGGCGGCCCACGCGCAATGCAGTCAGGCCGAACGCGAGCGACACGCACGCGGTCGCGATGAGCGCGAGTGAGGTCAATGTGCGGCCCTCACCCCGAGGCGCCCCAACACCTGCGGGTTCGGCACACCGAAATGATTGCGCGCGAGACGACGGAAACTCGCTTCAGTGAAGAGTTGAAAGAACGGCCGGAACAGCAGGCGATCGATGAAGCGTCCAATGACTCCCCAGCGCACGTCGTAGGTGTAGCTCGTCGAGAATTCGCACTGGCCATCAGGCAGCGCCTTGTAGAGCCACAGCCCCACGCCGCGGCTGATCAGCGAGCGCCAATCGTCGCTCCAGAATTCGAAGGTGCTCTGCTTCATCAAGCGATGCAGCTTGTAGCGGCCCATGCCGGTGATGAGAACCGGCCCGATGCGGCGCTCGTAGCGCATCTCGGTGCCGGTCTTGATTTCGTCAGCCAACATCTCGATGTGGCTGAAGCGATGATCCCACGTCGGGTGCAGACAGTGATCTTGCGTGAAGTTCCAGACCGCCTGCACCGACGCCGGCAGACGAACGCGAACGTGCAACGGAGCGGGCTTCGGCAACGCGCGATCGATCAACACCAGCGCCTCCATCGTCGCGACCGCCGACGAGCCGAACGCCATCACGAAGCCGGCGAGACGCATCCAGGGCGGCGCGTCGCTCGGCGAAATCGCGCTCGGCAACGCCCAGTCGCCCCACGTCGAACTCACGACTTCCCGAAGCATCGCGCCCACCAGCACCGAGAGCGCGATGTGCATCAGATACTCCGCTGACGAGAGCCCGCCTTGTGCTGCGCGCGAACGCGGTTCTTCCCGGACATCAGCGATCGCGATCGTGATGTCGATCACGAACAACGCCGCGAGCGCCCAGAACCACGCGCCCGTCAGTCGAAAGCCGGGAATGATGACGAACTGCACCGCGTAGATGTAGCCCCGCAGCACGTGAAGGACGGCTTCGCGCCGGCACTCCGCGCGCTGCACGAGCTGACCTTTCAACGTATGGAAGATGAGGATGTCGGCGGCTCCGACGATGCCGATGGTGAACAGCAACGCGCTCGCGATGATCATGCGGCGGCACGAAGCAACGTGAGTGCCAGCGCGTTCCCGCTCGGAGAACAAGCGCGACTGCCCACGACGTTGACACCTCGCCAACCCACGCTGTCCACGCCGTGGACACTTCGTGGGCGCATCTCCCCGGCGGGAGCGCACGGCACGCCGGCTGCTCTGTCGACCCGGCATGAACCGCACGCACCGCATGATGGCGCTCCACGCACTCCACCTCGTGGTCCCGGGGAGCCTCTTCTTCTTCAACGCGCCGTGGCTGGCGAGCGTCGGTGTGTTCCTCGGCGCGTTCGCGCTCTTCCATGACACCGTGCACGCGAACCTCGGGCTCCCGAAGCGCCTCAACGAGCTCGTCCTCGCGATCACGGGAATGCTGTTGGGCGTCAGTGGCCTCGCCGCGCGCCGGGCGCATCTGTTCCACCACGCGCACCCGGGAGCGCCCGACGACATGGAGGGCCGCGACATCGAATCGCCGCTGTGGCTCGCGATCGTGCGCGCGCCCATCACCTGGCTGGCGTTGCTCTTCACCGGCTGGAACCGGCGAGTCGCCGCCGAATGGGCGCTGGTCGCGATCTTCGGGTGCCTCGCCCGCCGCGAGTACGTGCTCGTCATGGCCATCGCGCAGGCCACCATGTCTCTGTGGGCCGGCCGTCTGAGCCACCGTCAGCCGCGGTTGCTGGTCGCCGCGGCGCTCCCGCTGGCCCGGTTCGGCGTCTCGCTGGCGACCCTTTTCGTGACCCACGAGGCGCACCACGAGCACCCGTGGAAGGCGACCTTCGAGCTCACCGTCTATGAAAAGAGCTTTCCGATCCCACGAATTTCCTTGTCGATTCCCGCCCGCGCGATCAAAACGTTCCATGGTCCCGACGTGGGGCAGCACGTAAAGATTTCCCCGTAAGTCGAGCCGCATTCCCAACTGTTCGTAGGAGTCACAGATGGCAGAAGCGTTGGAGCTGAAGCGCGAATCGAGCGGCGAGAGCCTGCTGGGTTCGCTCGTGAAATTCGGCGGGAGCGCCGTGGGCTCGAAGGTGATCATGGCGATCACCGGGTTGGGTCTGGGGCTCTTCATCGTCGGCCACCTGGCGGGCAACCTGCTCGCGTTCGTGGGGCACGATGCGTTCAATCACTACGCCGAAGCGCTCAAGGGCAACGCGCCGCTGCTGTGGGGCACCCGCCTCGCGCTGCTGATCGGCTTCCCGCTGCACATCTTCACCGCGATCCGCGCCGCGCGAATCAACGCCGCCGCGCGCCCGGTGGGCTACGCGTACGCGCCGAAGACTCCGGCGAGCAGCGCCAGCAAGACGATGATCATCTCGGGGCTGCTGGTGCTCGCGTACTTCCTGTTCCACATCGCGCACTTCACGCTCCGCGTGACCGGCCCGCAGCCTGAAGGCAGCGACCCGTACGCGATGCTGGTGATGGGCTTTCAGCAGCCGATCATCGCCGCCGCGTACATCGGCGCGATGGTGCTGCTCGCGCTCCACATCTCGCACGGCATCTACAGCCTCTTTCAGCACCTCGGCGCGTGGGGCTCGAAGTGGACCCCGTTCTTGAAGACCGCGTCGCTGGTGCTCGGCTACGGCCTCTGCGCCGGGTTCGCCGCCATTCCCGTCTCCGTCCTCCTGGGGTTCATCAAGTGAAACTCGACGCAAAGATTCCTGCCGGTCCCATCGAGAGCAAGTGGACCAGCCACAAGATGGCGCTGCCGCTCATCAACCCGGCCAACAAGCGCAAGTTCAAGATCATCGTCGTCGGCACCGGCCTCGCCGGCGGTTCGGCTGCGGCCACGTTGAGCGAGCTCGGCTACCAGGTCGACGCGTTCTGCTTTCAAGACTCTCCGCGCCGCGCGCATTCCATCGCCGCGCAGGGTGGCATCAACGCCGCGAAGAACTACCAGAACGACGGCGACTCGGTTCGCCGCCTCGCCTACGACACGGTCAAGGGCGGCGACTTCCGATCGCGCGAAGCGAACGTGTACCGGCTCGCCGAAGTGTCGGTGAACATCATCGACCAGTGCGTCGCGCAGGGCGTGCCCTTCGCGCGTGAGTACGGCGGTCACCTCACCAACCGTTCCTTCGGCGGCGCGCAGGTTTCGCGCACGTTCTACGCGCGCGGTCAGACCGGTCAGCAGCTGCTCATCGGCGCGTACCAGGCGCTCGAGAAGCAGGTGCACGCTGGCGGCGTGAAGATGCACACGCGCCACGAGATGCTCGAGCTGGTGCTCGTCAACGGCCACGCCCGCGGCATCATCACGCGCGATCTCGTCAGCGGAAAGGTCGAAGCCTGGGCGGCCGACGCGGTGGTGCTGGCGACCGGCGGTTACGGCAACGTCTTCTTCCTCTCGACCAACGCCAAGGGCTGCAACGTCACGGCGACCTGGCGCGCGGCCAAGAAAGGCGCCGGCTTCGCGAACCCCTGCTACACGCAGATTCACCCGACCTGCATTCCCCAGGCGGGCGACTATCAGTCGAAGCTGACGCTGATGTCTGAATCGCTGCGCAATGACGGCCGCGTGTGGGTGCCGATCAAGCAAGGCGACAAGCGCGCGCCCGATCAGATCCCCGAGAGCGAGCGCGACTACTACCTCGAGCGAAAGTACCCGTCGTTCGGCAACCTGGCTCCGCGCGACATCGCGTCGCGTGCGGCGAAGGAAGCCTGCGACAAGGGCCTCGGCGTCGGCCCCGGCGGCCGCGGCGTGTACCTGGACTTTGCCGACAGCATCAAGCGCCTCGGCAAGAAGGTGATCAGCGAGCGCTACGGCAACCTGTTCGACATGTACACGACCATCACGGGCGAAGACCCGTACAGCGTGCCGATGCGCATCTACCCCGCCGTGCACTACACGATGGGTGGCCTCTGGGTTGACTACAACCTGATGTCGAACCTGCCGGGCCTGCACGTGATCGGTGAAGCGAACTTCTCTGATCACGGCGCGAACCGTCTCGGCGCTTCGGCGCTCATGCAGGGCCTCGCCGACGGCTACTTCGTGTTGCCGTACACGATCGGTGCGTACCTCGCGACCGCGAAGCAGGCGAAGGTCACCACCGACGCTCCCGAATTCCGCGAGGCGGTCGCGCGCATCAATCAGCAGACCGCGAAGTTCCTGTCGATCAAGGGCAAGCGCACGGTCGACAGCTTCCACCGTCAGCTCGGCGCGATGATGTGGGAAAAATGCGGCATGGCCCGCGATGAAAAGGGCCTCAAGGAGCTGCTCCAGGAGATCCCCGCGCTGCGCCAGGAGTTCTGGGAGAACGTGAACGTCCCCGGCTCGGCTGACTCGCTCAACACCGCGCTCGAGAAGGCCGGCCGTGTGGCTGGGCTTGGCTGAAGGACCCGTCGAATCCGCAGCGCAACTGCCTGGTGGTGGTGGCGAAGGCCCCGGACTGGCAGCGGCCCATCGACCAGGCGACGTTCG
>JBEHYH010000503.1:0-4669 GCA_048498275.1 Myxococcota bacterium | reverse complement strand
GAGGCGTGCGAGACCGGCACCGGCACGCTGCAGCTCACCGCGTCCATCGGGGTCACGACGTTCTCGCATGGAGATCTCCGGCTCGATGATCTCCTCCGGCGCGCGGACGCGGCGCTGTACCGCGCGAAGGCCAACGGGCGAAATCGCGTGGAGCTCGCGGAGCCGCTGGCGAAGGAATGACCAGCCGCTGGTCATCGCTGAGCAACTCCTGACCAGGCGCGTCGCCGACCATCCGGCGCATGCGTACGAACTCCGTGAAGTGGTTGTTGATGGTCGCGCTCTCCGGCGCGCTGGCGGCCTGCAACTCCGAGCCGTCGTGCAGCGACGGCACGCGCAACGGCGATGAGACCGGCGTCGATTGCGGCGGCTCGTGTGCGGCCTGCCTGACATGCGGGAGCGCCACCGACTGCACCTCCGGTGTCTGCGTCGGCGGGAGTTGCCGCGCGGCGACCTGCAGCGACGGTGTGAAGAACGGCGACGAGAGCGACATCGACTGCGGTGGTTCATGCGCGGCGTGCCCTGAATGTTCGGCCGCCACCGATTGCGCCTCCGGCGTCTGCGTCGACGGGAGTTGCCGCACGGCGACCTGCAGCGACGGTGTGAAGAATGGCGACGAGAGCGCCATCGACTGCGGCGGTTCATGCGCGGCGTGCCCCGCGGGCTCGACCTGCGCGGCGCCGAGCGACTGCGGGTCTCTCGTCTGTACCGACGGGCGCTGCGATGAGGCGACGTGCAGCGATGGCGTGAAAAACGGAGGCGAGCGCGACATCGATTGCGCGGGCGTGTGTGCTCCGTGCGGAACCGACGCGACGTGCATGGAGGCCGCCGATTGCCTCTCTGGCGTCTGTACCGACGGACGCTGCGCGGCGCCCGCGTGCGGCGACAGCGTGAAGAACGGAGGCGAGAGCGACATCGATTGCGGAGGGGCGTGCGCTCCATGCGCGGACGACGCGGCCTGCGCGGCCCCGGGTGACTGCGTGTCGGGCGTGTGCGCTGCCGGCGTCTGCCGCTCCGCGACCTGCGGCGATGGTGCGAAGAACGGCGATGAGAGCGACACCGACTGCGGCGGCTCCTGCGCTCCATGCGCGAGCAACGCGGCGTGCACCGCACCGGCCGACTGCGCGTCCGGCATCTGCACCGATGCGCGATGTGCGGCGCCCGCGTGCGACGACGGCGTGAAGAATGGTGACGAGAGCGACACCGATTGCGGAGGGACCTGCGACGGGTGCGGAGCTGAAGCAGCCTGCGTGAGCCCGGGTGATTGCGCGTCTGGCGTCTGCACCGGCAACGTCTGCCTCGTCGCCACCTGCCATGACACGGTGAGGAACGGAGACGAGACCGACGTGGACTGTGGAGGCGCCTGCGGTCGCTGCGCCGACACCGCCACCTGCGCGGTGCCCGCCGATTGCGTGTCGGGCGTGTGCACGGGGCAGGTCTGTGTCGCTCCGTCATGCAGCGACACGGTGAGGAATGGAGACGAGAGCGATCTCGACTGCGGAGGTTCGTGCCTGCCCTGCGTCGATGACGCTGGATGCGGAGCGCCCGGCGACTGCGCGTCAGGCGTCTGCACCGCGGGCCTCTGCATCGCGCCCGCGTGCGACGACGGCGTGAAGAACGGCACCGAATCAGATCTCGATTGTGGCGGTGCGTGCGGCGCCTGTGTCGTCGGCAGCGTGTGTGGAAGCGGCGCTGACTGCGTGAGCACCGTCTGCGAGGCCTCGGTGTGTCATGCGAACCTGCTGAGCATCAGCGGTGGCGGTCAGTTCGCGTGCGCGCTGCTCTACGGCGGGCGAATCAAGTGCTGGGGGCAGAACACCGATGGGCAGCTCGGCCTGGGTGACACCTCGACGCGCGGCTCGAATCCCTCGCAGATGGGCCCCGCGCTCCCGGCGGTCGACCTCGGCACCGGCCGCACGGCGCGCGCCGTCAGCGCGGGCATCTCTCACGCCTGCGCGATCCTCGATGATGGCTCGGTGAAGTGCTGGGGCGCGAACGCGAACGGTCAGCTCGGGCTCGGCGACAGCGCTCCACGTGGCAAGACGGCGAACACCATGGGCGACGCCCTGCCCACCGTCGCGCTCGGGAGCGGGCGGACCGCGGTGCAGATCTCCGCGGGCAACGGGCACACCTGCGCGATCCTCGATGACGGTTCGGTGAAGTGCTGGGGCGCGAACGGCGCGGGGCAGCTCGGGCTCGGCGATCGCGTCGCGCGTGGCGACGGCCCCAACGAGATGGGAGACGCGCTGCTCCCCGTTCCGCTCGGGCGCACCGCGGTGTCGCTCGCGTTGTCCACCGACGGCTCCTGCGCGCTGCTCGACGACGGTACGGCGAAGTGCTGGGGCAACAACAGCTCCGGAGTCGCGGGCCAGGAGAGCCCCATCGCCAGCATCGGCGGCGCGCCGGACGACCTCGCGAACCTGCAGCCCATCGCGCTCGGCACCGGCCGCACCGTGTTGCAGCTCGCCGCCGGCTACGTGCACGTGTGCGCGTTGCTCGACGATTTCAGCGTGAAGTGCTGGGGCTACAACACCGATGGGCGGCTCGGCGTGGGCGACACCGCGTCGCATGGCGACACCGTGGGGTCGATGGGCGACGGGCTGCCGGCCGTCGCGCTCGGCACCGGCCGTACCGCGCGACAGCTCACCGCCCACGCCAACGGCGCCTGCGCGGTGCTCGATGACGGCAGCGTGAAGTGCTGGGGCCTCAACAACGCGGGGCAGCTCGGGGTGGGTGACACCACGCCGCGCGGTGCGACTCCGGCGTCGATGGGTGACGGCCTGCCGGTGACGCGCCTCGCGACGGGGCGAACGGTGGTGCAGCTCGAAGCCGCGTGGTTCTCGGTGTGCGCGCGGCTCGATGACGACTCGCTGCAGTGCTGGGGCGACAACGGGTACCAACAGCTCGGCACGCCCGGCGGTCAGGCCTTCAACGCACGCGGAGACCAACCCGGTGAGATGGGTGACGCGCTCCCGCGTACGAAGCTGTGGTGAGCGCCCGCGCGCGACCCGCCGCCGGAGGCCGGCTTCATGCCATCCTCCGCGCGGTCATGGATCTCGAAGCGCTTCGTGCCTTTCTCGCGGTGGTGGAGACCGGCTCCTTCGTCGCTGCGTCGACGTCTCTTCGTTGGGCGCGCGCCACCTTGCGCCGCCGCGTCGATGAGCTCGAGGTGATGGCGGGCGTGCCGTTGCTGACGCGGAGCGGGCAGGGCGCGAAGCCGACGGAGGCCGGCCGGGTGCTGGCGCGCCGGGGCCGCGAGATTCTCTCGGAGACCTCCGCGTTGCTCTCGTCGGTGCGCGAGGTCGGCGCGCAGCCCACCGGGTTGGTGCGGCTCGCGTTGCCGGTCGGCCTGCCGCCGATGT
This sequence comes from Myxococcota bacterium, assembly GCA_048498275.1. Classification (GTDB taxonomy): domain Bacteria; phylum Myxococcota; class Myxococcia; order Myxococcales; family Myxococcaceae; genus Archangium_A. Next base: position 1,310 of record JBEHYH010000503.1, on the reverse strand, counting down.
TGCTGCAGCCGATGTACGCGACGTTGCGCGCACGGCACCCCGGGCTGCGCGTCAGCATGCGCTTGTCTGAAGACCCGGTGGCGGAGCTGCTCGACGGCGTCGACGTCGCGCTCTGCTTCGGCGCCTACCCGCCGGAAGGTCCGTGGGTGACGCGTGAGCTCCTGCGGCTCCCGCAGCGTCTCCTGGCGAGCCGCGACTACCTCGAGGAACACGGAGCGCCCGCCGACGTCGCGAGCCTCGCGAAGCACGATGTTCTCTGGTGGAGCGCGCCGGGAGAAACCGGCACGCGGCTGACGCTCAAGCGCGGCGGTGCGCACGCGGTGACGCCGGCGTTGCTCAGCGCTGACATTCATCTGCTCCGCGGTTGCGCGTCGCAGGGTCAGGGCATCGCGTGGGCACCTGACGGAGAAGTCCCCGAAGATCTCCCCGCAGGGCAGCAGTTGGTGCCGGTGCTCGAAGAGCTGGTGGGCGCGACGTGCTCGCTGCGCGTGGTGATGCCGTCGGCGCTCTCCGACATTCCACGCATTCGCGCGGTGCTCGAGGTCGCCGAGGCGCTGCTCCCTGCGCCCGCACCACAGAAGGTCACGCGTTCGCGAGCGCGATGATGTCGGGCACTTCGAGCACCTGCTTCGTCGCCTTGCCCTTCGCGCCGTTGATCATCGCCTGGGCCAGGGTCTTCAAGGTGATCGCCTGCAACGCGGGGATCCACCCGAGCGCGGCGGCAGCGATCTTCAAACCGGTACCGGCGCGCGTCTGACCCGGAGTCGGCTTCATCAACGCCGGCCGCAGATTCACCACGTGCTTGAACGGCAGCTTGATGAGCGCGTTCTCCGCGCGGCCCTTGATGCGTGCCCACATCACCTTGCCGTGTTCTGTGCCGTCGGTGCTGCGCCCGGAGATGTGCATGAACGACATGCCCGGGTTCAACTCGAGCAGCGTCTTCGCGAACGCGATCGGCGTGTCGTAGGTGATGACCGTGTAGTCGGCCTCGCTCATGCCGACGGAGCTGATGCCCGCGCAGTAGAAACACGCGTCGTAGCCCTTGAGCTGCTCGCGCACGGCGTCGAGCTTCTGAAAGTCAGGCACCAGCAACTCCGTCAGCTTCGCGTGGGTGCGGCCGCTCGGTTTGCGGCTGACGCTGAGCACCTTCGTCACTGCGGGGTTCTCGAGACATTCCAACAACACCCCTTCGCCGACCATGCCGGTGCTGCCCGTGAGAATGACGTTCATGCGCGGGAGATAAGAGCGGCACTGCCGCACCGGCAATGAAGAACCGTGAAGTCAGCCCGCCCAGGCCGCGGGGTGCGTGA
>JBEHYH010000502.1:0-4669 GCA_048498275.1 Myxococcota bacterium | reverse complement strand
AACGTGCCGGCGTGGCGAAGCTCGTCGACCTTCGCGTCGGTGCCGCGCTCGAAGTGCTCGCGAAGCTGGAGAAGGAAATCACCGCGCCGTTCGATCTCGTCTTCATCGATGCCGACAAGGCGAACAACCCGCATTACGTCGAATGGGCGCTCAAGCTCACGCGGCCGGGGTCGATCATCATCGTCGACAACGTGATCCGTCACGGTGAGGTGCTGAATGAAACCAGCGACGACGCGAACGTGCAGGGCACGCGCGCGGCGTTCACGTTGGTGTCTTCACACCCGCGGCTCGATGCGACCGCGATTCAGACCGTCGGGCTCAAGGGCCACGACGGGTTTCTGCTCGCGCTCGTGAAGTAGTCACTCGCATTTTTCGAGCGGCTTCACGCTGTCGAGCTTCACCTTCTTGCCGCACGCGCGCACGCCCTTGCCGGAGTTCTTGATCGTCACCTTCTTCGCGTTGCCGGTGACGTTGTCTTCGAACTCCAGCGGGTAGTCGTCGGCGCTGACGCCAGACACGGTGATGTTCTCGAGCTCGGCGACGGCGGTGCCGGAGAAGTGAATGCCGTGCCAATTCGCGAGCAGCTTGTCGAAGGTCACGTCTTTCGCGACGAGCTTCGCCGGGTTGTACGCGCCGACCCGGATGATGCCCTCGTCATTGAAGAGCAGCGTCGCGCCGTCGGCGATCGTGAGCACCGCGGAGCGCGTCGATTCGCCATCGATGCGCAGCTCGCCATCGACGACGTACGGCTTGTTCAGCTTCGCGAGCGTCAGGTCTTTGTCGGTGCTCCCGGTGAGCAATACGCGCGACTTGTCGGTGAACACGTTGCCGGCGCCGAGCTTGTCGGCGAGCGAGAGCGGAATGCGCAGCGCCTGGTTCTCCACGCCGTCGAAGGTGTTGGTGTCGAACGAGACGAAGCGTTCCTTCGCGTCGCGCGCCCAGATCGCGGTGCCCTTCAAGTTGCGGAACGCGGAGTTGGTGATCGTACCGAGCCCACGCGCGCCGTCGTAGCTGATCGCCGCCGCGTCACTCGCGCCCGCGAATTCGATGGTGAGGAAATCGATCTCCGGAGGCCGCGCGCCATTCGCGAACAGAACGCCACCCGATGGAGTCGACGCCTTGTCGTCTCCATACCGCGTGATGAGCACCGGCTTTTCCTTCGTGCCCTGAACCTTGAGGCCCGCGCCGCCGTTGTAGAGGCCGAACGCCCAGCGCGTGCTCTCGCCGAACTCGAGCGTCACGCCTTCCTTCACCGTCACCACCGCCGACTTGCCTTCCGGCGGGTCGATGTTCACCGCTTCGGGGAAACGGTACGGCGCGCCGGCGTTCACCAGCGTCACGTCGACGTCGAGCCCTCCGTGCACCCAGATGATCGCCTTCGGAGGCAGCGTCAGCGCGGCGCCCAGCGTGCCCGCGGAGTGGAAGGGGACGTGCACGAGCTCGCTCGGGTCACCGCCGGCCTTCGTGAGGTCGATCATCGACGCGCCCTTGAGCGGCTTGTCGCTCTTCACCTCGATCGCCTTCTTCTTGGCGTTGGTGATGGTGACGCCGTTGAGCACCACGCCGCCGGCTTCGATGTGCAACGCGGCGTCGTCGTCAGAGCCCGCGTTCTCGATCACCACGTTGTTCAGCGCCGAATCGTTCGCGTCAGACCACAGCCGCAACCCACGCCAGCCGGAGCCCGTGAACTTCACCGGCTTCTCCTTCGTGCCGTTCACGACGAGCCTGCCCTTGCCGTAGTGGCCGGCGTGGAAGGTGACGTCGCCCGCCGCCTTCACTTCGACGCCGGGCTCGATGGTGAGCGTGTACCCGTCGACGTTGAAGTCGCTGCTCACGGTGTACGGGCTGCACTTCTCAGTGAACGAATAGTCGGCGGTGATCGCCTCGGTGAGCGCGCTGTTACAGCCTTCGGGGTTCTTCGGAGCGGGCGGTTTCTGCTGCTCTGCGTTTCCATCGGCGGCCGGCTTCGTGTCAGCAACGGGAGTCTCCGCAGGCTTCGGGTCTTTCTTGCACCCGACAAAGGACAACGACGCAACGCACGCTGCAAGCACGACACGCTTCATGGGTGTTCCCTCCGAAGGTCAGATGACTCGGCCGCGCAGTTCAGCATGCGGGCGTTGAATCAGCTCCGTGGCAAGAAGCAGCGGCGCCTGCACGGCGGCGCCGGCGGCTTCGAGCGCGGCTTCGACGTCGTGCTGTTCCCCGGCGAGCATGAACCAGCCCTTGCCGCCGATGCCCTTGGCCAACTGGAAGTGCGTCAGCTTCACCTGCGCGGCCTTCAACGCGACATCCGCCGCGCGCAGCGTCGAAGCGACGGTCGAAAGTTCCACGATGCCGATCGATTCCTGCGCGCCGGCCCTCGCGAGCTTCGAACTCAACAGCGCATCGACCACCGCTTCTGAAATGTGCGGGAGATGCAGCGAGTCCAACACCAGCGCGCCACCGGCTTCGACGCCGGCCTTGAACGACTCCGCGACCTCTGCTTCGGGCCCGGTGAAGACCAGCAGGTATTTGCCGGGAGTCACCGGCTCCGCGATCGCAATGCGCACCGCCGCCTGCTTCACCAGCGCGTCGGCGACGACGACGCCGCGAGCCAGCGACTCGAGCTCCAGCAGACCGAGCGCAGGGCCACTCATCAGATGATGCGGAACGAGTCTTTGAGCGTGCAGCGGCGCTCGCGCGTGAAGCTGATCGGCGTGGTCAGCCCTTCACCGGTCGGAGAGGCGATGGTGAACGACGTGTAGCCTTCACCGGTGAGCCCGAGACCGGCGAACGACGGGCCGTTCTTCACGAAGATGGACGTGTTGATGATCTTCCCCATCGCAGACAGCACGTCGATGTTCGTGGAGTGCACCGTCGCGGTGTGACCAAAGCCGTGCTCCGCCTGAACCGCGGCGGCGATGCAGTCTTCGATGGTCTTGAGTCGCGAGAACCCGATCACCGGCATCAGGAGCTCGGCTTGAATGAAGGGGTGCGTCGGGTCGACTTCAGCGAAGAGCAGCCGAGTTCCGGAAGGCGCGTTGATGCCCGCGGCCGCGGCGATCTTCGTCGCGTCACGGCCGACCCAGTCTTTCGAAGGGTGACCATCATCGACCACCAGCTTCTCGAGGCGATTGATGGCGGAAGAGGGCACCTCGAACGCGCCGAACTTCTGCATCTCGCGCTTCAGCTCGTCGGCGATGGAGGCGACCGCGAAGACCTCCTTCTCGACGATGCAGACGATGTTGTTGTCGAGCGAGGCGCCGTCGACGATGTCCTTCGCGGCCTTCGAGATGTTCGCGGTGTCATCGACCACGGCGGGCGGGTTGCCCGGGCCGGCGGCGATGGCGCGCTTGCCCGAATTCATCGCGGCCTTCACGACGGCGGGGCCGCCGGTGACGACGATGAGGCGAATCTTGGGGTGCTTCATCAACTGACCCGCAGACTCGATCGTCGGGTTCGCGATCGAGCACAACAGGTTCGCCGGGCCGCCCGCGGCCATGATGGCCTCGTTCAGCTTCTGCACGAACCAGTTGGCGCAGCCCTTGGCCGACGGGTGCACGTTGAAGACGACCGAGTTACCGCCCGCCACCATCGCGATGCCGTTGTTGATGATGGTCTCGGTGGCGTTGGTGGTCGGCGTGATCGCGCCGATGACGCCGAACGGAGCGCGCTCCATCAACATCAGGCCGTGATCGCCGGTCCACGCCTGGGGGCGCAGCAGCTCGAGCCCCGGCGTCTTATTCGCGCAGAGCAGGTTCTTGGCGATCTTGTCCTTCACGTTGCCGAGCTTGGTTTCCGCCACCGCCTGCGTGGCGAGCTCGTTCACGTTGTCGCGCGTGCACTGGCGCATCGCTTCGATGCAGCGCTCGCGAACTTCCAGAGACAGCGACACCCATTCTTCCTGCGAACGGGTGGCCGCGGCGGCCGCCGAGTCGAGATCATCGAAGATGCCGACGCGCCTGGTCAGCAGCGCCGGAGCCTTCGAGCCACCCAACGACGGCGCCTTCGACAGCTCTCCGGAGAGCTTGCGCACGACCTGCTCGACGATCTGATTGATCTGCGCTTCGTTCATCGTGCGGCTCTTTCAGGAGTTACTTCACGTAGGTGAGACGGCCTTCGAACTCGACCTGATCGACGATGGCCATGATCACCGCATCGACCGGGCGGTCTTTGGTCATCTCGGTGTTTCGAGCCGACGAGCCCGACGCGTACATCACGACCTCGCCGGGGCCTGCGCCCATGGCGTCGACCGCGACGACGAGTGACGACGTCGGTTTGCCCTCGGCATCGAGGCCGCGCACCAGCAGAAAGCGCGAGCCGTCGAGCGTGGGTTCTTTGCGGGTGGACACCACCGTGCCCACCACTTTCCCGAGCAGCATTTACTTCTGACCGCTCTCGGCCTTCGCCTGGGCGACACGGCCGAGCGGCAGCACGAGGTCGATGTTGGTGTGCGGGCGGGGGATCACGTGCGTCGAGACGAGCTCGCCGACGCGCTCAGCGCCACGGGCGCCGGCTTCGATCGCCGCCTTCACGGCCGCGACGTCGCCGCGGACGACCATCGTCACGTACCCTCCGCCGATCTTCTCGTAGCCCACGAGCTCGACCTTGGCGGCCTTCACCGCGGCGTCCGCGGCCTCGACCATGCCCACGATGCCCTTGGTCTCAATCATTCCCAGTGCGTCAGCCA
>JBEHYH010000501.1:0-4703 GCA_048498275.1 Myxococcota bacterium | reverse complement strand
TCGTTCCTGTCTGATGTGTCTGCGCGAAGCCGAGAGCACGCGCGGTGTCGCGACCTCTGCCTTCCGTGCCGCGAGCGTCACCCGAAGGACAGACCGGTGCCACCTGTACGGCCTCCGCGTCATCCGAACGGCAGACCGGTGCCACCTATACGGCCTCTTGGAGAACCGAAGCGCAGACCGGTGTCTCCGGTTCGGTCTCCGCGTCACCGGGAAGGCAAACCGGTGCACCGGTTCGGCTTCCGAATCGCCGAGAAAGCAAACCGGTGGCCCCGGGAAGGCTCAGGCAGTTTCGGTGCCCTGACGCAGCGTGCGCCACTCGGCGATCGCGGTGCCGATGATCAACACGCACAACATCCACGCGACTGCGTAGCCCTCGGTGAGCCCGCGGTTCAGGTGTTGGTACAGATAGAAGATCATGAAGATGACGTGCAGGCCGAGGAGCATGCCGAGCGCCGGTCGCTGCTTCTCCGCGCGCATCGCGAGGCCCATCGCCAGCAGCCCGAGCATGTTCCAGTAATACATGTTCACCGTCAGCCAGATGAAGACGAGGAGCGGCCCCATCACGAAGGCCTCCACGTCATCAGCGCGCCGCAACAGCACCACGATCAGCGCGGTGAACAGCAACTGCACGACCAGCATGCCCAGGCGGTAATCGGCGGAGTTCACGTCGTCACGGCGCTGCGCGAGATCACCGGGGAAGATGGTGTGCGACCAGTTCGTGCCCGGCGCCGCGTGCTGCAGGAAGACGGTCTTGAGCGAGTACTGAATCGAATAGAACTTTTCGGTCTGCGCGGTCTGAATGCGCTCGGCGTATTCCTTCCACGCGCCGAAGCCGAACATCGCGCTCGAGAGCACCACGCTCAACGCACCGACGATCAACGTGCCCTTCAAGAACTGCACGTATTCGGGCGCGAACTTCTTCGTCTCTCGCCACACGAGCAGCGCGCGGAGCCCCAGCGCGACGCCGAAGAAGATCGGGAACAACTTCGTCGCCACCGCGAAGCCGAAGAACCCGCCAGCGACCGCGTAGCGCTTCATCTTCACGAAGCACGCGGCGAGGCCGATGGCGAACAGCCAGTCCCACCGCAGGAAACTCCCGGCGAGAAAGTCGAACACGTTCGGAGGCACCGCCCACATGAACAACCCGATGCTCGCGATGCGGTGGCCGAACGTCTGCCAGACCACCAGCCAGAGCCCGAGCATGAGCAACATGTCGATCCACCCGATGAGCGCCTGACCTTCACGCGTGATGGGAATCAGTTTCGTCAGCGGCACGGCGAACATCGCCCAGGCCGGTGAGTTCGAGTTGCCGTGATCCAGCAGCGCGCGGCTCCAATCGATGGGGGAGATGTTCACCATCGCCACCCAGTCGCGTTTGAACTCTTCCCACCGTTCGGGAGAGAACCGGCCGCGCACCTCGTCGGCGTTCGCGAGCGCCTGCGAGACGGAGATCTCTTCGAAGTTCGTCAGGTCACGCGTGCGGTCGACGCGATCGAGCACGTGTGCCGATTCGCGATCAGCCAGCAACGCGGCCTTGTAGAGATTCAGCGAGCCGACCTCGCGTTGGTATTTCGAGCCCAGGTAGAAGTGGAACTGCTCCCAGTGATGCACCAGCGGCAATTCACCGCGCGAGGTGCCCACGAAGACCCAGCCGAACGAGAGCACGACCGTCAGAATCACCGCGTTGCGCTTCGAGCGCGCGAACTCCGGCACGTGAAAGCGCTCGGCGAGGGCCTTGCCGTCCTCCCCGAACGCCGAGCCGATCAGCAGGCCGCAGGCGAGAATCACGACCACACAGGAGATCATCCAGAACGGAGAGAGCCCTCCACGCGGAGAACCCCAGTTCGCCCAGCCGAACACCATCAACCCGGCGAGCACCGCGTGCGCACGGGCCCTTTCTTGTCGAAACTTCTCGGGCACCAGCACATCGATGAGGAGCAGCGCGGCTGACGCCTCCAACAGCACGATCTTCAGGATGCCGGAGATGAAGTGATTCATGTATGGGGCGCCGGACTTAACAGGAAGCGAGAGCCATGAGCGTTCAAGAGCGTGACGTCCTGACAGCGATGTCGACGGTGATGGACCCCGATTTGAATCAGGACATCGTCAAAGCGGGCATGGTGAAAGATCTCAAGATCACCAACGGCGTGGTGTCGCTGAAGATCGAGCTGACGACCCCGGCGTGCCCGATGAAGGAGAAGATCAAGGGCGACGCGGAGGCCGCGCTGCGGAAGATCGGCGTCGAGAAGTTCGAGCTCACCATGAGCGCGCAGGTTCGCCGGCAGCCCTCGGGCGCGTCGAAAGACCAACTGCTCCCCGGCGTGAAGAACGTGGTGCTGGTCGGCGCGGGCAAGGGCGGCGTCGGCAAGTCGACGGTCGCGCTCAACCTCGCGTGCGCGCTCGCGCGTCACGGCGCGTCGGTCGGGCTGCTCGACGCCGACTTCTACGGCCCGTCGGTGCCGGTGATGACGGGCATCAAGCGTCAGCCGGTCTCGCGCGACGGCAAGATCCTCGAGCCGCTCGAAGCGCACGGCATCAAGGTGATGTCGATCGGCTTCCTCATCGAGTCTGATCAGGCGCTGATCTGGCGCGGCCCGATGCTCCAGGGCGCGTTGATGCAGCTCGTGCGCGACGTGAACTGGGGCGAGCTCGATTACATGATCGTCGACCTGCCGCCGGGCACCGGCGACATCCCGCTCACGGTCGCGCAGCAGCTCAAGAGCGCCGGCGCGGTGCTGGTCACCACGCCGCAAGACGTGGCGCTGGCCGACGTCATCCGCGCGAAGCAGATGTTCGACAAGCTCCACATTCCGATTCTCGGCATCGTGGAGAACATGTCGCAGTTCATCTGCCCGCACTGCGGCAAGGGCACGCACATCTTCGATCACGGCGGCGGCCACAAGGCGTCGGAGATGATGCAGATCCCCTTCCTCGGGGAGGTTCCGCTCGAGCTCTCGATTCGTCAGGGCGGCGATCGCGGCCTGCCCATCGTCGTCGGCAAGCCCGAAGGCGTCGAAGGTCAGGCCTTCATGGAGCTCAGCCGCAAGGTCGCCCAGCGGGTGTCAGTCGAAAATGCCTCGCACGCCGCGCCGTCGGTGACGATGCAGTCGGCCTGAGTCACAATCGGCGCCATGAGCAGCGACAACCAGCCTCCTGACGACCCGTTCGACGACGCCGAGAACAGCGAAGACGCCGACAAGCGTGGCTTCGTGCCCGACTTCGTGCGCCGCATGGCGTGGGCGGGGCTCGGTGCGGTCTTCATGTCTGAAGAAGGCATTCGCCGCTTCGCCAGCCAGGTGAAGCTGCCGAAAGAAGCGCTCACCTTCCTGATGTCGCAGGCCGAGAAGACGAAGGACGAAGTCGGCCGCGTGCTCTCTGAAGAAGTGCGCAAGCTGCTCCAGTCTGATCGCCTGCAAGACGAGCTCGTGCGCGCGATCGCCAGCACCACCATCGAGATCAAGGCATCCGTCCGCCTGGTGCCCGACAGCGCTCGGGAAGGCCCGCGCATCAAGGTCGCCGAAGTGAAGACCACCAAGCGCAAGAAAGACGACGACGGCGAGTGAAGAAGCGTCTGCCGTTGTTGGTGATGGGCGTGTTGGGTGTGTTGCTGTGGAAGACAGCGTTCTTCGGCCTCGCTGCGGAAGAGCGCACGATCGTCTTCAGGCTCCCGGTTCCGTACGGTGAGATTCGCGCGCTCGATCTGCAGGTGTGGGACGGCGAAGAGCTCGTTCAACGGAGCACCAGCGAGTCGGCGAGCGGCCTGCAAGCGAACCCCGAGATGAAGGTCACGATCAAGAACGCGAAGTTCCGCGCGGTCTCTCTGGTGACGTTGTCGGGGCAGGAAAAACCGCGCGTGTTTCAGCGCGATTTCGAACCGAATGGAGACGTGGTGACGCTCGATTTCAAGTAGAGCGCGCCCATGTCCATCAATCACATTCTCGTCGTTGGCGCCGGGCAGATGGGAGCGGGCATCGCTCAGGTTTCGCTCCAGGCCGGCTTTCAAGTCACGCTGGTCGACACCTTCGAAGCGTCGCTCGCGAAGGGCAAAGCGAGCATCGAGAAGGGCCTCGCGAAGCTGGTCGAGAAGGGCAAGCTCGACGCCGCCGCGAAAGACGCGGCGCTCAAGAACCTGTCGACGGCCAGCGCGATTCTCGACGTGAAGAACGTCGACGCGGCGATCGAAGCGGTCACCGAGAACGAAGATCTGAAGAAGAAGATCTTCAAGGACCTCGACGCGGTCGTTCGCCCGGGCGGCATTCTCGCGTCGAACACCTCTTCGATCCCCATCACGCGCATCGGCGCGGCGACGAAGCGCCCTGAAGCGGTCATCGGCATGCACTTCATGAACCCGGTGCCGTTGATGACGCTGGTCGAGATCATCCGCGGCGCGGCCACGAGCGACGAGACCTACGCGGCGACGCGCGCGATGGCCGAGAAGATGGGCAAGACCACCGTCGTCTCGAAGGACTTCCCCGGCTTCATCGTGAACCGCATCCTGATCCCCATGCTGAATGAGGCGTGCTTCGCGCTGACCGAAGGCATCGCGACGGTCGAAGACATCGACACCGCGATGAAGCTCGGTACCAACGTGCCGATGGGCCCGCTGACGCTGGCCGACTTCATCGGTCTCGACACGGTGCTCTATATCGCCGAGGTGCTGCACAAGGGCCTGGGCGCCAAGGTGAATAGCGGAGAACTGGATG
>JBEHYH010000500.1:0-4706 GCA_048498275.1 Myxococcota bacterium | reverse complement strand
ACCAAGGACTGGGGCGAGATGAACAAGAACCTCTTCTCCGCGCTGCGGCTCGAGAAGCTGGTGATGGGCATCATCCTCTCGGTGATCAGCATCGTCGCCGCGTGCCTCATCGTCGCCACCGTGGTGATGCTGGTGCTCGAGAAGCGCAAGGAGATCGCGGTGCTCAAGGCGCTCGGCGTGCCCGACGGCGGCATCGTGAAAATTTTCCTCGCGGAGGGGCTGCAGATCGGCGTGGTGGGTTCGGTGCTGGGGCTCATCGCCGGGCTCGCGTGGTGCGTCTTCATCGAGCGCGTCGGCATCAAGTTGGACCCGCAGGTCTATTACATCCCCGCGCTGCCGGTGCGCATCGAGGCCTTCCAGACGGCGGTCGCGGTGTTCATCGCGATGCTGGTCACCTTCCTCGCGAGCATCTACCCGGCGCTCAAGGCTTCGCAGGTCGACCCTGTCGACGGGCTCAAGGCGGAATGATGGGTGCGTTTCTCGAAATTCGCGACGTCTACAAGTCGTACTTTCTGAACGGCAAACGCATCGACGTGCTGCGCGGCGTGTCGGTCGACGTCGACAAGGGCGAGCTCGTGTCGCTGGTCGGCGCGAGCGGTTCGGGCAAGAGCACGTTCCTCCACGTCGTCGGCACGTTGGACATGCCGGCCGCGGGTTCGATGAAGTTCAAGGGTGACTCGGTGTTCGACATGAACGACGCGCAGGTCGCGGCGTTCCGCAATCGCACCATCGGCTTCGTGTTCCAGTCGCACTTCCTGCTCCCGGAGTTCACGGCGGTCGAGAACGTGGCGATGCCCGCGCTCTTCAACCGGCAGGACCGGCCGGCCGCGATGAAGCGCGCGATGTCGTTGCTCGAACGCGTGGGGCTCAAGGAGCGCGCGGAGCACAAACCCGGCGAGCTCTCGGGCGGTGAATCGCAGCGGGTGGCGCTGGCCCGCGCGCTGATGCTGGAGCCCGCGTTGCTGCTCGCCGACGAGCCCACCGGCAACCTCGACCCGTCGACGGGTGAGGGCATCCACGCGCTCTTGCGCGAAGTGAACAAAGACCTCGGAATCACGGCGATCGTCGTCACCCACAACGAAGCGCTGGCGAAGTCGATGCCGCGCCGGTTGCGGCTCAAAGACGGCCTCGTCGTCGACGCCTGAGCGCTTTCTCGCGTTTCGTGCGCAATGACGTGTGTTTTCACTCGTATTGGGCGCGGCTTCGTACTTAACGGGCCGCGGCTTTTCTCCCGTGAATTCGCGTCTCTTCGTCATCTTGCCGTGCGTGTGGCTGGCCGTGTTTTCGGCGGCGATGCCCGCGCGCGCGCAGTTGCTGAATGACACGCCGTCAGCCGAAGACGACAACAAGATCGTCGAGATTCGCGTGGAGGGGAACCGCCGCGTCGAATCGGCCGCCATCGCCCGCGCGCTCAAGCAGAAGGTCGGCGACTTCTTCGACGGCGCGCGTACGTCTGACGACCTCCGTGCGCTGTGGGCGCTCAAGTACTTCAACGACGTTCAACTGCTCGTGCAGCGCCTGCCGATCGGCATCGCGTACGTGGTGCGCGTCACCGAGAAGCCGTCGGTGCGCTCGGTGCAGCTCAAGGGCAACGACGAGCTCTCGAAAGACGACCTCAAGGACACCGTCGACATCAAGGCGTTCACGATTCTCGACGTCGCCGCCGCCAAGCGGAACGAGAAGAAGATCCTCGATAAGTACGTCGAGAAGGGCTTCTTCCTCGCGGAGGTGAAGCACGAGGTGAAGCCGATCGGTGACGACGGCAAGGAGGTCGACCTCATCTTCAACATCTCCGAGCACGCGAAGGTGATGGTGAAGGACATCGTCATTCTCGGCGCGCACAAGGTGACGCCCGAAGAGCTCAAGCCCTTCATGCAGACGCAGGAAGGCGGCTACCTCTCGTTCCTCACCTCCACCGGCACGTACCGCGAGGAGATGTTCCAGCGAGATCTGCAGATCATTCAGATGGCGTACTTCGATCGCGGCTTCATCAACGTGCGCATCGACAAGCCGGTGGTCACGCTCTCGCCCGACAAGAAGTTCATCACCATCACCATCCGCGTCGAAGAGGGCGACACCTTCAACGTCGGCAAGCTCGACTTCTCGGGTGACCTGCTCGTCAGCAAGGAGCTGCTGCACCGCCTGATGACCAGCAAGGAGAAGGCGGTCTTCAACCGCTCGTTGCTGGCGAAGGACATCCAGGCGATCACCGACATCTATTACGACTCGGGGTACGCCTACGCGAACATCAGCCCGGTGACGGCGGTGAACGCTGAAGAGCGCACCATCGACCTGACGTTCGACGTGCAGAAGGGCCCCAAGGTCTACATCGAGCGCATCGACATCGTGGGCAACAACAAGACCCGCGACAAGGTCATCCGCCGCATGCTGCGCGTGTACGAAGGCGAGCTGTTCAACGGCACCGGCATGAAGCGCAGCAAGGACCTCGTCACCGCGCTCGGTTACTTCGAGACGGTCGAGGTCACGCACAAGCCCGGCAGCGACGGCGAACACGTCGTGGTGCAGGTCGACGTGAAGGAGAAATCGACCGGCACCTTCCAGGTGGGCTTGGGCTTCTCCAACGTCGAGAGCTTCATCTTCACCGCGCAGATCGCGCAGCAGAACTTCCTCGGGTGGGGCCAGTCGGTGTCGGCCAGCGCGCAGATCTCGGCGCTGCGTCAGTTCTTCCAGTTGAGCTACTTCGACCCGCACTTCCTCGACTCCGACTTCCTGTTCTCGGTCGATGCGTACCGCACGCAGCTCGACTACTTCGGCTTCGTGCGCGACGCGTGGGGCGGCACCGTCGGCGCGGGCTACTACCTGCTGCGCGACGAGATGAACCTGAACCTCGCGTACACCTTCGAGAGCGTGAACGTGACCTCGGGCACGCAGCAGCTCCATGGCCAGTTCCGCAGCGGTACGACCAGCTCGGTGCGTCTGTCGTGGACGTGGGATCGCCGCAACAATCGCCTCTTCCCCACGCAGGGGTGGTTGTCGTTCGCGTCGATCGAGACCGCGCCGTTCTTCTTGAACGCGCTGCCGTCGAAGCAGCAATACAACTTCAACCGCTACACCGCCTACCAGCGCGTGTACTTCCCGCTCCCGTTCGGGTCGGTGTTCAAGATGAACGCGCAGGTCGGCTACCTGCAGGAGCACTACCCGCAGGACAGCGAGCGTCAGCTCCCGATCTCCGAGATGTATTACATGGGCGGCATCAACACGATCCGCGGGTACCCGCTGCGGCAGGTGGCGCCCAGCAAGCAGGTGCTCAGCGCCTCGGCGTACGACGCGCAGTCGGGCTCGCTCAAGGTCGGTGGTGACAAGCAGTTCATCTTCAACGCCGAGCTCGAGGTCCCCATCATCGAGAAGGTCGGCATTCGCGGCGTGGTGTTCTTCGACGCGGGCAACGCGTTCGACCGCAACATCATGTTCTTCACGAACGACCCGAACTCGTACAAGGCGACGCCGCTCGGCCTGCTGTACTCGGTGGGCTTCGGCATCCGCTGGTTCTCGCCGATCGGCCCGCTGCGCTTCGAGTGGGGCATCCCGTTGACGCGCCGCCCGGGCGACCAGCCGATTCAGTTCGAGTTCAACATCGGCAACTCGTTCTGATCAATCGACCAGCACCGCCGCGAGGGCCATGCCCAGCAGCGTGAAGCTCAGGCCGACCATCACCAGCGCGAGGTCATCAAAGCCGCGGCGTCGGGGCGGCGGGAGTTCGACGGTCTCGTCGCGCATCGGCTCCGCGCGCTCGGCGGCGAGCGGAGCGGGTACCGGGGCGGAGTTCGGTGAGAGCGCCGGCCCGTGCACCAGCATCACGGAGTGTTCGGAGAGCGCGCGCTCCCCGGCGTCGAAGCGCAACACGGTGCGCCCGAGTTCGAGCGTGTCACCCGTCTTCAACGTGCGCGGGTTCTTCAACTTGAGGCCGTTCACGTACGCGGGGTTCATTGGCGCCGCGGCCTCGAGCACGAAGTCGCGGCCCTGCTTCACCAGCCGCGCCTGACGGCGGCTCACCGCGCGATCTCTCACGCGAACCACCGCGTCATCAGCGCGGCCGATGGAGTTCTCGACGTACGGGAGCGCGAACACGCGGCCGCTGTCGAGGCCGGTCACGCAGGTCAGCGTCGCCGCGCGCGTGTTCTCGAGCGACGCGTTGCCGCTGAGCAGATCTTCAGCGACGGCGGCGGTGTCGATGCTCTTGCGCTGCTCGCGCGCCTTCGCGTCGACCACCCGGCGAATGACGACGTCGTTCGGCAACTTGAGCGCTTCGTCGGCGACCACCAGCCGGGGAACGCGCGCGGGGAAGAGCGCGGCGCCGATGCGAAAGCTGCGCTGCGAGGTCACGCTCAACTGGGAACCCAGCAACGTCAACTGCAACAGCCCGTGCGGGAGGCCTTCGAGGTGGATGTGATCCGCCGGGCCGCCGCCCACGGTGACGGTGCCGTCGAGCAGATCGACCTGCGTGGTTTCGGTGTTCCAGATGATCTCGATGAGCATGGTGCGCCTCCGCTGAGCAGGTTTGATGCCGCTCCGAAGTGCGCGAAATGACGCTGACTTCTTTTCCCCCGGCGTCCGCGGCGGGAGCGCGTAGTCTCCCGCGCGCGATGCGAGAGATGCGCTTTTTGAGTCTGTGCCTGGCCCTTGCCGCGTGCCGCGATGAGCAGGCCGGGCCGAAAAATCGGGCCCCCCAGAGCACCCAGCAGGCG
>JBEHYH010000499.1:0-4715 GCA_048498275.1 Myxococcota bacterium | reverse complement strand
GTCGGTTCGAGCTGCTGTACGACCCGAAGTTCTCGGCGCTCGCGAACGTGGTGAGCGCCGACATCAAACAGGTCTCGCCCGAGACGCAGGTGAAGCAGACGCGTTTCCCACTCACCAACCCGTGGGACTTCGAAGAGGTCTACGGCGCGCTCCACGATTTCGCGCGGAGCTACAAGTTCGCGCCGGAGAAAGAGGACTACCTCGTCCACATCACGACCGGCACGCACGTCGCGCAGATCTGTCTCTTCCTCCTCACGGAGTCACGACACATCCCCGGGAAGCTGGTGCAGACCGGGCCGCCGCGACGAGGCGGGCCATCACCGACCGGCACGCACGACATCATCGATCTCGATCTGAGCCGCTACGATCGACTCGCGTCGCGCTTTCGCACCGAGGTCGTCGAGTCGGTGTCGTTTCTCAAGCAGGGCATTCCCACGAAGAACGCCGCGTACAACGCGATGATGACCGAGATGGAGCACGTCGCCGTGCGCACGCGTGCTCCGATGTTGCTGCTCGGACCGACGGGAGCGGGAAAGTCGCAGCTCGCGGCGCGGCTCCACGCGCTGAAGCGTTCGCGCAATCTGGTGAATGGTGAGTTCGTGAACGTGAACTGCGCGACGTTGCGCGGTGAGCAGGCGATGTCGGCGCTGTTCGGTCACACGCGTGGCGCGTTCACCGGAGCGGCCGGTGCGCGCGAAGGTCTGCTGTTGCGCGCGAATGACGGCGTGCTGTTTCTCGATGAGATCGGCGAACTCGGGCTCGATGAGCAGGCGATGTTGCTGCGCGCGCTCGAGGAGAAGGCGTTCTTCCCCGTGGGTTCAGACCGCGAGGTGCACAGCAACTTCGTGCTGCTCGCGGGGACGAATCGAGATCTGAAGAAGGCCGTCGCCGATGGAACGTTCCGCGCTGACCTCCTCGCGCGCATCAATCTGTGGACGTTCGAGTTACCCGGGCTCGCCGCGCGGCCGGAAGACCTCGCTCCGAACGTCGATTACGAGACCGAGCGCGCGAGCACCAACATCGGCACGCAGGTCACGTGGAGCCGCGAAGCACTGCAGCGGTACCTCGACTTCGGCACCTCGGCGGCAGCGAGCTGGCCGGGGAACTTTCGCGATCTGAACGCGTCGATCACGCGACTGGTGACGCTGGCTGATGGCGGGCGCATCACGACGGGGCTCGTCACGACAGAAATCGCGCGGCTCTCTACTGCGTGGCGCGTCGAAGGCGCAGTTGACGGCTTCGACACTTCTCACCTCGACGACTTCGACGCCGTACAGCTCGCCGAAGTCGTGCGCGTGTGCCGAGCGAGCCGTTCGCTGTCTGAAGCCGGGCGGAAGCTGTTCGCGAAATCGCGCGCGAAGAAGAAATCGAGCAACGATGCTGACCGGCTGCGGAAATACCTCGCTCGTTTCGACCTCGAGTTCGAGAAACTGGAGCGATGACGCTCGACACATGGACGGCCGATGGAGCTCGAATCTCATCTGAGGTTCTTTCGCGGCTCCGTTCGATCATCGACGACGAGTCTGCGCTGATCGTCGAGCATCGCGTCTACCGAGGCGCCAGCGCTCCACGTCGATTTGTCTGTGACGACTTCGATGAACTCGAGCGTTACGTTCTCAAATCCACAAAACCGGGCGACTCATTGTGGTTCTGGAACTTTGAGAATTGCTGTCGAGACGACGACTCCGTCGCGCACGGCAAGACGCCTGACGAACAGGGACGCGTGCCGATGAGTGGCGCGTACTGAGTGTTCAGCGCCCGAGGAGCGATTTCAGCCGCTCGATTTCCTCGAGCAACGCAGGCACGTCCTGCCGCGCGTGCGCCATGAAGTCCTGATCAGCATCGGTCGCGCCGGAGAGTTCGATGTCCTCACCGCGCTCCGCACCTTCGCCGGTCATGATGAAGCTCGAGCCACCCAGCTGGTCACGGCCCTCGATGAACGAGCGCCACGGGCCACGAGTCGCGGCGTCAACCCGCGTTTTGATTTCTGCGAGTTGTTCAGTCGTCAGCATTCCTCCATTCAGCTTTCGTTCAGCCGACTTTTCAATGCTGGTGATTGGAGCAGCTCATGACCTGGTGGATGTACGCGTTGATTTCAGCGGTCGCGGCGTCGGTGACGGCGGTGCTGGCGAAGCCGGCGGTTCAAGACACCCCCGCCAACCTGGCGACGGCGGTGCGAACAGTCGTGGTGCTCGGGTTCGCGTGGTTGATGGTCTTCGTCACCCATCAGCAAGGCGGCGTCAAAGAACTCAAAGGCCGCGCGTTGGTGTTCCTGATTCTCTCCGGCATCGGTACCGGCGTTTCATGGCTCGCGTATTTCAAGGCGCTGCAGATGGCGCCGGCGTCACGCGTCGCGCCCATCGACAAGCTCAGCCTCGCGTTCACCATCGTGCTGGCCGCCGTCGCGCTCGGCGAGAAGATCAGCTTCCGCACGGGAGCCGGCGCCGCGCTGATGGTCATCGGCGCCCTGCTCACGATCAACAAGTCATGAACGTGAGACGAGCTGCGTGAGCTTCGCGGCAGCCGCCGGGAGCGCGCGAATCACGAGCTTGCGGCCCGTCTCATCGAACGATTCCGAGACGACGCGCGCGTTCTCGTACACCTGCGCGACGAGCGCCTGCTGCGCGTAGGGAATCACCAGTTCAGCGTCGACCATCGAGCGCTCGAAGTGATCGATGATCTGCTGCCGCAACGCCGCCACATCACCGGGCACACGCGCGGAGAGCACGACCGCGTCAGGGTGACGCGCGAGCAATTCAGCGCGCAGCGCAGGGTCGAGCCGATCGGCCTTGTTGAGCAACAGCAGGCTCGGCACCGAGTCCGCGCCGATTTCCTCCAGCACGCCGCGCGTCACCTCGAGCTGCGCCTCACACGTCGGGTCAGACGCATCGACCACGTAGAGCAACAGCGACGCTTCGAGCGCTTCATCGAGCGTCGACTTGAACGACGCGACGAGATCGTGCGGCAGCTTCTTGATGAAGCCGACGGTGTCAGAAACGAGAATGCGCGGCCGCGTCTCCGGTTGCAGCGCACGCACCGTCGTGTCGAGCGTCGCGAAGAGACGATCTGCGACCAACACTTCGCTCCCGGTCAGCGCGCGCATCAGCGATGACTTGCCCGCGTTCGTGTAACCAACCAGCGCGAGCCGCAGCTGATCTTTACGCGCCGAACGACGTTGATCCTGATCCGCATGAATCACCGCGAGCTGCGACTTCAGCTCCGCGATGCGGTCTCGAATTTTCCGGCGATCGAGCTCCAGCGCCGACTCACCCGCGCCGCGCCCCTGCTGCCGCTCAGCACCACCCGACGATTCACGCATGCGAGGCGCGACGTAGTTGAGCCGCGCGATCTCCACCTGCATACGCGCCTCACGGCTCTTCGCGTGGCGATGAAAGATGTCGACGATCACGCCCGTTCGATCGAGCACCTGCGCGCGCGTCGCCCGTTCGAGATTGCGCGCCTGACTCGGTGACAGCTCGTGGTCGACCACCACCACCGTCGCCTTCGCGGTCGGAGCCGTTTCTTCAACTTCTTCCTCCTCCTCGCCCTCCCACTTCTCCCGCGCCTTCGACGTGCGCTCCGGAGCACCGGTTGGAATCTCGCCGGTACCGCCAGTGAGCTCCGCGAGTTCCTTCAGTTTGCCTTCACCGATGACGGTGCCCGACGAGAGCCCATTGCGTTTCTGGCTGATGGTCGCGACGACCTCGAAGCCGAGCGTGTGAACGAGCCGGCCGAGCTCCGCGAGGTCGCCTGCGTGGTCGACATCGGAGACACCGGGCAACTGAACGCCGACGAGAACTGCGCGGGGCTTTACGTCGGGCTGCTTCGGCATGAACGCTCGTAGCACGCGCGATGCGAGGCGTACGGGCAAGACATGACGCCTTGACTTGAGATCGTCGCTGGTTAAACCGACCGCCGCGATGATTCAGGTCGAAGGCCTCACCAAGTACTACGGAGAGCGCGCGGCGATTCGCGACATCTCCTTCACCATCGAGAAGGGCGAAGTCATCGGCTTTCTCGGTCTCAACGGCGCGGGGAAGTCGACGACGCTCAAGGTGCTCGGCTGCGTGCTGTTGCCGACGAGCGGCCGCGTCACCATCGACGGCTACGACGTCACGAAGGATCCCCACGAGATCCGCAAGCGCATCGGGTTCTTGCCCGACACGCCGCCGCTGTACGACGAGATGACCATCTCGGGGTACCTCGAGTTCGTGGCGCAGCTGCGCGGAGTCGCGAAGGCGGACCTGCCGGCGCGCATCGCCGACGCGATGAAGAAGACCTCGCTCACCGACCGCAAAGACGACGTCATCTCGAGTCTGTCGCACGGCTACCGGCAGCGCGTGGGGCTCGCGCAGGCGCTGGTGCACAACCCGAAGCTGCTCATTCTCGACGAGCCCACCGGCGGTCTCGACCCCGTGCAGATCGTCGAGATGCGCGAGCTGATCCGCCAGCTCAAGGGCGAACACACGGTGCTGGTGTCGTCACACATCCTCGCGGAGATCTCGCAGATCTGTGACCGCTACCTCGTGATTCAGCAGGGCGAGATCATCGCGCGCGGCAACGAGGCCGAGCTCGCGAGCCACTTCGGCAACGCGAGCGCCGTCGAGTTCGAGGTGCAGGGCAACGTGCAGTTCGCGGTCGACCTCCTGCGCAATCAAGAAGGCGCGGCGGCGCCACCTCGTCGCCGGCCGCCGCCAATTCCTGCGCTCGCTGGG
>JBEHYH010000498.1:0-4720 GCA_048498275.1 Myxococcota bacterium | reverse complement strand
CTTCTGCACCACGCGCCGCGCGATCTCCGGGCTCATTGGGGCCCCACCGCTCGCCGCGTCTTCCGCCAACGCGCCCAGCGTCTCGAGCGCCACCGGCTTGAGCAGATACCCGGTGAACCCCGCGGCGAGCGCGCCGAAGAGCCGCTCGTCATCAGCCTCGCGCGTCAACGCCACCAGCACCGCACCGGGAGCGTGTCTGCGCGTCAACGTCACTGCGCGCTCCCCCCCACTGGCGAGCTCGCAGAAGACGACCTCAGGGCAGGCGCCCGCCATCGCCGCGCGCTCGAGCTCCTCCGGCCGCTCGAAGACCGTCAACGAATGCCCGCGCCGCGACAGCGAGCGCTGCGCCGCTTCCCTCACCACTCCGTCATCGTCGAGCAACCCCACGCGCATGATGTGGACACGCTACGGCGCGTCGTGGGCACCCGGCGCAAAACGGAGCGCAATGACTATGCGCGTTGACGGCGCCCGGCGCGTTCCTGACACTGCGAACGTGCGCTTCGCGTTCGGGCCGTTCGTCATCGACACAGAAGACGAGACGCTGCTACGCGACGGAGGTCGTGTCGCGCTTCGCGGCAAGTCCTTCGCGGTGCTGCGCGTGCTCGTGCAACACGCCGGCAAGCTGACCTCGCGAGAACAACTGCTCGACGAGGTGTGGGGCGAGACGATCATCCACGAACAGGGGTTGTCGGTGTGCGTCCGCGAGATCCGCGCCGCGCTCGGTGACGACCCGCGCACACCGGCCTTCGTGAAGACGGAGCATGGGCGCGGCTACCGGCTTCTCGTACCGGCGAGGAAGCTGTCGAACGCGACGCGCGACACCGTCACCAACGACGAGCGCGCGATGGCGCACAGCACGCGCGTGGTGACGTTTCTCTGGTCGGCGGGTGAACCGGCGGCGCACGAAACCGCGCTCATCGACGCCGCGCTGGAGATCGGCCGCGGCCCGCTCGGCGACTTCACCTTGAATGACCGCACCGTCTCGCGCCGGCACGCGCGGGTGAGCTGCGTGAACGACGCCTGGCGCGTCGAAGATCTCGGCAGTCACAACGGCACGTGGCTCGACGGCACTCCGCTCGTCAGCGCGGCGGCCCCGGCTCGTGAAGGTGCGGTGGTACGCCTCGGAGAAACCGTGCTGGTGCTGGGTGAAGCGAGCGCGGCGCTGCGCTCGCGCGCCACGAAGCTCGCGACGGCCAATCACGAGGTACGCGCGAGTTCGGTCGAACGGGCGCTGCTCGGGCGCTGACTACGGCGCGATCGCGCTGGCGTTCCACACGGTGTCCATCGCATCACTCCACTGCCCTGCGTCGACAGCGATGAGCGTCCCGACCGTCCCAGAACCCGGTTCGGCATGCGCGCCGACCTACCTCGTCGAGAGGGTTTCGTCAGCCGAGACCGCGAGCAGCCGCGCTGACTCGTCGTGCGCAGGTAACGCGTGCAGCGTCACCGCCAGCGCTTCGAGCCACGTCGCGAGCTCAGGCGACGTCGGGCGCGCTTCAGGGCGCTTCTCGAGACATGCCGCGATCACTTCAGACAAGGGGCCCTCAGCGCGCGGCGCGGGCTTCGACACGTGGTCCTTGAGCAGCTCTCCGGTGCTCGCCGCGATGAACGGCGGCCGCCCCATGCACGCCTCGAACAGCGTCGCGCCCGCGCTGTACACGTCTGCGGCCGGCCCGGCCGACGCCGCATCGGCGATCTGCTCCGGAGCGATGTACGCCGGCGTGCCCAGCAACCCACCGCGCAGCAGCGCCGCGCCCGCCAACCCGAAATCGAGCACGCGCAGCCCCGGCGAAGCGGCCGAGAGCATCACGTTCCCCGGCTTCACGTCGCGATGCACGAGACCGGCTTCATGCGCGGCCGCCAATGCACGCGCCAACACTGCGCCGAGCGAACACGCGGCTCTCGCATCGAGCGCGCCCGTGAGCCGGAGCTGCGCATGAAGACTGCGCCCTTCGACGCGCTCCATGAGCACCCACGGCGACCCGTCTTCAGACACATCGACATGCAGCGGCTGCACGACCGCGGCGTGCGACACGCGACTGCCCGCCTGCACCTCCGCGAGGAAGCGCAACGTCGCCGCACGATCATCAGGCCGGCGCAGCACCTTCACCGCCAACGAGCCGCCGAGCACCACATCGCGCGCGGAGTAGACCGCACCTGAACCACCCTGCCCGAGCGGCTCGAGCACGTGCGTGCGCCCGTTCAGCACCGTCCCCGGCTCGACACGGGTCGCCGCACCCTGGGCATTCGCGAACGCGAACAACCGCGTCGAATCTTCATCGACCTTCGTGGCGAGGTGCCGATGCAGCCCATCGACGCGCTGTTCGAGCCGGGCGCGCATCCGCTCCAGCTCGTCGTACGCATTCCCCAGCGCGTCGCAGATCTGCGTCCAATACCGTTCTTTGCGGTCGAGCTCTTCTCTCAGCGCGCGCACGCGCCAATACGCGCGGTTCAGCTCGCGGCCCTCGAGCGATGCCTCGGCCGCCGGTTCATTGCCCGCGAAGAGCTCGTCGGCCTTCACCTGAAGAGCACCGTGAAGCGCGACGGGTCGGCGCTGTTGTCGACGCCCACGAAGTCGACGCCGCCGCCGAGCTGGATGCCGCCCAGCAACACCCCGCGCTCCAACGCCCGGGGGAACGGCGTGGTGCTCACCATCAGCGCGCGCCCCGCGGCGTCATCCATCTCCGTGAGAAAGAAGCCGCCGGTCTCTTCTTCGGTGCCGCGCACCAGCGAGCGGTAGCCCTCGGAGCCCGATTGAAAGCGCAGAAACTCGGGCCCGTTCGAGACGATCGATCGCCCCGGCCCGTGCTCGTACCAGAGCCGCATCATCTCGAAGCCGACGCGCTCCAGCATCGGCGCCGGGTCGGCGAAGCGGCTCGTCACCTTGTCGAGCGCGGCGGTGAACAGCTCCTTCTCGTACCACCCGTCGGGTTTCATGCCGCGCACCAGTTCGTCGAACGACGCGCTCGCCAGCATCCGGAGGTTCACGCTCGCCTGGCCCAGCGACAGCAGAAACACACCCGCGACTTGCATGGGTCGGTTTTACAGAACTTTTACAACTCTTGAAGGCGTCACCGCCGGGCCCGTCGCACGCTCGCGCGGCTCATGCACCGCTTTCAACTGATCGGCGTGGTCGAGGCTGCGTATGCGATGGGAGGCCCCGACGAGGCCTGGCTCTCGGGGCTCGCGGAGGCGGCCTTCCCATCCATGAATCGCGGCCACGGCGTCATCGCGTACCTCGGCGCGACGGGCACGCTGCAGACCCGGAGCTTCGCGATGGTCGGCGCCAGCGACGGGGTGATGAATCTGCTGGGTCAGATCGACGGCGGCGGCCCGCGCAGTGCGCACGAGAGCTTTCTGCACCGCCCGCAGGGCTGCACGTCGGTGTCACAGATGCAGTACTTCGGCGACCCGCGGGTGCGCGCCATCTGGGAACGCGTACGTGAGACCAACGGCATCTGCGACGGTGTCGGCGTCTTCGCGCATTCGGTCGGCGACAACTCGGTACACCTCTTCGCGGCGTCGTCGGCGGTGGAAACGCCGTCTCCTCGCGAACACCGCGCGTGGCTGAAAGTCGCGGTGCATCTCTCGGCGGGTCATCGGCTCCGCGCGACGTGGCGGGGGGGCGTCGCGCGGGCCGACGATGCATTGCTCGATGCGAATGGCCGCGTGCACGACGCGAACGGAGCCGCCGAGACGCTCGACGCCCGGCAGGCGCTGCGTGACGCGGTGTTGAGCATGGAGCGAGCGCGTGGGCCGCTCCGGCATCGTGACGGCGAACAGGCGCTCGACCTCTGGCAGGGGCTCGTCGCCGGCCGCTGGTCACTCGTCGACCGGTGGGACTCGGACGGCAAGCGCTTCATCGCGGCGATCGAAAACCGCCCGATGAACCTCGACCCGCGCGCGCTGCGGCCCCGTGAAGGAGCTGCCGCGAAGCTGGCGGCAGAAGGCGCGTCATCGAAAGACATCGCCTGGGCGCTCGGCGTCAGCCCATCGAATGCGCGCGCCCTGCTCGCTTCGGCGCTGGCGCGGCTCGGCCTCAAGTCGCGCGCCGAGCTGTACCGATGGAACCCGGCCGCCGCGTCGGTGCACGTGTTGCCGTCTGAACCGAAGCTCCACGCGCTGGTGATCCCCGAGCAACAGCCGCAGACCTGGTCCTCTCCACGCGGCGTGCTGACCGACGCGGAGACCATCGTCGCGCGGCTCGCGGCTGACGGTCTGAGCAACGAAGAGATCGCCCGCGAACGCGGCACCTCGGTGCGCACCATCGCCAACCAGATGGCGAAGATCCTCAAGAAGCTGCGCGTCGGCTCGCGCGACGACATCCTCCGCAGCGGCGAGCCAGAGCTCCGCGCGAGCTGAAGAAACACGAAGAGCCCGGGCCGTCTCTCGACGAACCCAGGCTCGAAGGTGTGCGACCTGAACGCGGTTACAAAGTCAGTCTGCCGAACCGGCAGAGACCTTCTTGCCCTTGTAGAAACCGCACGCCGGGCACACGCGGTGCGGCTGCACGGCGGCGCCGCAGTTCGGGCACGCGTTGAGCTGCACCGGCGACTTCAGCTTGTTGTTGGCCGAGCGGCGCTTGTCGCGACGCATCTTCGAAGTTCTTTTCTTGGGAACGCCCATGGCTCTTCTTCCTTTTCAGTTCTTCAGCTTGATGTCCTTCAGCTTCGCGAGACGGACATCGACTTCTTTCGACTTTGAATGACCGCAGTCCTGC
>JBEHYH010000497.1:0-4727 GCA_048498275.1 Myxococcota bacterium | reverse complement strand
GGGTCGCGCGCGTGTTGAACGGAGAGACGCTCGAGGTCGGGCCGTGAACCTCACGGCCAGGTGATGCGGAAGGTGAAGTCATGCGCGGCGACGTCGCCCGACATCACTTCGACCTGGCCCGGCACCTTGAGCACCGCCAACACACCTTCGAGCACGCCCTGCCGGTACCCCGCGAGCGCCGCCGCGCCTTTCTCGTCGTGCAGCGCCTCCGAATACGCGCCGTCTTTCACGAAGCACCGGAGCTGCACTTCCTTCGGCCCGATGTCGCGGCCTTCGACCTCCATGTAGTTGGAGGCGGTGCTGAAGTTGCGGCCCATGCGCAGCATCGTGCGCTTCACGCCGATGACCTTGCAGGCGGTCGCCACCGCGAAGCCCATCGGCGTCTCGACGTACCCGAGAATGAACGACCGGCCGACGAAGCGAAACCGTTGCTCGAGTGGCTGCTCCGCCGCGAGCGCCGCGGCCGCGATCTCCAGCGCCTTGAACCACGCGCCCACCGGGTACGCGGCCTGTACCTTGTCGAAGTTGATGCCGATGGCGCGGAGCTGCTCGTTCACCTGCGGGGTCAACTGCGTTCCGAAGGCGCGCCGCAACCCCTCCACCGCTCCCTGAAAGACAATCGGTTCCGACGCCGAGGCCGCCATGCGCGTGACCTTACTCAGAGCTGCGCGAAGACAAAGACCCGGCGGAACGCGAAGAACACCGGCGCGTCACCGAGTCGAGCTCGTAACGCCGCCCGGTACGAAAGCCGAAAGCGCTCGAAGTCTCCGGCGCCGAGGCGCGCGCGGTACGCCGAGAGCAACCCGCCTTCCGCGAAGTCGGCGAGGCCGTCGCTCGACGCGTGGAGCTGTGGATAGCGCCACGTGCCGACTCGACTGCGCGTCACCCGTGCGTCGCGCGCGAGGAGCTCTGCGTAGAACTCCGGAGACTCCACGGGCGAACGGTAGACGTAGCCGTGGAGTGGGCTGCTGAACTGCGCCGCGACCTCGAGCGCGGAATCGACAAACGCGCTGCCGGGGTTCGACGGCATCTGCACCGCGAGTTGCCCGCCGGGCGCGACGAGCCTCAACACGCGAGGGAAGAACTGCGCGTGCCCCGAAACCCAATTGAACGCGGAGTTGCTGATGACGCGATCGAACGTGCGCGCCGGCAAATCATTCGCGATGTCGCGCTGCTCGAAGGTGATGCCCGCCGGTGCGTGTTCCAGCATCGCGGGTGAGCTGTCGAGGCCGAGTGAGCTCCCGACGCCGAGCGCCGCATGCGCCTTCGCGGTGAGCGCGCCGGTGCCGCAACCGAGATCCAGCATCGAGCCTCCGGGAGCCGGCGTCAGCATCGCCAGGAGATCATCGAACGGCGCCGTGCGCTGCTTCGCGAACCGCGCATAGACCTCGGGAGCCCAACCGTCGTGCATGCGTGTCTCTTAACGCTTCCGCGGTTCGATGACCTCGAGCGAGCAGCCGAAGGGCTCCGTCTGCTGAAACAGCCGCTGCGCGGTGAGCTCGACGATGGCGGTCACCGGCTCACCCGGAGCCACTCGCCGCTCGTCGTGTGCAGCGTGACGCCCTCGAGTTGCCCCGTGGTCTCGGTGCGTCGGTAGCCCGCTGTTTTCGTCTTCGTGCCGCTCACGTCGAACGACACCTGCTTTCCGTCTTCCATCTCGAGGTGCGTGTACGCGCCGCCATCTGACTTTTCGTGGAGCGACATCGACACCTTGCCGTCGTTCACGAGCACGTCACCGGTTACTCACACGACTCCGGAGAGCGCGAAGCGTTTGCCCTCGTCCTCCGCCTTGCACGCGGGGAATCTGGACGTGCCGATGGGCATCTGAAAGTCGCTCAATGATGCGGGCGTCGCGGGTTTGCTGCACGCGATGAACCTCATCGCCGCGAAGACCATGAATGAATGCGTGCGCATCGACGCCACGCTATCTCTTCGCGCGTGCCCGTTCTGTCTGACGACTTTGTCCCCGCGCGTGGCCTCACGTGGACGCACGCGCAATCGCTGCTCGGAGTGTGGACGCGCCCACAGGTGAACGTGCCGGTGCGTCGCGAACGGCGTGACACGCCTGATGGCGACTTCGTCGATCTCGACATCGTCGATGGAGTGCCCGGTTCGCCGACCGTGATTCTGCTACACGGCCTCGAGGGCTCGTCGTCGTCTGGCTACATGCGGCTGATGCTCCGCGGGCTGCACGCGCGCGGGTGGACCGGCATCGCGCTCAATCAACGCGGCTGTTCTGGTGAACCGAATCGTCAGGCGAAGTCGTATTCGTCGGGCGACTACCGAGATCTCTCGTGGCTGCTCAAGACGTTGAAGGGGCGCGTGTTCGCCGTCGGGTTTTCACTCGGCGCGAGCGTGCTGCTCAACTTCCTCGGCAAAGACGAAGGCGCGTCGCGGCTCGACGGCGCGGCGGCGGTCTCGGCTCCGTATGATCTCGCGGCGGGCGCGCGCTTCCTCGACTCCGGAGGCTTCATCGCCAGGCAGTACCTCGCGCATTTCCTCCCGACGATGAAAGCGAAGGCGCTGCAGAAAGCGCCGCTCTTCCCTTCCGAGTTCGACGTCGACGCCATCAACGCCGCGAAGACCATGCGCGACTTCGACCACGTGGTGACCGCGCAGCTCTTCGGCTTCGGGAGCGCCGAGAATTATTACGCGCAGTGTTCCGCCGGGCCGCTGCTCGAACGCATCCGCACGCGCACGCTGCTGCTCTCGGCGCACGACGACGCGCTCGCGTTCCCCACGATGCCGATGGGCACCGCGAACAACCCCGCGCTCGATGTGCTGCTCACGAAACACGGAGGCCACGTCGGCTTCATCACCGGCTCCACGCTGAGACCTGATTTCTGGGCCGAGCAACGCGTGCTCCGCTGGCTCGAAAACCTCTAAATAGAGTGTCAGACACTCTTTTGACGTCCGTCGGTGCGAACATGACGATTCCCTACCGGCAGATTCGAGCGAGCTTCGACGAGACGAACATCGTCGTGTACCAGGCGTACCGGCCAGAAATTGCCGACGCCGCCGTGCGCGCGCAGCGCTTCGTCGCGCCCTTCAGCTACTCGCGCATGACGTGGGTGAAGCCCTCGTTCCTCTGGATGATGGAGCGCTGCGGTTGGGCCACGAAGGCCGACCAGGAACGCGTGCTGGCGATTTCACTGCTCCGCGCCGAGTTCGATCGCGCCGTGGCGAGCGCCATTCCGAGCTCCGAGAAGGCCGAGAACGCGCCGATCCGCGTGCAGTGGGACCCCGAGCGCGACCTCCGCGGCCAACACCTCGAGCACCGCTCGCTGCAGCTCGGCCTCGGTCGCGCGGTTTGCAAGGCGTACGCGACGAGGTGGATCACCCGCATCGACGACGTGACCCCGCTCGTGCGTCGCATCGATGAGCTGCGTCACGCCGACCGCTGGGACGAAGCGGCTGCGCTGCTGCCCGTCGAAAACGCATACCCATGGGAGGCCCCATGAACCGTCTGCAGCTCCTTCAAGCCGACCTCACCACGCTCGACGTCGACGTCATCGTGAACGCCGCGAACAGCTCGCTGCTCGGCGGAGGCGGCGTCGACGGCGCCATTCATCGCGCCGCGGGCCCTGAGCTCCTCGCGTTCTGCCGGACACTCCACGGCGCGCGCACCGGCGAAGTGAAGATGTCACCCGGTTCAAACTTAAGGCGAAGGCCAACGCGCACGCGGTCGGCCCGGTGTGGAACGGCGGCGGTTCGAACGAACACGCGCTTCTGGAGCGCTGCTACCGGAGCGCGATTCGGCTCACGCTCGACGCCGGGTACACCAGCCTCGCGTTTCCGGCGATCTCCACCGGCGTGTACCGGTTCCCCTTCGACGAGGCGACGCGCATCGCGCTGCGTGTAGTGCGTGAAGCGTTGGTAGCCAACGAAGCGCTGCGGGTCACGCTCTGCTTCTTTTCAGCAGCCGACCTCGCCCGCGCGCAAACGCTCGCCTGAAACGAAAAGGGCCCCGTTACCGGAGCCCTTCGTGAATCACATCGTGCCGGCGTCAGCGGCCATCGGCGGCGCTTCGACAGGCTCCGGTTCAGCCACCGGCGCGGGCGGCAGCTCAGGCGGCGGCGGCGGCGCGAGCTGCACTTCGTAGTTCTTGAAGCCCTTCGGCAGCGTCACCACGATGATGGAGTTGTCGTCGGCGTACCGCTTGTCGACGGGCAGCATGAAGCCGCCCATCGCGTCGCTGGTCGTCTTGACCTTGTTCTTGTTCTCACCCATCTCGATCGCCGCACCGGCGATGGGCTTGTTGCCGTTGTCGGGGTCGACCACGACGAAGCGCGCTTCTTTCATCACGTCCGCCATGAGGCGGTAGTCGTTGTAGCGGGGGCGCAGCGAACAACCTGCCGCGACCACCACCAGCAACAGAGAAAGAGCGAGCTTCTTCATGATTACACCTTGGCGCCGGGGGTCTTGGTGAAGACCGCGTTGAACTCGGTGATGGCCTTGTTCAGCTCGGCCTTGATGTCACCGGTGAGCTCCCGCTTATCCTCGATGCTCTTCTGAACGTTGGGGAACTTTGCGTCGGCGAACTCGAGGAACTCGCGCGACCAGCGCGTGATGTCGACGACGGGGATCTCGCGCAGCCAGCCGCGCTTCTGCGCGTCGCTCTTGTCGGTCGCCGCGTAGATCTGCATGACCTGACGCGCCACCGGCAACGGCTCGTACTGGGGCTGCTTGAGCAGCTCCGTGAGGCGCGCGCCGCGGGCGAGCGTTTC
>JBEHYH010000496.1:0-4728 GCA_048498275.1 Myxococcota bacterium | reverse complement strand
TCAGACGAGATGCCGGTCTTCACCCGGCGCGGGTGCGCGCGTTTGTCGGCGTCGATCACGAACACCACCTTCGCGAACTGCTCACCCTTGCGCGGAGCCGCGAGCGCCCCGCCCTCGGTCGGCGGCGCGTAGTCAGGCAGCGACGCCGTCGGGCGAATGGTGACGGCCTGCACCGGCACGGCGAGCGCCGAATCACGCTGGTCGGCGGTGATCGACACTTCGGCGCTCATGCCGGGCAGCACGTTGTCGGGCTTCGCGTCGAGCGCGACCTTCACGGGGAACGAGGTGGTCTCCTGCTCCGTACCCGGGTTGCGGATCAGCGCCTTCTGCGCGATCTCGATCACCGTGCCGTCGAAGGTCTGCCCTTCGAACGCGTCGAGCTTCACCTGCGATTTCTGACCGAGCTTGAGCTTCACCACCTCGTGCTCGCCGACCTCGATCTTCACCTCCATCGCGTGGAGCGCCGCCAGCGTCATCACCACGTCTTCGTTGAAGTCGGAGCCACGAACGCGCTCGCCCACCTCGCGGGTCACTTCGATGACGTTGCCGTCGATGGGCGAGGTCAACGTGGTCTTCTCGAGGTTGTTCCGCGCTTCTTCGAGCGCCGCCGCCGCCTGCGCCGCGCGATCACCCTGCGCCGCCTGACGCGCTTTCGCGGAGAGCAGATCAGACTCCGCGCGCTCTTCTTCAGCCTTCGACGCGAGCCCCTTCTCGACGAGGCCATGCACGCGCGAAAGCTCGCGGGTGAGGCGATCGATGTCGACCTGAATGGTCGCCATTTCAGAGCGCGCGGCTGAATACGCCGCCGACGACTGCTTCACGCTCGCCTCGAAGCGGCGGCGATCGAGCTTCGCCAGCACCTGACCGTGCGTGACCGTGTCACCGACCTTCACCGGCAGCTCGATGAGATCGCCCGACAGGTTCGAGCTGATCTTCACGGTCGTCGAGGCTTCGACCTTGCCCGCCCCGGTGACGGTCTGAACGATCTGCGACTTGCGGACCTTGCCGCTCTGAATCTCGATCGCCGGAGGCGGCTTTTCCTTCAAGCCGCCGACGGTGATGGCGACCACGGCGAGAACGATGAGGCCCGAGATGAGCCACTTCCACCACGTCATGGAGCGCCTCCGATGGAGCGATTGAGTGCGGCGCGCGCGGTGGCGACGTCAGCCCGGCCCTGCAGCACCGCCAATTGCGCCTGAGTGTACTTGATGACCGCGTTGCGGACCTCGAGCGAGCTGCCCGCTCCGGCGGCGAAGCGCTCGGTCTCGAGCGCCGCCTGCTGTTCAGCCTGCGAGAGGTTGCGCTGCGCGATCGTCAGCACCTGCTGCTCGGTTTCGAGCGACGCGGCGCCCTGACGAATCTCGACCTCGAGATCGACGATCGACTGCTTCTGCTGCAACTGCGTCTGCTTGAGCGACTGCTTCGACTTCTCCTCGGCCGCCTGCGTGGAGAGCCCGTTGAAGATGTTCCATTGCAGGTTGAGCGAGGCCGACAGGCCGTGCTGCACCCGGAGGTCGACGAAGTCGAGCGGCTGGTTGGCGTTGCGCGAGTAACCGGCGCTCACCGAGAGCTGGGGAAAGTAATCGGCGCGGGCGTTGGTGATGGCGAACTCCGCGGCGCGCACCTGCGCGTCGAGCGCCTTGAGCAGCGGGCGATGATCGCGCGCGAAGTTGATCGAGGCCTCGGCATCGATGGTCTGAGTGCCCTGATCCATCTCCGAGGGCGTCACCGCCTCGATGTCTGAATCAGGGCGGCCGAGCCACTGCAACAACGCGAGCCGCGCGGCGACGATGCTCTGCTTCTGCCGCACCACCGTGATCTCATCGTTCCCGAGGTTGGTCGCCGCGTCGTACACCGCGCTGCGCTGGCCACGGCCCGCTTCATACAGCGAACGCGCGCTCTCGAGCTGCTGGGTGCTGCGGCGCACGGTCTCCTCGAGCACCTTGAGCGCGAGCTGCGCCTTGAGCAGCGTGTAGAAACGGCGCGTGGCCTCGAGCTCGCTCGCCATCTGCTGTTCCTTCAACTGACCGTCAGCGGCTTCTTTCTGAGCGCCCGCCTGGGAGATCTGGGTCCACCACCGGCCGCCGTCGTAGAGCAACTGCGAGACCTGCAGGCCGAGACGGAAGTTGGGCGCGACGAAGTTCGAGATCTGCTCCGCGCCGGTGTACTGGTTGATCTGTCGATACTGCAGTTGGGCGCCGATGCCGACGCCGGCGTTCAAGCTGATCTGCGGCATGATCGACGACCACGCCGTCTTGATGCCCGACTGCGCGCCTTCAACCGAGAGCTCGGCTTTGAGCGCGTCGAGCTGCTGATGCGACGCCTCGCGCACCTCCTGAAGGGTCAACGGGGTCGACGCCGCAATGGCCACGACGACCAGACTCAAGGCACTCACTTCAATGACCTCCCGCACCCGGCGGAGTGAGCCCCGGCAGGCCCACCATGAACGCCGACGCGAACAACGCATAGAGAAACAGACCGAACAGCGCGCCCTTCCACGGCTTCATCTTCGAAGCCGCGGCGAACCCCACGCCCATCACCAGCGCGCCCCAGATGTTGACGATGTCGAGCGCGTGAAACACGCGGCCCAGGCCCGGGCTCGACGCCTCGGTGAGCGCCGAGAGCGACGTCGGCGCCAGACTCGGCAGCATCGACGGGGTGATCACGTCCAACCGCAGGGCGGAGAAGATCTCGATGAAGTGCGCCAACCCCGC
Source organism: Myxococcota bacterium (assembly GCA_048498275.1). Classification (GTDB taxonomy): domain Bacteria; phylum Myxococcota; class Myxococcia; order Myxococcales; family Myxococcaceae; genus Archangium_A. The sequence continues at coordinate 2,014 of JBEHYH010000496.1, read as the reverse complement.
GGGCAACATCGCCAGCGTGGCGACGGTGAAGAGGTCCATGAACAATGTCTTCTGCGCGGTGAGCCACGCCGCGAGCTTCAGCACCACCGCGAGCAGCAACGTGAGCAGCGGCATCAGCAACAGGCCCCTGGCGATGCCTCCGACCAGCGCGACGCGGCCGGCCTGTTCAATCGCCTCTTCGACCTCGCGTTCACTCGCGCTGGCGAGCTGCCCCGCCTTCTGCATCTGATCGATCACCGCGCGCGAGCTGTCGAGCCGCAGCGCGATCACCGCTCCCGCCACCGCGGTCACGATCGCGACGAGCAGCAACGGCACCAGCCAACTGCGCGCGCTCACCGCCCGGGGGATGGCCCCGACCGGATCGATCAACGTCTTGAGAGGGAGAGAGACAGCGTCCATGTTTTCTTCGAGATCCCGAGAGACAACAGCTCCAGACAAACGCCCGGGCCGGCGCGTGATTTCACTAACACTTTGATTTCGCCAACGAAAAAGCGTGAAGAGGCAGGTTTGCCCAAGCTGTTGAATTCATGGGTGAGACGCCGCTGTGGCGACCTGTAGCAAGAAAATTGAGCCAGCGATCTCGCGGGGCTACAAACCCGCTCATGGTTGAGAGCAGCGATTTCGCGCAGGTGATGACCGAGGCTTTGGACATCGCCCAGCAGGTGAACCAGAAACTCACGACCGCTCACGCGTTGCTCGCGATGTTCACCGTCGAGAACCGCGCGGCGATGCTGCTCACCGAGAAGGGCGTGACCGAAGACACGCTGCTCGAGCTGCTCACGCAGGCGCCCTCGGAGCCCGAAGGCATCGTGAAGGAGATGCGCGAGAAGGCGCGCGAGACCGCGACCCACTGCGGCTCGTCGGAAGCCGATTGTCTCCACGCGCTGATCGCGATGACCCGCGTGCGCTGCGCCGCGCAGGATCTGCTCTTCAAGACGGGCATGGATCTGACCGCGCTGCGCAACAAGGCGCTCTCGTATTTCACCTCGGGCCGCATGCCGCGCCGCCTGATGCTGCAGCGTGAATTGCCCCCGAACGTTCCGCGTGCGTCGTCGGGCCGCCCCGTCGGAGCGCCGCCCCTGCCCTTCGCGCCGCGCACCGCGACCGTCGCGCCGCCTCCGCCGCCGAAAGCCGCGACGCTCAAGCCCGCGATGTCGATTCGCGACCTCGTCGATGACGTGAGCGATCGAGAAGTCGACGAGCTGGAGTCGATGCCGCCTCCGCCCGTCGCCGCGCCGGTCGCCCCCGTCGCGCCGAAGCCGTCGGTGCTCTCGAGCAAGTGGCAGCTCGACGCACGCACGTACCCGCTGCTCGCGCAGCTCGGCAAGAACCTCACGGCGCTCGCGCACGAAGGCAAGCTGGACCCCGTCGTCGGCCGCGCGAAGGAGATCGACGAGGTCATCGACATTCTCGGCAAGCGCCGCACGAACAACCCGGTGCTGCTCGGGGAGCCCGGCGTCGGCAAGACAGCGGTCGTCGAAGGGGTCGCGCAGCAGTTGGCGATGCTCCGCGGGCCGCTCGGGGAGAAGATCATCCTCGAGCTCGACATGGGCACGCTGGTCGCCGGTACGCAGCTCCGCGGCTCGTTCAGCGAACGTCTGAACGCGCTCAAAGATGAAGTGCGTCAGGCGAAGTCGGTCGTGGTCTTCATCGACGAGATCCACACGCTGATGGGCGCGGGTTCGACGGGTGATGGTCCGCAAGACGCGGCGAACGAGCTCAAGGCGGCGATGTCGCGCGGCGAGTTCCCCTGCATCGGCGCGACGACGCACGACGAGTACCGCAAACACCTCCAGACCGACCCCGCGATGGAGCGCCGCTTCACGCCGGTCTTCGTCAACGAGCCGTCGGTGCCCGACACCGTCTACATCTTGAACGGCGTCATCAACCGGTACGAACAGCACCACCGCTTGAGCTACGCGCCGAAAGCGCTCCAGGCCGCGGCGTCGATGTCGGCGAAGTACATCACCGAACGTTTCCTCCCTGACAAGGCGCTATCGGTGCTCGACCTCGC
>JBEHYH010000495.1:0-4746 GCA_048498275.1 Myxococcota bacterium | reverse complement strand
TTGCGGGCGTCTTCGTCAGTCTGGCTGTTGCAGTTGTTGTCGACGTTGTCGCAGACCTCGGTCGCGCCCGGTTTGATGGCCGCGTTCGCGTCGTTGCAGTCGGTGTTGTTGGTGACGCGGCCCGAGATCGCCTGGCACGAATTGATGCCGCCCGTGCTCGCGCCGTACGTGTCACCGTCGGCGTCCGGGTAATACATGGTGAAGGTCAGCCCGTTGTCGACCTGGTTGTCACAGTTGTCGTCGACGTTGTTGCAGATCTCCGTCGCGCCCGGGTGCACCGCGGAGTTACCGTCGTTGCAGTCAGTCGCGTTCTGAACCAGGCCCGGCCGCGTCGTCAGACACGAAGGCGAAGCGGTGGCCGAAGCGCTGCCGTAGCTGTCGCCGTCAGCGTCGGGGAAGTACTGGTACACGGTCAGCCCGTTGTCGACGCCGCCCGAGCAGTCATCGTCGACGCCGTTGCACACTTCAGTCGCCGACGGCTTCACCGACGGGTTCGCGTCGTTGCAGTCGCTGTTGTTCGTCACCTTCCCGGCGACCGCGGCGCACGAAGACTGCGGCGACGCACCGGTTGCTCCGAAGCCGTCACCGTCGGCGTCGGTGTAGTACGTGAGGAACGTGAGGCCCTCGTCGACCTGGCTGTTGCAGTTGTCGTCGATGTCGTTGCACTGCTCCGGCGCGTTGGGCTTGGTGGTCGCGCGCGCGTCGTCGCAGTCGGTGTGATCGGTCACCTTGCCGGCCACCGACGAACAGCTGCTCTCGGGCGCCGCGTACTGGTCGCCGAAACCATCGCCGTCGATGTCGGGGTAGTAGTCGCTGTACGTGATGCCGTTGTCGACCATCCCATCGCAGTTGTCGTCGACGCGGTTGCACAGCTCGGTCGCGTTCGGCTTGATGGTCGGGTTGGTGTCGTCGCAGTCGGCATGATTCGTCACCCGCCCCTGCACCGTCGCCGTGCACGCGCTGATGGGCATGCCATTGGCGTCACCGAAGCCGTCGCCATCGGCGTCGGCGTAGAAGTCGGTGAAGGTGACGTTGTTGTCGATGTTGGTATCGCAGTCGTCGTCGATGCCGTTGCACGTCTCGGTCGCGCCCGGGTGACGGCTCGCGTCGGCGTCATCGCAATCACCGTCTTGCAGCACGCTGCCGCTCGGAGCCGCTCCACAGCCCTGACCGCTCGCCGTCGTGCCGTACCCGTCGCCGTCAGCGTCGGTGTAGTAGGTGTTGATCGTGAGGTCCTCGTCCTTGAGACCGTCGCAATTGTCGTCGCGGTTGTTGCAGGTCTCGGTCGCGCCGGGGAACACCTCGGCGTTGCGATCATCACAGTCGACGACGCCGGTGCACTCGCCGGTGCCGGGCACTCCGTCGCCGTCGTTGTCGAGACAGTTCTGCGTCGGGAGAACGTGCGTGCCGGAATCGACCGGCGTTTGCGGCTCCGGCTTTTCGCCACCGCAGGCGGTGATGAACAGACAAAGGGCTGAGCACGCGAGGACAGGCCTGATCATTGTGAGACGACTCCCGAGGGTTTCCGGCGAACCACGTGTGTACCCGATGCACGAAGGGGTAGGCAAACCGGCGACCGACGCCGCCGTTGCGCTACAAGCTGCTGCACTTTGAGCCGCGTGCTGTTCATCGAGAACCACGACTCGTTTTCGTGGAACGTCATCGACACGCTGCCGTTCGACCGGCAGCAAATTCGCGTACTTTCCGCGGAGGAAGTGCGGGGGGAATCCTCCATTCTGGAAAGTTGCGATCTGGTTGTGATGGGCCCCGGCCCCATGGATCCGCTGCGGGCGGGGCTGGTGGAACTCGTGCGTGACATCGCCGCGCGGCGGCTGCCGTTCATCGGCGTGTGTCTCGGTCATCAGGCCCTCGGCCTGGCCTTCGGCGCGGAGCTGATCAGATCGACGCCGGCCCATGGCAAACGCGCGATGGCGCGGTTCGATGATGGGCGCGTGATGGAGGTCATGCGGTACCACTCACTGTCGCTGAACGGTGTGCGTGCGCCGCTGCGGGTCACTGCGCGACTCGACGACGGCACCGTGATGGCGGTGAGGCACGAGACGCTGCCGATGGCCGGCGTGCAGTTCCACCCTGATTCGTTTGGGACGCCTGATGGCCGCGCGTTGCTTGCGCGACTCTCCCCTCTCGCGCTTGCGGGAGAGACTCACGGTGAGGGCGGCGTGAAGTCGATTCGACCCTCACCCCAACCCTCTCCCGAGTTCGGGAGAGGGGGCGTGCAACTGTCTCAACTCAGCGATGAGTTTGCGCTCTTCGCCCCGGGGTTTTCGGAAAGCGGAGACTGGACGCTCGTCGACTTCACTCAGCCTGGCGACGTCGGTGTGTGGTTCGCGCGCGCCGAGGGCAACGCCGAACGTCTTTCAGGAACCGCGCGGCGCGTGACGCTCGAGTTCGACGTCGCGCCGGCGACGCTCGACGTTCGACTCGACGAAACGGGTTTCCTCGAAGGCGTGCGCGCCATTCGCGAACGCATCGCGGCCGGTGACGTGTACCAGGTGAACCTCACCACGCGCGCGCACCTCGGCGACGTCAGCGGAGCCGCCCTTCTCGCTCGGCTCTGTGCTCGCGGAGTTCCCCGCTTCGCCGCGTGGGTGAAATCGAAACGCTTCGGTGAGTTCGTCTCCGCGAGCCCGGAGCTGCTCGTCGAAACGAAGGGCCGCTCGATTCACGTCGAGCCGATGAAGGGCACCGCGAAGACCGCAGACGTGCTCCTCGCGAGTGAAAAAGATCGCGCGGAGCTCGCGATGATCACCGATCTGCTCCGCGATGATCTGCATAGGCTCTGTGAGCCGCGTTCGGTGAACGTCACCAACAAACGGCGGATCATTCCTCTTTCCTACGCGGTGCAGTCCGTCGCCGACGTCGAAGGCGTGCTGCGCGCCGATGTGTCGCTCGCTGACGTCTTCTCCATCGTGCACCCCGGCGGCTCGGTCACCGGCGCTCCTCGGCAGGCAGCGCTCTCGGTCATCGCCGAACTCGAACGTTCTCCACGTGGCGCGTACTGCGGCGCGCTCGGTCTCGAACTCGGGCCTTCGATGCGCGCGGCGCTGTTGATCAGAACCGCGGAAAAACTCGTCACCGGCTGGCGCTACGGCGTGGGCGGCGGCATCACGTGGGACTCCACGCCAGAAGGCGAACTCGAAGAAGTGCGCCTCAAGCTCGGCGCGCTCCGGTGAAGCATCACAAGGTGTCGAGCAGCTTGAAGGCGCGCGTCAGCAGCGTCGCGAGCGGCGCCCGCCCCCTCAGCCGACGCCATTCTTCCACCGTCACTTCGAGCGTCGACGCCAGCACCGCGCCGAGCAGCTCGCGCCGGAGCCGATCTTCGACGTGGGGCTCCAGCAGCTTCTCGAAGCCCGCGCGCAGTTGATGCACGTTGAGGCGCGCCGCGGCGGCGAGCGCGGGCGTCTTCATGGTCAGGTTCGTGCGCCGCAGAATCCGCTTCTTGTCGCGCCCGTAGATCGCGCCCACCTGCTCGACCAGCGCTCCGCGCACCGCGTCGAGCGGCGCCCGCTTTTCGCGAAGCCGCCGCGAGATGGCCTCGAACAAGGCGGGGTCGTACTCGTCCCACAGCACGAGCGCCTCCTTGGTGCCGAAGTTGCGAAACACACTCGCCACGCCGACCTCGGCCTCACGCGCCACCTCCTCGACGGTCACCGCTCCGAAGCCGTGGCGCTCGAACAATTCAATGGCCACGTCCTGCACGCGTCGCATGGCCGCCAGCCTCTTCAGGGTGCGCAGATCTTGCGTCATCTTGTGAGAGTAACTATCAATTGATACCTACTCTCACAACGGAGTTTCCTCATGAGCGGCGATGACGACGAGCTGGGGCGGAGGCTGCGCGAGGTGGAAAAACCGGTGCCGACGGGCGGCCTCAAGCGGCTGTGGCGCACGGGCCGCTCCGCGGTGCAGCTCGCGGGCACGATGCTGGGTCGTCGTGACGGCGAGGTGAACCTCCCGGGGCTGGAGCAGCTCACGGAGCGACTGGGAGAGCTCAAGGGCGTGGGCATGAAAGCCGGGCAGATCCTGAGCTTCATCGACCCGTCGCTGCCTCCCGAAGTCCGGCGGCTGCTCGGCGCGCTCCAGCGCAACGCGCCGGCGAGCAGCTTCGCGCAGATTCAGCAGGGGCTCGAGCGCGCCTTCGGGGCTCGCGCGGCGACGCTGCTTGCGGTCATGGACCGTCAGCCCTTCTCGGTGGCGAGCATCGGCCAGGTGCACCGCGCGCGGCTCGACGGGCGCCGCGTGGTGGTCAAGGTGCGGCACCCCGGCATCGAGGAGGCGCTCGCCGCCGACTTTTCGGCCGCCCGCGGCGGGCTGGGCTTCGCGAACACGCTGCTGTTCGGCATGGCGTCGGGCGCGCGCGACCTGGTGGAGGAGACCCGCGCCACGCTGCTCTCCGAGTGCGATTTCACGCGCGAAGCCACCCACCAGCGGGCCTTCCGCACGTGGCTCTCTGCACGGCCGGGCGTGGTGGTGCCGGAGGTGGTCGATGACTGGTCGACCGACGCGGTGCTCACCACCGTCGAGGAGAATGGCGAGACGTTGGAGGAGTTCCTCACGCACGCCACGCAGCCGGAGCGCGACGCCGCGGGACAGGCGCTGTTTCGGGTGATGGTCGGCGGCTTCCACGAGCTGGGCCTGCTCTACGCAGACCCGCACCCGGGGAACTTCGCCTTCCGCGACGGTGGGCAGGTGGTGGTCTACGACTTCGGGTGTGTGCGGCACTTCGAG
>JBEHYH010000494.1:0-4748 GCA_048498275.1 Myxococcota bacterium | reverse complement strand
GATGCTCATCTTGTTGGGGAGCCACGGGTGTCGCGCGGTGCTTCGTTCGCTGCAGCACGCCGATGACGTGTTCCGTGAATCGAAGCGCCCGTGGTTCTCGGGTTTCATGGGCACGCTGGTCGCGCTCCCGTTGGCCATCGCGTTGGTGATTCACGCGATTCCCGGAGTCGAGAGCTACGCGCAGCAGGCGAACTCCGGAAGCTCCGCGACGCAGAAACTCGCGAGGAAGACTCCGTGAGCACGGTTGCTTTCGTCGCGAGTCTGCTGGTGCGAGCCGCGCGCAAATGCGCGCGTGAGCGAGGTTCGTTTCGTGTGGCCCTCACCCCAACGCTCTCCGGTGAACGGGAGAGGGGGAGTGCTGAGTTGTGAGACCCGCCGGCTTCATTCAGAGCCCGGCGCGCAAACCCGCCCGCGGGTTGTTGGACTTCGTCGCCGCGATGTTGTGCTTGTGGGCCGCCGCGTACCACACGCCGGCGGGCGCGCTGCTCCGCGGCCTCGTCGCGCGCGTCACCGCGAGTCACACCGACGCGAAGCCGCTGCTCAGCTACTACTCCGGCGGCATCTACGACGCGTCGCCGGCCGTGGTGGAGACGCCGGTCTTCCATCCACCTCCGGGCGACGCGCTCGGTCGAGGCGTGTTCGCCGCCGCCACCAACGCCGCGCCCGCCGAACGCCAGAACGTCGACGCGCTCGCGGCGCGCTACTCGTTGCCGTTCACCAACCCGAAAGACGCATCGACGCTCATCACACGCGCGCAGCAGGACCTCGACGGCAGCGAAGACGCGGCGGTGCTCGCGGCGTTCGCGGGCTTCGACGTCGCGCTCCATGCGCTCAAACGCTCCGGCAGCCCGCGCCTCGAACTCATGGCGACGCAGTTGCCGCCGACGAGTCAACCCGCCATCGATGACGCCTCGACCGCGTTGATGCTCTCGACCGCCTACGCGCTCGCCTGGCCCGTGCCCGCGAACACGCGCATCACGTCGCCGTTCGGCTACCGCGATCACCCGATCCTCGGGAGGCAACAGCTCCACACCGGCGTCGATCTCGCGGTGCCCGAAGGCACGTCGGTGCGCGCCACCGCCGAAGGCATCGTGCGCCGCGCGAGCGAAGACCAGGTCAACGGCAAGGTCGTCATCATCGACCACGGCCACGGAGTGACGACCGCGTACTGTCACAACTCGTTGCTGCAGGTGACCGTCGGCCAGCGCGTGAAGGCGGGCGAGGTCATCGCACTCTCGGGGACGACCGGCCGCAGCACCGGGCCGCACGTGCACTACCAGCTCGCGTTCGGCGGCAAACCCGTCGACCCGCTGAGCTACCGCTGAGTCCCAATCGGTGAGACTCGCCGCGCACCGGGACCGCTTTCAGGATCGCCGGTGTTAAACGCTCGTGCGTGACCGTGACCGTCAAAGTCCGCCGAGTGCGGCCGTCAGACCTGCCTCTGCCGAAGTACCAGACGCCGCTGTCCGCCGGCATGGACCTGCTCGCGGACCTCCCCGAACCCGTGCAGCTCGCGCCCATGGAGCGCCGCCTGATCCCCACCGGGCTCTCCCTCGAACTGCCCGCGAACTACGAAGCGCAGGTGCGCCCGCGCAGCGGCCTCGCGCTCAAGCAGGGCCTCACCTGTCTCAATTCGCCGGGCACCATCGACGCCGATTACCGCGGCGAAGTCGGTGTGCTGTTGGTGAATCTCTCCACTGTCGCGGTCACGCTGAATCGGGGAGATCGCATCGCGCAACTGGTGGTCGCACCCGTCGTTCAGGCCGTGTGGGAGGAAACTGACGCGCTGTCGGACACCTCCCGCGGATCGGGAGGTTTTGGCTCCACAGGCAGGTAGATTGCTGGCCGCACACAATGTGGTCTAAATTCAATGTGTTTCACCGCTGAACCCCCCGTCATCGAAGAAGGTCACTCCCGTTGCTCTGCTACCGCTGTGGCACTCACTCGCCAGACACTGCTGAAAAGTGTCCGACGTGTGGGCAGAACCTGACGACCGGCGGACAACGCAATGCGACAGGTACCTTCAGCCGGCGGCGCCCGTCAGCGAACTCGCTCGAAGGCGCGCCGTACAAGCCGCAAGACCTCGTCGCGGAGCGCTACCTCATCAAGGACATCGCCGGAGCCGGACCGCTCGGTTTCGTTTTCCGCGCGCATGACAAAGAGGTCGATGTCGAAGTCGCGCTGAAGGTGCTCAACCCGAAGCTGCTCCAGTCGGCCGACGAGCGGAAGCAGTTCGGCAAGCAGTTGCGGCTCGCGCGCAAGCTCTCGCACCCCAACATCGTGCGTGTGTACGAAGAGGGCGAAGACGCGGAGCGCCCGTACTTCACCTCGCAATTCCTCGACGGGCTCACGCTGCGGAAGATCATCGACCTGCGGCTGCAGAAGGGTCAGTTCTTCGCGCTCTCGGAGATCGAACCGATACTCTCGCAGATCTGCGCGGCGCTCGATGGCGCGCACAAGGTCGGCCCGCACAGCGACGTGAAGCCCGAGAACGTGCTGGTGCTGCCTGACCTGCTGAAGATCACCGACTTCGGCGTGGGCCTCGCGTTGCCGCGGCTGCCCTTCGTGCAGGCGATGAAGGCGCGCAAGGCCGACCGCTATCTCTCGCCTGAACTGGTCGCGGGCAGCGAGATCGACGGGCGCTCCGACATCTATTCGGTGGGCGTGATTCTCGGCGAGATGCTCTCGGGGCTGACGCCCGACGGCGCGATCCCCGAGCTCTCGCGTCGCAACCCCGACGTCATCCCCGCGGTCGAAGGGCTGTATCGCCGCGCGCTGAACCAGAACCCCAACGCGCGCTTCAAGACCGCTGGCGAGATGATGGCGGAGCTGTCGGCTGTCGCGAAGAAGAACGCCGCGCCGCCTCCCGCTGCCGCGCGCCCCGAACCCGCGAGTGGTATCGCGCCGCCGCCGCGCCCGCGCACGCAGAGCGGCATGCTGCAGCTCTCGCCGCGCCGAGAGAAGCCGCCTCCGCCGATCCCCGACTTGCCGTCGGGCCCGCCACCGCCGCCGATCGAAACCGGCGAGCTCGAGATCCCCGAGACGGCGCGTGAAGACGGCAAAGATCGCGTGCCGACGGCGATCATCAATTCGGGCGAGCTGATCTCCGAAGACCCCGATCTCGTCGAGACCAAGGCGATGGTGCAGACGGTGCTGCCGCCGCCTCCGCCCGCGGAGTCGGTGCCTGCGCTGCCGCCGGTGCCCGCGATCGCCGTTTCGCCGCCGGCGTCTTCGTTCGCCAAACCGCAGAAGAGCAACAACACCTGGCTGCTGGTCGGCCTGTTGATCTTCGCCGGCGTGGGGGTCGGTGCGGGCGGTGGCTGGTGGCTGATTCAGCGGAACAAGGTGACGCCGCCCACGCCTCCGGTGGTCGCGGTGCCGACGCCGATCCCGTCGGGCGAAGAGATCGAGCGTGAAGCCGAACGCCGCGCCGCCGAATTGAAGGCCGCGAAGGAAGCCGAAGAGAAGGCCGCGCTCGCGAAGGCCGCTGACGAGAAAGCAGCGGCTGACAAGCTCGCAGCCGAAAAGGCCGCCGCCGAAAAAGCCGAAGCCGATCGCCTCGCCGCGCTGAACAAGCCGCAGTCGAAGAAGGAAAAGGCCGACGCGCTCAAGGCCGCGATGCTCGAGGCCGCGCGCAAGGCGGCCGACGAGAAGAAGGCGGCCGCGGAGGAGAAGAAGGTCGCCGCTGCCGAGAAGACGCCGGTGGAGAAGGTCGAGAAGGCGGCGGCTCCGGTGGCCGCGGCGGCTGGCGGTACGTGCCCTGACGGCATGCGCCAGGTCGCGGCCGGCGCGTTCAAGATGGGCACGGCGCCCGGCGACCCGATGATGAGCTTCGATGAGAAGCAGCTCTCGACGATCGAAGTCGCCGCGTTCTGCATCGACACCTACGAGTACCCGAACCGCAAGGGCGCAGCGCCGACCGCGAGCATTCCCTACGCCGACGCGAAGCGGCTCTGTGAGGCGCAGGGCAAGCGCCTGTGCGGCGAGTCTGAATGGGAAAAAGCGTGCAAGGGCGGCGGCGGCGCGAAGTGGCCGTACGGCGGCGCCTTCAACGCCGACACCTGCAACACCGAAGACGACGTGGGCGAACCGCGCAACGTGGCCAAGGCCGGCGCGTTCGCGAAGTGCCGCAGCGGCTTCGGGGTCGCCGACCTCTCGGGCAACGTCGCGGAGTGGACCGAGGAGAAGATCATCAAGGGCGGTTCGTTCGCCAGCGGTGACTACGCCGTGCGGTGCTCCGCTCGTAAGAATGGCGCGTCGTTCTCGCGCTCTTCCGAGGTCGGGTTCCGATGCTGCGCCGACTTGCACTGACGCTCACCTTCGCGCTGCCGGCGCTCTCCGCGGAGCGCCCGCGCGTGGTCGTCGTGAAGTCCTCTCCGCTGTCGGCCTACGCGCAGGTGGTCGCGGGGTTCTCGGCGGAGGTGAAGGCGCAGGTCGAAGAAGTGACGCTCGATGAAGGCGAGAGCGCGCTCAAGAAGGTGTCGAAGCCCGCGCTGGTGCTCGCCATCGGCCCCGCCGCCGCCGTCGCCGCGCGCAAGCAACTCCCGGACGTGCCGATGCTGTTCACGAACGGCTGGTACGTCACGCGCGACAACGCGCAGGCGCTGTGGGACGCGGGCCTCGTGCACGCGGACGTCTCGATCGACTACCCGGACGCGCTGCGCCACGACAAGAAGCGAGGGATGCTCGGAGCGACGGAGCGCGCGTGGAAGGCGATTGACCATTTCCGCGACACGGCCCCGAAGGGC
>JBEHYH010000493.1:0-4812 GCA_048498275.1 Myxococcota bacterium | reverse complement strand
CCTTATAGAAGCATATGCATCTGTGCAGCCGATGGCGTTAAGATGCATACCCTCACGACAACTGAATACAAAAGCTGCAAAAGCAGCAAGAAATAACACGGCGCCGCCATCGACAACTTCTTCGAGACGCAGGGCCCGTTGCCGGAGGCGTTCAAGAACGAAGCGAACGGTGACCATTCAGAAGGCGCCGGCCCCGCGGGCACGCCGCTCACCGCCGCGCTCAAGCTGACGCAGTCGTACCTGCAGATCGCCGACTGCGACACGCGCACCTCGCGCGAGTGCGGCCGCGCGCGTCAGTTGGTCGAACTGCTCGACAACACCGGCCCGCTCATCATTCGCCGCCGCGTCGACGAGATGTGGAGCACGCCGTGCGACGCCATCAACGGCGACACCATGCGCGCGTGGCTGCAGGACTTCCCCGTCGCGAAGAAGGAGAAGAGCCAGGAGACGCTGGCCGAACTTTCCGCGGCCGTGCGCTCGAAGTTGTTCCTCTGCTACCTGCGCGACGTGAAGGGTGATTGGTCGTACCGCGCGTGGGCCGCGACGCGACTGCCTCCGCCGGCACAGCTCGACACGCGCACGCTGCCGCTGGTCGACGACTTCGGGAAGTTCGTGAACGATGGTGACCCCGTCGACGTCTGCGGCCGCGCCGTGCGTGAAATGCAGCGCATCGAGAGCCGCGGGTGTTCGCTCGCGCGGCCCGATCGCTTCACGGCGATCTCCGCGTGGGCGCGCGCCAGCAAGACGCCCAGCGACTCACCGCAGTGGCAGACCTGCCAGCGCGTCGCGACGTTGCTCTGGAGCGGCGCCGCCCTCACCTTCCCCGAATCGCCCGCCGAGCAGGTGCGCGTCGACAACAACGCGCCCGAGCCGTCGCCGATGACGGTGCTGCGTCTGGCGTGCGACGAGCGCGCGGGCGTCAACGGCAACTTCGAGAAGACGCTGCTCGCCCTGGGGCAGGTCGCTGAAGACGTCGGCGAGCCGGTGACCGCGTCTCCGTGGCGTCTCGATGAACACGGTACCCAGCCGAGCGAGAAGATCCGCTTCGATCAGGCCGAACCGTTCGTCGCCTGGGCGCAGCACTTCATCAATCAGGAGCCCGCGTGCGAAGCGCTCGGCCTCTCGAAGAACCGCTGCGACGCGTGCGCCACGACGCCGCCGGGCACGCACTACGACTGTGATTTCAACACCGAGCTCGAGACCTCGTGGCGCAAACACAAGCGGCTCTCGGTGTCGGTGGGCGTCGGCCTCGTCGCGGTCATCATCGGCCTCGCGTGGTTCCTGCGGCTGCGCCGCGCGCGCAAGACCTACGGCGCGACGGTGAAGTCGATCCGCGAGAGCCTCGAGGCGCTCGGCATGAAGGGCGCGCTCGATTCGTTGCGCTACCTCTTCCCCGCGCGGCACGACATGTTGAGCCTCGAGCTGCCGAAGACCAGCGCGTGGGAGCGCTGGGGCACCAACGCGGTGGCCGTCTTCGCGCCGGGTACGACGGCGGTGCGCGAAGCCGACGTGAACCACGCCGCGGCGCTCGCGCAGGCCGAAGACGCGAAGGTCGTCTTCCTGCTCCACCCTGATTCGTCGGTGCCTGATCTCGGCGCGGTTCGCGCGACGCTCGACTGGGCGGCTCGTGGCGGCACGCGCGCGGTGCAGGTGTTGCCGCTGCCGATGTCGCGGCTCGCGTGGGCCACGAAAGACGAAGACCTGCTCGACCTCGTCGAAGCGACCAACCTCCGCGGCAACCCGTTCGAGGTGCGTGGGCCGGTGCGTTCGTCGTCGCAGTTCTGGAACCGTGAGCGGCTCGTCGCCGGGCTACTGACCGAAGCGCGCAACGGCAACTGGACGGTCGTCACCGGCCTGCGCCGCTTCGGTAAATCGTCGCTCGCGCTCGAAGTCGCGCGCCGCACGCTGGGCCCTTCGGCGTACGTCGACCTCGCGGGCTTCCATCACGAGGTGTCGTACGGCGAGACGCCGGCCGTCGCGGTCGAAGCGATTCTGCGCACGCTCGTCACGCGGCTCGCTGATTCGACGGCGACGCGTTTCCCCGCCGCGACGATTCCGCCGATCCCCACCGGGGCGCTCGATGCGCCGACGCTCGCGGGCTGGCTGCGGGAGCTCGCGCTCTCGTGCGGCAAGTCGAGCGGTACGTCACCTCCGGCGATGCTGCTGGTGCTCGATGAAGTCGAGCAACTGCTGTCTGCGCCGCCGGAGAAACTCTCCCGCGCGCTCGACGTGATGGCGACGTTGACCGGCCGGCTGCGCAGCGCGCTCGCCGACCCGTCGTCGCCGCACGCGAGCAGCACGGTGAGCGTGATGATGTGCGCCGCGTTGCACCCGCTGCTCTGGGCGCCGCTCTCCACGCTCGGTGGTCAGAGCATCATGGGTGCGTTCCCCAGCATCTGCGTGCCCGCGCTCGATGATGACGCGGCCCACGCGATGATGCGCGGCCTCGGCGGGCGTCAGGGCATCCGCTTTGATGACAACGCGCTCGCGGCGCTGGTGAAGGCGTCGCACGGTGTGCCGCTCTTGCTGCGCCGCCTCGGTACTTCGGTGCTCGAGCTCTACGACGCCGACCGCGCGCGCCAGGGAGCGCTCGGCGCCGTTCGCATCGGCATCGAAGGCGCGACCGAAGCGATTCGCCGCGAGGAGCGCGGTGGTTCGCCGCTCCGCGTGTGGGTCGAAAGCGAAATCGCGCAGGCCGACACCTCGGCGGGCGTGATGCTTCGCGCGTTGGCCAGAGAGGGCCGCATGACGATTCTGCAGCTCTCGAAGCTCGTCGAGGCGCACGTCATGGCGCGCTTCACCGACACCGGCCTCACGTCGATGCTGGCGCCCGCCGAGCTCAAGCGCCGCGCGCAGGAAGCCGGCATGGTGATGGTGCGCCTGCTCGCCGAATCGCGGCTGCTGGAGGCGCACGGAGACCACACCTCGCCCGACGCCTACTCGCTGCCTGACGGTGTCATCCGGCGAATTCTGTCGGAGACTCCGAAGGCATGAGCGTGAGGATGCGCAAATTCGGCGGGATGGTCGCCGGCGCGGCGCCGCTGTTCGGCGCGGTCATCTCGATGTTGTGGCTCGCCTGGAGCAACGGTTCACCCGAGAGCACCAGCTCGAAGCTGGTGGCGATGATCTCGCACCCCATCGGCGCCATCGCGGTGATTCAGGCCGTCTACACGGCGCTGCTGTCCCTGTTGTGGATGCGCTACCGCGTGTTCAAGGCGCCCGAAGGCGCCGAGTGGCCGAAGGTCACCGTGGTCATCCCCGCGTTCAATGAAGGGCCGATGGTCGGCCGCTCGATTCGTTCGGTCGCCGCGTGCAACTACCCGAAGGACAAGTTGGAGGTCATCGTCGTCGACGACGGTTCACGCGACGACACGTTCTTCCACATGCAGCATCTGCGTCGCGAGTTCCCCGACCTGGTGCGGCTGGTGCGCTTCATCGGCAACCGCGGCAAGCGCTCGGCACTGGTCGCCGGCTTCCGCGCCGCGAGCGGGTCGATCGTCGTCACCATCGACTCCGATTCGGAGATCAACCCGAACACCGTGCACGAGATGGTCGCGCCGTTTCTGGCCGACCCGAAGATCGGCGCCGTCGCCGGCCGCGTGGCGGTGCTCAATCGCGACACGCCGATCTCCCGCATGCTCGAGGTGCAGTTCACCCTCGCCTTCGACTACGGCCGCGCCGCGCAGTCGGCTTACCGCTGTGTCGCGTGCTGCCCGGGCGCGCTCTCGAGCTTCCGCAAAGACATCATCCTCCCGTTCATGGACGAGTGGGAGAACCAGCGCTTCCTCGGGCGCCCGGTGAATCACGGTGAAGATCAGGCGCTCACCAACATCGTGCTCCGTCAGGGCTACGACACCGTGTACCAGCGCACCGCCATCGTTCACACGCTGGTGCCGACCAACTACCGGCAGCTCTCGCGCATGTTCTTGCGGTGGGACCGCAGCTACATCGTCGAGGGTTTCTCGTTCGCGAAGTTCATGTTCACGAACTACCGGCAGAAGAACCGGCTGATGCCCATCGTGACGTTCTTCGTGTCGAACCTGCGCTTCGTGCTGGTGGCGGTCGCGCTGATGGAGCTGCCGCGCATGTTCGACACCAACGTCACCACCATCTTCCGCACGTCGGTGGCGCTGGCGCTGGGCGCCATCTTCTCGGCGGCGTACTACCTACGCTTCGAGCGCGGGTTCCGCTGGCTGTACGGAGTCATGTACGCGGTGTTCTCGGTGTTCGCGTTGCAGTGGATTCTCCCGTGGGCGCTGGTCACCGTGCGCGACGAGCGCTGGGGCACGCGCTGAACGTCTCGCGCAGGGAGTGAGGGCGAATGTGCATGCTGAACCCACTGGCGTTGCTGCTCTCCGCTGAGTCAGCAGCGCTGCGCGCCTCGGCCCCATGAGCGCGCGGCGCAATCACCTCGAGGTCTCGCTCGTCGGCGGCAGGTCGGCGGTCACGGCGCTCTCCGCGACCTCGCCGCTCGCGCTGCTGAACCCGAAGAATCACGGCGCGGGCGCGTGGGTGTACCAGTCGAGCCACGGAGGCGGATGGATCGGCCTCGACGACGTTTCACTCGACGTCTCCGTGCGCGACGGCGCGACGTTGTTCCTCTCCACGCAAGCGGGCGGCAAGGCGTATCGCGGCGCGAACTCCACCTTCCGGCTCCACGCGCGCCTCGGCTGCGGCGCGACACTCGTGTACTGGCCCGAGCCCACCACGTGCTTCAGCGGCTCGGCGCTCACGCAGCAGCAGCGCTTCGAGCTCGACGATGGCGCGTGAAGGTCTTGCTTCGCTTGCCGTTTGCAGTCGCCGCACGGCGTG
>JBEHYH010000492.1:0-4825 GCA_048498275.1 Myxococcota bacterium | reverse complement strand
CAGTGACGCCTGGTTCGTCGTCGAATACCCGCTCACCGGTTCGGTGCCGTTGTTGGCCGCGATGACCGCGTTGTGGAGCGCATCGATGGTCAGGCCGAACTTGTCGGCCATGTCACCGGCCTTGGGCTGGGTCAGCCCGAAGAGCCCACCCGCCTTCGGGCAGAAGTCGGTGTCGAGGACACCCAGGTATTCGCCGATGATGGCCTTGTTGTTGAGGTTGAACTCAATCATCGAGTCGTCGCCGCCATCGAGGCCGGCGTTCGTGAAGCGCCCGTCGCCGCTGGAGTCGCGCACCGTATACAGCTTGCGCGCGCGGTGACCGGCGGTGGAGTTGTCGGCGCCACGCAACACGGAGCCCGCTTCCCAGAAGGGCGCGGCGGGCACGGTGATGTTGTTGGCCGGGAAGAACTGGCTTGTCGCGAGGTCTTCGATGACCGGCACGCCGGCGTCGTCAATCATGTACACGCCGCTGAGGCTGCCGTTGCCGAGGCCACCGTCGATCTGCTTGCCCTCGATGAACTCGTTGAAGAGCTCGAAGCGCCACAGCGAGCCGACCCACGGTTTGTCGCCGCGCGGCAGCATGCGCGGGAGAATGGCTTCACTCGACGAACCCGTCTGAAGACCGGCGACGGCCGCGCCCGAGAAGCTCGACGACTTGTTCTGCACGTCGGCGATGGCGGAGACGACCGAGTCCTTCAACTGCGAGGACGTCGCGGCGGAGTAATAGAGGCCGGCACCCGCGTACGCGATGCTCTGCAGCATGGCCGCCGCGGTGGTGTCGGTCGTGTCACCGATGTTGATGGCGTAGGTGTGAACGGTCTGCTTGCCATTGGTGGCGGGGCGGAGGTCGTAGTTCGCGAGGAAGAACGCGACGTCGTCCATGAAGTTCTTGTTGGTCTTGTCGGGGCCCTGCGGGCTGGTCGAGTAGTCACAGGTGCACTTGTCGGTGCCCGCGTTGCCGGTGTTCAGGAAGCGGTCGCAGAAGTTGATGCCGCCCACCGCGCTCTCGTAGCAACCGGGGGAGCCGCTGACCGCCGAGACGGTGCACGAACCGCCGCCGGAGACGTTGGGGCTCCACTTGAGCGGACAGCCATCAGGCTTCTTCACGCCGTTGGCGACCAGCAGGCTCATCATCTTCGACACCGGCACGGAGTTGTCGGCTTCGGGTTTACCGTCGGCGATGATGATGACCATGTTCTGCTGACAGGGCGAACACATCGAGTCGACGCTGGTGGTGGAGCCAGAAGTGGTGGGGCAGCCCGAGGTTGCGCTGATGTTTGCGTTGGTGCTGACGCCGTCACCCCAGAGGTGCACGTTGCAGTAGCCCAGCGAGTCCTCCACGTCGGTGTTTTCGGTCCAATCGGTGGCTTTGCTGTCGATGGAACCCGGCTGGCCGGAAATGTTGTCGAACCACCCCTTCCACGCCGTCTTGGTCGAGAAGTACGCGCCGATGCCGGTCAGCGCCTCGCCGATCTGCTGCTCGGTGCCGATGAACTTGATGGTGTTGATCTTCGCGGCGATGGCGTTGACGATCGCCGAGTTGTCAATGGGGTTGAGCGCGTTGCAGCTCGGCGTCGCGAACACGGGGATGCGCGGCGGGTCGTACAGGTCATCTGAACCGGCGTTGAACGCGGCGAAGCCCATGCGCACGTTCGGCACGCTCTCGGCGACGCTCTTCACGACCGCGCGAGTGGTGACGAACTTGGGCGGGTTCTGGTTCAGCACGCCGCCCGAGAGCACGTAGCGGTTGTCGTCCTTGCGGTACCAGCCGACGCTGTTGAGGCAGTCGATGCACGCTTTCTGGTCGCCCGTCGTCGCCGAGCCGCCCAGGGTGCCGCTCGCGAAGCCCGCCGCGCACGCCGTGGCCGCGGTCGACCAAGAGGTCAGCGTCTGCGGGGAGTTGGGGTCGAGCGACGTCGAGTCGAGCTTCGAGCGCGTGGAGTGGTAGTAGAGGTCCTTGTCGAAGAACTTGCTGAGGCCCGTGTCGTACGCGTCGGAGTTGTTGTCGATGGGCGTCAGGCCACCGAGCGTCGCGTCGCCCTTCACGTAGAACGCGTTGAACGCCGTGAGAATCGAGCCGGAGCAACCCGACGCGCTGTTGGGCAGCTGCGTCACGTAGTTCTGCATCGTGTTGTACGTCGAGATGAGGAACATCAGGGTGGTGGGCGTGCCGCCGCTGGCGAAGAAGCGCTCGTCGCCGCCCGTCACCGGGTTGAGCAGCGCGTCGATGCGCGAGGTCTGCTGTACGCCGCAGGCGCCCGGGTCAGCCGCCTGCGCGGCCATCGGCACCAGCACCGCCAACGCCGCCGAAAGAGAGATTGCTCGGTAGTTCATGGTCGTTCTCACAAGCCGTGGCGGAAGGTGAACTCGACTTCACTCTGCGTGTTGTTCGAGGGGTTTCTGCAGGTGACGACCACGCGGTAGTACTGACCGCCGAGGGTCGTGGCCGCGAGCACGTTCGAGACATCGCGCACCTGGTTCTTCGCCGCTGACATGCTCGCCGCGTCGACGTTGACGATGACCGGCATGCCGCCGTCCTGGTCGTAGTGCGCGGTGACCACGGTCTGCTGGTCGGGCACCGGCACGTTGACCAGCTTCAGGTCGGCCACCGAGACGCCGAAGGTGCGGAGCTTGCCCAGCAGCATCTTGCGCGCGACATCGGCGCACGCGCGCACCTCGTCGCTGCGCGACTTGGCGATGGCGGCCTCCTGGTTGGTGCCCGTGAACTGAATGGCCGCGGCCACCAGCATCAGCAGCACCGCCAGCGCGATGAGGGTGATCATGAGCGCGTTGCCGCGCCGACGTCGAAACGAGAACATAGGCTTTCAGCCTCCCCAGGTATTGAAGTCGCGAGTGTCGCCAGCGGTGCGCAGCGTCGGGTTGAAGAACGAGCGCGACGCGAGATTCGGCGTGTAGATGACGGTGCGGAACACCGAGCGCATGAAGCCGTCGGGCACTCCGGTCGGCGTGCCGGCGTCGAAGTTGAAGAGGTTCTCCTGACGGTAGGCGGCGCGGCGCGTGGGTTCCTTGCGCGAGGTGCGCACCGTGAAGCCGATGAGAATGGAGCGGATGTTCGCCGGGTTCGCAGGCGTGAAGCGCGAGGTGTCGGCGTACGAGGTGTCGTACTGCGGCGCCTGAAGAGGCGTCGCCGAGAAGCTGGTTTCACCCGCGGCGTCGCCGATGATCCAATTGCCGCCGGAGCCGTCGGGCGGCGTGATGGTGCCGGTGGTCGGCTGGTTCATGCCGAACGCCACCTGGAAGTTCTCCACGTCGGGCGCGATGGGGTCGAACGCGCCGCCGTCGATGGTGAAGGCGGGGTCGGTGAGGTCGTCGGTGAAGTTGCGGTACGAGACCAGCCACGGCCGCCCGCCGACGTTCACCACGCGCAGCCGCTGCTCGTGCACCAGGTACACCCACGGCGCGCCCGTACCCGTCTGCGTGAGGCAGTTGTCGGTGCTGTTCGCGTACGAGAAGGTGGCGAGGGCGCGATTGAACGGGTCGCCGGCGACCGTCACCGCTGCGCTGGTCGCGCCGATGGCGACGTCATTGTTGAGGCGCACCGAGCTGGTGGTGGCCGCGCCACGGCAGGTGAGCTGAATCAGCGCTCCCTTGGAGAGCGGCGCCGGCAACGGGAGATCGAAGACGAGGTTGGTGGGGGAGGTGAGGCGGCCGCGGCTCACGAAGGTCGGGTCGCGGTAGCGGAACCGGAGCTCGTCGGTGACCGCGCCTCCGTCGACCGCCACGCCGACGTTGTCGGTGGTGCCCACCCCGAAGGTCGACACGTCGATGGCGATGCGCGGGTCGACGCCGTAGCCGGCCATCGGCACCACGCGCTCGATGTAGTTCATCGCGGTGCGGCCGCTCTCGGCGACGACCTTCACTTCGGTCTCCGCCTGGTAGCTGTTCTGCACGCCGATGACGACCGCGGCGACGGCGGCCAGCACGATGCTGGTCACCACCAGGCCGACCAGCAGCTCAGCGAGGGTGAAGCCTCTGGGGGTTGCGTGGCGTTTCATGGTTCAGAACTCGATGTTGGTCTGGTTGACCGACGTGTCGTTGAGCGCCGTCAATTTCTCGACGACGCGCGCGCTGCCGCCCTCGCGCCATTCGACGCTGACGGCCACGTAGAGCATGCCGTTGTAGTCCTGCGATGACGCGGGAGCGCCGCGGTAGATGGTGACCAGCCGGCGGAACTGCAGCGAATCAGTGGGCGAGCTGGTGAACGACGGCGTGAGCGGCTGAATCATCAGCGCCGCGGCGTCGCCCTTCTCGACGTCGATGAAGCACACCGTGGTGAACGGGCTGAACGAGGTCTGCACCTTGTTCGTCACGAACGGCACCGTCGAGCCCGTAGGGCCCAGCGTGGTCGGCGCCGTGTTGGTCGAGGTGCAGTTCAGGTTGTTCACCCACGTGAAGCCCTTGCGGTCGATGGCCGCGAGCAGCTCCGAGGCGAGCCCGGTGGCCTTGGTGCGGCGGTTGGCCATCGAGTTCTGCACCGACGCCACCAACATGCCCTGGAAAATGCCCACCATGCCCACCAGCAGAATGACGGTGGCAATCATGCCTTCGATGAGCGTGACGCCGCGGCGTGAAGAACGAGTGCGCATGGTCATTTCAGGAGTGAGATGAGGCCCGTGGCGCGAATCACGCCGACGAGCGTCTTGTTGGTGTTGTTGTCTTTGGCCGCGAGCGCGAAACCGCCCATGGCCGCGCCGGTCGGCTTGCCCGTGTTGTCGAGGAAGACGACCTGATTGTCGGTGAAGAGAATCGCGCCCTTGTTGCCCGTCGTGCAGAAGCTGCAGCCGTTGGCGCTGGCGGCGGTGTC
>JBEHYH010000491.1:0-4832 GCA_048498275.1 Myxococcota bacterium | reverse complement strand
GGTGGCCCTCTGGCGCGTGCCGCAGGGCCACCGTCGCGGAGATCAGCAACACCACCCACGCGATCGACACCAGCACCACGCGCGCGACGAGGCTCGGCATGCCCCACGAGAACCACCACGTCGCCAGCGTGCCCAGCGCCATCGGCACCCAGGCCCACCACGGCTCGTCGCGCCCGTCGAAGCGGCGCAGCGCGAGCCAGTAGAGCGTGAGCCCCACCATCACCATGCCATTGCCCAACGGCAGCACCAGCCACAGCGGCAACAACTGTTGAATGCCCAGCAGCAGACAGCCGCCGGCCATGAGCAACGTGCCGACGCGCCAGCGAAAGGCGCTCGGCCGCATGGTGTCGGGGAGGTCGCGATGAACGGCTCCGAGCACGGCGCCGTTGAGCAGCATCAACAAGGTGGCGAAGACGAAGGCAGTGACGGTGTCGAGGTGCATCGGTGACGGCGCGCGAGCGTACGGGCTTCAGAACGGCGCCACGAGCGAAACCATCACCCGAGCGCGGCGCCTCGGCGCTTGGTGGCTGCAAGAGCAGCGCCCTTCGCGTCTTCAATCACTCCGCGGATGACGCCGCGATGCGTGACGTCGCCGACCTCCACGCGCGCACGTTCTTCCGGCGGGAGCGCCCCGAGGAAGCCGCGGAAGTACTTCAGCCACCCTTCGCCGACGTTCTTCACTTCGACGACGCACCACGGAGCAGAGGCGTCTGCCCGAGACAGCGAAATCAGAGGCTCGTAGTACCGGTTGAAGGTGAACTCGCGCACGCGGCGCAGCGCCGGGTTCTTCAACAGCTCCGGCACGAACCACTTCGGCGCGTCAGCCATGTCGATCTCGAGCCGATGCACCGTCGACCAATACGGTGAGCGCACCGCAGCCTCCGCTGCCTGCCGCGGCACCATCTGCATGCTCGTCAACACGCGACGAAGAAAGCCCTTCTCGAACTCGCGACCATCGAGCTTGGTGATCTTCGCGATCGGCCCGGCGAACGTCTGCGCGTTCTTCTTGAGCAGCGCTTCCGCGAGCGCCTTCTGTTCAGGCGTCGCCTCGTTCACGAACCCGAGATGGATGAACTCGCCCCACGGATCGCCGAGTTCGAGCAACTGGTCCGCCACCACGCGACGCAGCTCGTGATCGTCAGGCGCGTCGAAGACCTTCTGCACGATGGTCATCGCATCGGCGCTCGTACCAAGGCGCTTCACGGCAATCGCGCGCGTGGGCTTCCCCTCCTTCTTCGCGAGCGCAACCGCGGTGCTTTCGAGGTGCTCCGTCATCCACACGCGGTGTTTGACGCCGAGAAACCCCGGTAACTCGTTGGCCATCGCGCGCAACGGCTCGACGGTCGCCGGGTCAGCGAGTTCGATCAGCTTCGCGAACATCGCCTCCCACGCGGGAGCGGCCGCTGCCCCCGGCCACTTCGCGTCGGCCAACCACTGAAGAATCGTCTCCGCGTGTTTCGACGCGTCGAGCTTCGCGAGCTGCTGCTCCCAGTTCACCTTCTTGGTCGCGGCCATCTCGCGAGACTACCGCGAGGCGCGTCGGCCAGTGCTCCGTCTCGGCGCGCTCTTGGGCGTCTCGACCTTCACCGGCTCGACGGGCTTCGGCGCTTCAATGACCTCGGCGCGACCGTCGTGTTTCTCGAAGAACGCGACCAACTGCGGCCAGAGCGACTTCGCCGCGTGCTTGCTGACGACCGCGCCGACGTGCCCACCGGGGAGATGCAGGTGCTGCTTCTCCTTCGAACCGATGGCGCCGATCAGCGCTCCCGCACTCGGGCCGGGAACGATGTTGTCGTGCTCGAACGTCACCGCGAGCGTCGGCGCGGTGAGGTTCTTCAACTGCACGCGCTTGCCGCCCATCAGGAACTCGCCGTGAATCAGCGAATCGCGCTGATACAGATCGCGGATGTACGTTCTGTAGAACTCACCGGGCAGTGACACGTTGTCGTTGCCCCACGTTTCGAGCGCGAGGAAGCCGTCGAGGAATTCATCGTTCCACGCGCGATCGAGCAGACTGACCGCCTTCGCGAGCGGCAACGTCGGGCGCAGCAACTGAAACGCGCCCTGCAGCAACTGCCACGGCACATTACCCGTCGCGTTCACCAGCACGTCGATGTCGAAGCCTTTGGTGCGCGTCCACTTCGACAACAGGCTGCCGTCGTTGAACGTCACCGGAGCCGCGAGCGCGACGAACGACTGAATGCGCTCATCGTGCAGCGCACCATGAATCGCGGTGAGCGTGCCGCCCATGCAGTACCCGAGCACGTGCGCGCGTTCGGTGCCCGCCGTCATGCACGTGCGCTTGAGCGCGCGGCCGATCGCCGAATCGACGATGTCTTCGAACGTGAGGTACCGGTCTTCATCGCCCGGCGTGCCCCAGTCGATCACGTAGACGTCGAAGCCCTGCGCGACCATGTACTCCGCGAAGCTCTTGCCGGGCATCAGGTCGAGCACGTAGTGCCGGTTGATCAGCGACGGGATCATCAGCAGCGGCGTCTTGTGCGTCACGCCGTTCGGCCCCGCGCGATACCGCAAGAGCCGCCACTTGTTCTCGGTCCACACCACGTCCGCCGGCGTGACTCCGACCTGCGGCTTCGGCCGCGACCACAGCGTGAGGAGATTGCTGAAGCGCTTCACGCGTACAAAGCCTCGAGCTGCTTGCCGTACTTCTTCGTAATTTCCTTCCGGCGGATCTTGAGCGTGCTGGTGATGAGCCCGCCTTCGACCGTGAGCGGCTCGTCGACGATCATGAACTTCTTGATAGTCTCGTACGACGCGAGCTGCGAATTCACCGCGTCGATGCGCTGCTGAACGAGCGCGCGCTTCGCTTCATCGTGCGCGCCGGGCGCGACACCCGACTTCTCGAGGTGCGCCGCGACCGCCGCGTCATGCAGCCACACCGCGCCGACGAGGTAGCGCTGGCCGTCTCCGAACACGACGACGGTGTGAATGAACGGGTCGTCCTTGAAGCGAATCTCGATGTTCGCCGGAGGCACGTTCTTGCCGCCCGCGGTCACGAGGATGTCTTTCTTGCGATCGATGATCTGCAGGAAGCCGTCGTCGGTGAAGCGGCCCACGTCGCCTGTCTTGAGCCAGCCATCTTCGGTGAACGCCTCCGCCGTGGCCGCCGCGTCCTTGTGGTAGCCGCTGAAGATGTTCTCACCCTTCGCGAGGATCTCGCCGTCCTCCGCGAGCTTCACCTGCACCGACGGGAACACCCGGCCCACGGTGTCGAAGCGGAACGCGTCGGGGCGATTCATGGTGAGCGTCGGGCTCGCCTCGGTGAGTCCGTAGCCTTCGATGATCAGCATGCCGTTCGCGTGGAGGAACTCCTTCACTTCACGCTTCAAACCGGCGCCACCCGAGAGACAGAAGCGCAGCTTGCCGCCGGTGACCTTCGCGAGCGCGGCCTTGCGACGGTCGGCATCGGTCTCCGGCATCGCGGCCATCGCGAGCTTTTCCCAGACCGCGGGCACGCTCATGAACGCGGTCGGCTGCACTTCAGGCATGTGCTTCAGCACCGAGCCCGGGTCAGACATGTACGTGGTCCACCCGAGCGTGTTGCCGAGACACACCTCACCGAAACCGAAGATGTGGCTCATCGGGAGCCAGAGCACATCGACGTCACCTTCAGACAACAGCGGCGCGTTGCACTTGAGCCAGTCGCGGCCATTCACGCCGACGTTCTTGTGCGTGAGCGGGACACCCTTGGGGTTGCCCGACGTGCCGCTCGTGTAGAGCATCTGCGCGACCTGATCGATCGACACTGAATTGAGACGACGCTCGAACTCGCCGGGTGCTTCAGCATCGCGCGCCGCACCGAGCGCCTGCACGCGCGCCCACGACACCAGCTTGCGCTCGACCTCCGCGACCGGCGGCGTCGGCAGCCCTTTGCTCCGCATGCCTTCGATGATCGGCCCGAAGTCGAGCGCCGAAATCGTCACGATGTGCGTGACCTGTCCGTAGTCGCTCCACGCTTCGAACACGCGCTGCAGGAGCGCGGGCGTGTCGACGAAGAGCACCTTCGTATCGCTGTGCTTCACCACGTACGCGGCCTGCGCCGTCGTGTTCGCCGGGTAGACAGGAACCATCACGCCGCCGACGGCCTGAATCGCCATCGCCGCGGAGATCCACTCCACCGAGTTCGGCGCGAACACCGCCGCGCATTCACCCGACTGCAGCCCCGACGACGCGAGGAACAGCGCCGCGTTGCGGATGCCCTTCGCGTACGCGCCCCAGGTCACCGACCTCCAGTCGCCGTCGGGCGTGGGCAGCATGAAGCGCACGCGCGTCTTGCGCTCGGGCAGCGTGTCGAAGATCGCGCGGGGCGCGGGCTTGAGTTCGATGAAAGGCGTCATGTCCATGGTGAGGGTCTCCTTCAGGACTGCGTGTTCAGCGCTTCTTTGACTGCAACTCCGCGAGCTTCTCTTCGAGATCGATGAGCCGGCTGTTGATCTGGTTCAACGTGTGCAGCGTCTTTTCCTGCTCACGCTTGGTCGGCAAACCCCACGCTCCCCACCACGTCGCCGCGGCCTTCTCGGTCGCCGCCTTCGCCTTCATGGTCGCGGTCAGCACCGAGCCCATCGGCTCGAGCACCGCGGAGCTCTTGAGCACCGTCTCGAAATACTCGGCGGTCTTCTGCTCCCAGACATCGAAGCCCTTCTTCCATTGTTCCCACATGGTGTTGCTCCTTCAGAAGCCGAGCCGACGCAGCTCGGAGGTGGTGGTGAAATCGTCGTTCGTCTCGCCGTCGGCCGCGGTCGCGCGCGCGACTTCGCCGTCGCACTCGAACAACCAGCCTGTCTGACGGCGCACTATTACGTTTCCGCCGA
>JBEHYH010000490.1:0-4834 GCA_048498275.1 Myxococcota bacterium | reverse complement strand
TGGCTGACCTACCCGTGGGGGGTCAACGGCGGTGAGCCGCGCGCGTTCGGCGCGAGGTACACCAACAGTGCGCCGCACAGCAGCGCGCCCAGGGTCGGCACCAGCACGGTGGCGGGCACCATCCACGGCCAGTGCGCGTGCGTCGCCGGGTTGATGAGCGTGTGCTCCACCGCCTTGATGGCAAGGTGAAAGGCCACTGCGGCGAGCCCGCTGAGCAACCCGATGAGCACCGTCAGGCCGAACAGGAGCTGCGCCTCGGTGGGCGCGAACCGCAGACGCACCTTGATGAGGTAGAGGTTTCGGAGCTCGAAGAGTTTTCGCAGGTACTTCTTCAGGCGCGCCTTCCAGCCCGTCGGCTGGTTCAAGGTGGGCCGGGCGGGCGATTCAGGGGTGTGGGGCGCGGGCACGGCGGTCAGAGGGTACGCCTCTGAGCCGTCATGTCCACCGGTTGCTGTACTTGCAGTCAGGTCGAAGACGCACGAGGAAGCGCCCCACGTGAACGAACCGGTTGGAAATCTCCTCGGCCTGAAGGCCAGTGAACTCAAGCACCTCAAGAACACGCTGCGTCGGCGCGTGATGCCGGAGGAGATCGTCAGCCCCGAGCTCGCCCGCCATCTGACCGAGTTCTCACGCGACACGAACCGCCAGGTCGGCGTGCTGCTCAATCGCAAGGGAGAGGTCGAGGCGGTGGTGGTCGGCAACGCGCATCAGCTCGAGCTGCCCGACATCGGTCGTGCGCGCGCGGGGCAGGTGCGTCTGCGCGGTCTGCGGCTGGTGCACACGCACTTGAAGAGCGAGCCGCTCACCCGCGACGACCTGACCGACCTCGCGCTGCTTCGCCTCGACATGGTCGCGGCCATCGGCGTGAAAGATGACGGGCTGCCGGGGGTGCTCCACTACGCGCATCTGCTGCCCGACAACCCGAACGGCGACCTGTGGCGCACCGAGACGCTGCCCGACGTGTACGACGAGACCTTCGATTTCCGCGCGACGGTGGAGGCGCTGGAAGACGAGCTCGCGTCGACCGCGAAGGCGCGCAAGGTCGGCGGCGGTGAGCGCGCGATTCTGGTGGCGGTCTGTCTCGATGGAGATCGCGAAGGCGCGGAGTCGTCGCTGTCTGAATTGAAGGAGCTCGCGCGCACCGCCGGCGTGGAGGTCGTCGACGAGCTGCTGCAGATGCGCCGTCAGGCAGACCCCAAGTACCTCATCGGCCGCGGCAAGCTCGACGAGATCAATCTCCGCGGCATGCAGAAGGCGGCGGAGGTGCTGGTGTTCGATCAGAACCTGTCGCCCTCGCAAGCGCGGCACATCGGCGAGGCAACGAGCCTGAAGGTGCTCGATCGCACGCAGTTGATCCTCGACATCTTCGCGCAGCGGGCGCAGTCGGGTGACGGCAAGCTGCAGGTCGAGCTGGCGCAGTTGAAATACATGCTGCCGCGGCTGGTGCAGGCGGACTCGTCGCTCTCGCGTCTGTCGGGTGGTGGTGGGGTCGGCGGTCGCGGCCCGGGTGAGACGAAGCTCGAGATCGATCGCCGTCGTGCGCGTGATCGCATCACCTTCCTCGAGCGGAAGATTGATCAGCTCTCCGGTGACCGGAAAACGCGCCGCCGTCAGCGCGAGCGCAAGGAGCTGCCGATCATCTCCATCGTCGGGTACACGAACGCGGGCAAGTCGACGCTGCTCAACGCGCTGACGAAGTCGGAGGTGCTCGCGGAAGACAAGCTCTTCGCGACGCTCGACCCGACGTCACGGCGGCTGCGGTTCCCGCGCGAGCATGAGGTGATCATCACCGACACCGTGGGGTTCATTCGCGATCTGCCGAAGGATCTCGTCGCTGCGTTCCGCGCGACGCTTGAGGAACTCGAAGATGCGTCGCTGTTGCTGCACGTGATCGACGCGTCGGATCCCGCGCGCGATGCGCAGATCGCCGCCGTCGAACACATTCTCGAAGACCTGAACCTGCTCGAGGCTCCGCGCGTGTTGGTGTGGAACAAGACCGACCGGCTCGCCCCGGGAGTGGTGAAGGTCTTGCTTCGTCAGCGCGGTGGTGTCGCGGTCAGTGCGCTCAAGCGTGACGGGTTCGATGAGCTGCTGCGCTCCGCGGAAGATGTGCTCTTCAGCGAAGGTGCCGATGCCGATGCGGCGGCGCTCCGGCGAGTCACTCGTGAAGGCGTGACGAAGTAGCCGGCATCGCTTCGCACCTGGCCACTCACAACGTTGAGAGCTCGCGGTCTTCATGCCGGAGGCCGGACACGCGCATCGGAGGCGTGAGCATTCAGTTGGGTGGCCGGCGAGGGGCGGGAGCTCCCGGATGTGAAAACGTGCGGTACCCGGCTTGAGATGTTCGCTGGTGGTCGAGGGCAGGCCGGCGATGTGCACGACGCGGGTTCTGAATCTCTTCGCGCCGTCGTCGCTGCTTTGAAGAAGACACTTCGCGCGAATTCGCAGTCGTGACGTCACGCGCCGGCTCTTTGATTTCGAGCAAACGCGTTCAGCTCGGCAGAGCACATTTTCGCATCCGGGAGCTCCCGCCCCTCGTCGTCCACCCAACTGAGTGCTTACGCCTTCGATGAACGAACCCGGCCTCCGGCGCGAAGACCGTGACCTTTCAACTTTGAGCGTCGCCCAGTTCGACGCGCAGCGATTCTTTCAATCAAGGCGCACGGATGACGAACGCCTGCGACGCGACGGTCGGGAGCCCGAGTGAATCGCCGATGCCCGGCACGAGCTCGTTCGGCACGCGCCACGTCTGCCCGGTCTGTTGAATCACCGTCACCGCGTAGTCACCGGGAGGCATCGTCGCGAGCGGCGCCGGCGCGCTCGGGTTGCTCGCGTCGAGCGCAATCGGCCGAATCACGAGTTTGAGATGCGTTACGGGCGTCGGCGTCTGCTTCACCTTGCCCATCGAGTCGAACAGCGCGGCTGCGTACTCGGTCGGGTCGAACCCCGCCGCGAGCACCACGAGGTCGGGCTTGCCGTCTTGCGTGCCGTCGGCGTGCAGGTAGTCGACACCTTCCGCGTCGATGACGCCGTCGCCATCGAGATCGTTCTCATCGACCAGCGGGCCCTGACCGGCGGCGAGCTTGCGCACCACCACTCTCGGCCAGACCTCGGGCACGCCATCGCCGTTCGCGTCGTCGGGCGCGCCGTCGCCATCGTCATCGACGAAGCGCAGCAAGAACGCCGGCGAGCTCTCGTGAATCACGCCGTCTTCGATGGGCCGTGACTGAAGCTCGATGACCGTCGCCGGAGCGGTCACTTCGGTGAACTCCGGAGTGCCCGCGACTTCGAACACCGGCCGGTCGAGCGGCACCTTCGCGGTGTCCGAGAAGCTCACCGGAACTTTCAGCGCGGGGACCGGCGTGCCGTTTCCATCGACGCCGACCTCGATGACGCGCGGCGCGTGGGTGATGGGGTCGACCGCGGCTCCACCGACGTCGCCGGTGTTCACGTCGGCCGTCACGCCGTACCAGGGAATGAAGTCGTCGTTGGTGTCGATGAACCCGCGAATCAAATACCGGCCGGGCTCGACGAGGCTGAACGCGAAGTCGGCGGTGAACGGGCCGAGGTCTCCGTCGGCCGCGCCTCCGAAAATCGATTCGCGCGAGACGACGGTGAACGTCAGCGGGCGACCCGTGCCCGTCGGCGGCGGAGGCCGCGCGGCGTCGTAGAGGAACAGCACCACCTTGCCGCGGGCCGCGCTGCTGATGATGACTTCACCTTCGATGCGGCCGGCCGGTGCACCGCTCTGCCGCTTGTCGGCACCGCCGAAGACCTTCGGCGCGTCACACGCAGCGAGCAGCGCCAGAGTGAGAACCAGGAGCTTCTTCATGGCTGCACCGTGATCGTGCCGAAGATGCGGCGGTTGATGCTGTTGCCGAACGGGTGTTCCTGATGATCGGGCCCGAGCTGCGAGCCGACGACCGCGAGCGTGAGGTGGTCGTTGAACAACCGGTACGCCACGCGCGCGTTGATGACCACGTACGGGGTCTTCAACGGGTTCTGCAGGTTCACGATCTGCGTCGGGTCAGACGGTGAGGGTTCTCGTTCGATCCACGTCGTGGCGGTGACGAGCGAGACGTCGGCGGACAGGTCGAGGCCGAAGGCCGAGCGGTACACGAAGCCGCCGTTCACCTTGGCGGTCGGCGCCTGCGTGCATGGGCCGCACACCTTCGCTTTGGAGTTCGCGACGATCGACTGGAACGCCGCCGACAAGCGCACGTCGAGCCCGCGGGTGATGTTCCACGTCAGGCCGAGCTCGGCGCCGCGCGCGGTGTACACCTCCGGGTCGTTGATGAAGTTCGAGCGCCCGAGCAGGAACGTCTGCGTCTGCGGGTCGTACGCCTGCGACGCGCCCACCGGGTTCACCGCCGACAGCACGATGAGGTCGCTCACGATGTTCCAGTAGCCGGCGACGTCGAAGGTCATGCCCAGTTGCGGAATCTCGCCGCGGTAGCCGATCTCGAAGTTGATGAGCCGCTCCGGGCGCAGCGCGACGTTGCCGTTGGTGAGCACCGACGCGCCGTTCACTCCCGGCACCGGAGTGCGGATGTCCATGTAGCTCTCGAGGAAGGTCGGCGCGCGGAAGGCGGTCGCGAAGTTGGCGCGGAACGCGTGGTTCTCGAACGGGCGGAACACCACCGACGCGCGCGGTGAGTGCGCGAAGCCGGGCTTGCCGTTGTCGAGCAGCGGGTGCCGGTCGAAGCGGTAGCTCGCGGTGATGGTCAGCGGCTTCACGATGCGCCACTCGTCTTGAATGAAACCCGCGGCGTGGAGCTGCTGCTGCAGGGGTCCGATGTAGCCCCAGGCGACGCGCTTGAGCCGCCCCGAGACG
>JBEHYH010000489.1:0-4878 GCA_048498275.1 Myxococcota bacterium | reverse complement strand
GCAGGCGATGCTGGGCCATGCCGACATCGCGACCACGCAGATCTACACGCACGTGAACCAGCAGCGGCTGCATCAGATGTACGCGCAGAAGCACCCGCGTTCAGGTCACAAACGCCGCGCGAACCATCGGCCGGCTGACCGATGAACGGTGGAGTTTGAGCGCATGAGCGCACTCGCGTTGCTCCTCGCCGCGGCTCCGTTGATCAGCCTCGACGGAGGTTCGTTCGTGATGGGCCGCGAGCTGACCGCGCATGACGACGAGAAGCCTCCGCACGTGGTGGAGATCGGCGCGTTGAGCGTCGAAGCGACGCTCGTCACCACCGCCGACTTCCGCGAGTTCGTCGAGGCCACGAAGTTCCAGACCTCCGCGGAGCAGCTCGGCTTCGGCATGGTCGCCGTCGAAGGCATGAAGGAGTGGGAATGGCAGCCCGTGAAAGGCGCGAGCTGGCGGCAGCCTTTCGGCCCGTCGCACCCCGAGCTCCGCGTCGCCGACGACTGGCCGGTGACGATGGTGAGCTGGCGCGACGCCGCCGCGTACTGCGGGTGGAAGAAGCGGCGCCTCCCCACCGAAGCCGAGTGGGAATACGTGATGCGCGCCGGCGCGACGACGCGCTTCCCCTGGGGTGACTCCCCGACGCGTGACGATGGTTCGGCCGGGCTCAACTCTTGGCAGGGCTGGCATACGAAGAATGAGCTCAAAGACGGCTACCTCTATCTCTCGCCGGTGCGCGCCTTCGCGCCCAACGCGTGGGGCCTCTTCGATGCGGTGGGCAACGTCTGGCAATACACCGCCGACTGGTACGCGCCCGACACCTACGCGCGCGACGCGGCCGGCGTGAAGAACCCCGTGGGCCCGACAGCAGGCGCGCTCAAGGTCACGCGTGGCGGCTCGTGGTGGTGCAGCAAGAAGGCGTGCGCGGGCTACGGCCTCTTCGCGCGTGGAAAAACGAAGCCCGACGCCGCGTACAACAACGCCGGGTTTCGCTGCGTGCTGAGCGCGGCGCGCGCGGAATAGCGCGCAGGCGTTCGCGTTGAACCGCTCGACGTCGCGCAACCGCGTCGGGGCAATTTTTCGCTCTCAACAGTCGAGAATGACCGGAGAACACACTGGCCCACCCGGCACGCTTCGTGCTCTGAGGCGCGCCCCAATGCGTTCCGGTTCATCAATCCGCCACTCAATTGCGACATTCAGCCGTCGCTTCGCCGCGATCCTCACGGTCGGCGTTAGCTCGCTGGCAGCAGCGCAGGCAGTCCCCTCCATCGGTAAGGCTGAAGGCTCGGCGGCCGACGACAAGGTGCCGTGGCGCGGCTCGCAGATCAGCTACGGCGTCGCGATGAGCGCGCTGGCCGTCACGCCCTATTACAAGGAGCCGGACGCGCCGAACGGTGGCTACATGTACAACGCGTACGTCGGCCATCGCCTCGGCATCATGCCGGAGTGGCACTTCAACGATCACTTCTACCTGGGCGCGCGTTTCTTCCTGAGCCAGGAGTTCACCGACTCCGACAGCACCACGTACAAGCACGAGTTTGAGCCGTCTGACACCTGGCTCGACGCCGCGTGGTCCGGGTGGAAGGAACCGGTCACCGGCATCAAGATGAGCGGCTCGCTGCGTTTCGCGCTCCCCACCTCCAAGCAGTCGCAGGCCGTCGGCCGCATCATGAACATCGGCCCCGGCATCAGCCTCTCGCGCGCCTTCCCGGTGCTGTCGGGGCTGGTGCTCGGCTACGGCGCGCGCTTCACCTACCGCTTCAACCGCTTCCAGACAGCGCACACCCAGGGCGCGTCGATCATCGGCTGCGGCAACGCGGGCGCCGACCCCGACTGCCCGTCGGTGATGAGCAACGGCCAGCGCGCGTCACAGTTCGACTTCTTCCACGGCCCCAGCCTGGTGTTCATCCCCCACCCGCGCCTGAGCATCTACCTCGGCTTCTACATGCAGTACGCCTACCTGCCGCAGCTCTCGCAGGCGACCACTGATCAGAACGGCCAGCCGGTGCCCGACCTGTCGCTCCACACCGACACCACGGGCCCGCAGTGGCGCAACTTCTGGGGCGCCAACATCTCGGTGACCTACCAGGCGTGGGACACCGTCGGCTTCACGCTCGGCGCGTTCAGCTTCGATTCCCAGCTCGACACGCAGGGCCGTTACCGCTTCCCCGTCTTCAATCGCAGCACCGTCGTCTCCATCGACATGTCGGTCGATATCGAATCGCTTATCCGCAACATCAAGCCCAAGGAGAAGTCATGAGTCGTTTCACCGTTCAGCACCTCGCGATCGCCGCATTGGTCTTCGCGGCGTGCGCCAAGCCTGAAGGCGTCATCAACCGCGTTCAGCCCAACTACTACGACAAGTCGTTCTTCGTCGGGCAAGACTTCGAGAGCGTGAAGGACGACCCGGAGTTCTATTCGCGCGGCACGCTGGTCGACGTCGGTTACGGCGCCGGTCAAGACGGCCTCTTCACCAGCACCTACGCGCAGCAGGTCTCGCGTGTGAAGTGGGAGATCACCGAGACGATGCTCATCGCGCGCCTCGCGTACGAGCGCATCGCCGACTCCGACGGCAAGGGCGTGAGCAACGCCACCAACAACGGCATCGTGGTCGCCGCGTACCCCATCACGCGCCACTTCGACATCGCCCGTGACTACAACCCGACGACGGGTGAGCAGACCAACGTCATTCAGGAAAACACGCAGGACCGGCCGTGGAACAAGCGCCAGTTCATCCGCGTCGATTGGTCGCGCAACCTGTCGACCGACAACTACGACTTCGACACCTTGAGCATGATCGGCGTCATCGGCGGCATCACGTATGAGCCGATGGCGTACGACATCACCGACCTCAACAGCGAAGACGCGCCGCACATCGACACCGCGAACGGCTACCTCGACATCACCAACAAGGCGTTCGCCACGCCCGGCGTGATCGATCTCTCGTACCTCGGGTGGGACGGCATCAGCAGCTACCCCGCGTGCTTCCTCGACGCCGACGTCGGCGGCGGCAACGCGCCCACCACCCAGTGCAACCCCATCGAGCTCACCATCCGCCAGTCGTTCAAGAAGGTCACCGACAACGACTACGAGCCCGCCGATTGGGATGGTCTCCGCTTTCAGGCCTTCGGTGCGTTCACCACCGACCGCAAGGGTTACGCCCGCAACTACGGCATGACCGACACGCAGTGGCACCGCTTCATCAGCCGCTACAACATCTGGAACCGCAGCCACTTCTACGCCGACGCCGAGAAGATGACCGGCGCCATCGAGTGCTTCACCCCCACCACCACCCCCGCCGGCAAGGACCCGCACCGCGACGAGAACGCGGACGGCACCGACGACGAGTGCGCGCAGGCCGGCGCCGGTTCGATCTGCGACACCTTCAACCAGAAGTGCACGCTCCCGTACGCGCAGCGCCAGGAGAAGCCGATCGTCTGGTTCTACGGCCAGGGCAGCAACCCCGACTACTTCCTCAGCACCCGCGACGCGGCCCACGAGTGGGACGTCGCGATGCGCGTCACCGTGCAGTCGGCGCGCTACGCGGAGTGCGTCCGCACCGGCAACTCGGCGCCTGACTGCCAGAGCCGCTACCCGATGTACTTCGGCCAGCAGGAAGACAACGACCAGGTCATCGCGCTCGCGAAGGAGGTCGACGACTGCCGCAACGGCCTGCTGACCTCCGGCGCCAGCAACTGCGAAGCGCTCGCCGACTCGCTCGGCGCGCAGCGTGGCCTCGACGCGGCGATCATCGCGTTCGCCAAGAAGCCCGAGATGCTGGTGCTCTGCCACAGCCCCGTGGAGGCGAACGACCCGGCCGCGTGCCCGTCGCCCCGTCTGCCCGCCGGCACGACCGCGCTCGACTGCTTCGCGGCTGAGCTCGCGGGTGATCGTGACTCGGCCACCGCGCAGGCCTGCAAGTCGGCGGTCTACGCCCGCAACGGCGACCTCCGTTACAACACCGTCAACGTCATCTCGTCGCCGCAGACGCCGTCGCCCTGGGGCATCATGGTCGACGCCGATGACCCGCTGTCGGGCGAGAAGATCGTCGCCAGCATCAACATCTGGTCGCACGTCACCGACCTCGCCAGCCAGCAGATCATCGACACCGCCCGCTACATCAAGAAGGAGCTGACGACGGCCGACGTCACCGAAGGCACGTACGTTCGTGACTGGGCCGCGGCCGCGCGCAACTCCGCGCGTGGTGGTGCGGCGCCGCTGCAGAGCGACGACCAGCGCCTCGAGTCGATCTCCAGGGCGATGGGCTTCAAGGGCACCGTGCAGGAATTCAAGGCCGGCATGGCGAACTTCAAGGCCAGCCCGGTCTACGCCCAGTCGATGGCGCTCAAGGCGCAGCTCAAGAACGCCCGCTTCGACGCGCGCGCTCCGACCACCAGCGCGGCCACGCACAACGTGCGCCGCATGAAGGCGCTCAACACGCCCACCGAAGCGGCGCTCACCACGCCCGCGATGCTGGAGCTCGCCGGTCTGCGCGGCACCAACGCGGCGCTGCCCGACCAGCTCAAGCTGGCGCTCGCCTCGCCGCTGCGCGGCTCGAACCCCAACGTGCAGCGTGAAATGAACCGCCGCCGTGAACTGGCCTACGCCGAGCGCGGCTCGTGCGTGATGAACGAAGCGCCTGCCCCGCTCGCGACGGCCGACGTGGCCGACATCCTCGAGCAGAAGTTCGGCGCCTTCAACCCGGCCGACTCGAAGGACGTTCAGACCGCCCGCGCGGAGAAGATGCGCAAGTACATCGCGTACAAGTACAACTTCGCGGTGCTGACGCACGAAATGGGTCACTCCATGGGCCTGCGCCACAACTTCGTCAGCTCGGCCGACCTCGACGATCTGAAGATCAGCGTCCTGGCAGGCGACATCGCTGA
>JBEHYH010000488.1:0-4946 GCA_048498275.1 Myxococcota bacterium | reverse complement strand
CGTGCCGCCGACGCGCAGCGCTTCGAGGCTCCCGACATCGCTCCACGGGTTGCGCCCCTGACTCATCGGCCGCAACTGCGGAGTGCCCGGCTGCGCGCGCTTCGAAAACGGCCGCGCGGTGTAGCTCTCGAGCGCGTGACACAGCACATCGAAGCCGCTCGCGGCGACCACTCCCGCGGGCAGGGTGCGTGTGCAGGTCGGGTCGACGAGCGCGAGCGCCGGCCGCAGCCGCTTGCTCGCGATGCCGGTCTTCACCTTGAGCTCGAGATGATCGAACACCGCGATGCCGGTGCACTCCGAACCCGTGCCGCACGTGGTGGGACACGCGACGTGCATCGGCAGCGCGCCGGGCACCGCGCGCCCTTCACCGAGCGGCGCGTTCACGTACGCGAGCAGCTCCGCCGGGTACGTCGCGTAGAGCAGCGCGGCCTTGCACGTGTCCATCACGGAGCCCCCGCCGACCGACACGTACGCTTCGACCTTCGCCTCGCGCGCGAAACGGGCCGCGTCTTCGAACGAGCGGTTGGTCGGCTCGACGTGCACCGAATCGTAGAGAACGAAGTCGATGCCCGCCGCCCGCAGCGAATTCTCGACGGCTTGCGTGTGACCCGCCGCGCGTACGTGAACATCCGTGAACAGCGCGACGCGTTTGATGTTCGCCGCTGAAAGATGCGCGCCGCTTTCAGCGAGCACTCCGGGGCCGAAGCTCACCTGCGAGGCTTCGACGCTGAACGCGTCTTCGTGACCGTGCGTGAAGTCGTAGCCGTGAAAGCAGCTCATGCGCACGGAGCGTCGCACGTCTCCCGGCGGGCACGGCGTTTCAAATGCCGCGCACCTCGCACGTCACGCGCTGGCCCGCGACACGCCACCCACTCGCGCACCTGATGCACCCTTCGGCGCTCGGAGACGGAGTTGACGACCCGCTACGCCCAGAACCCCAGAATCACCCGCGCCCGGCCTTCCATCGGGAGCTCGACCTCTTCGGTGCGCAACCCGAGCGAAACCGCCAGCTCGTTGAGATGCCGCATCCACGGTTTGTAGGGCATCGAGTTGTCGGAGCAGCAGGGCACCACCGCGAACCCCAGCCCGTGTTTCGCCGCGTATTCGATGATGACGCGCGTCGCGCCGTCGGGGTGCATGCCGACGACGAGGTCGGCTTCGCACGGCTCTTCCAACGTGAACTCGCGCTCGGCGAAAGTGACCGGCAGATGCTTGTGCCGCTTGTCGAAGGTGACCACCGTGCACCCGCGCCGCACCAGCGCGTCGTTCAATCTGCCCTGACCTCCGGCCACGTCGAACACCCGCGTCGCCGAGGGAAATCGCGTGCGCAGCAGTTCAGCAAAGAGGTCGAAGCGTCGCTTGTCGGCCATGACTACTCGACGCTTACCAGACGCACCTTCTTGTAGATGCGCCGGTCGAGCGGCAGCCGCGCGTCGATGAACCCGAGCGCTTCGTCGAACTCGAAGGTGAAGGTCGGCACCGGGGGCGAAATCGAGACCGTGAGCTCGAAGCTCCAGACCGAGATGAGCTGCGTCTTGCCATCGAGCGCTTCGGCGGGAGGCGCGGGCAGTGAAGCCGCGGCGTTCTTCACGTCGACCAGCGCCTCCTTGTCGACGCGATCGTCGTTCGAGGGCTGCACGAGCTCGACCTTCAGCACGCGGCCCGACGGGTCCTGCACCACGCGAATGAGCGCCTGACGCGTCGCCTTGAAGGCCTGCGCCATCGCGCGCTGCAGCTCCTTCTTCTGGTCCATGTCGACGCCGAGCCCACCGCCGATGCGGTCATTCACCGGCGCCGCCCGGCCACCGGGCCGCGGGAGATTCGCGATCGGGCTGCCACCGGCGCCGTACGTCGAGGCCTGCTTCGACCAGATGTCGTTGTACTGTTTGATGTTCTCGCCGGTCTGCTCGATGAGCCCCTTGAGGCCGCTCTTCGCGACACGCTCCGCGTCCCAGTTCTTCACCAGGGCCTTGCCGAGCTGCGTGTAATACGGGTGCACGAGCCCGCGTTCGACGCGCCCGCGGCCCAGCGTTTCACGCGCGAGGTCGCCCACGATGTTCTTCGGCGCCTCGAGCGCCCGCAGCCCGGTCTTCATGACGATTTCAGGCTCCACACCCGCGTCGAGCCTCGCGCTCACCACCATCGAATCGGGCAACAACGCCGCCGACGGAGCGGCGCGCGGCACGTCGAGAATCGGCTTCTCCTGCACCGGCGCATCGTTCACCGGTGCGTCATTCACGGGCGTGTCGTTCTTCGGCTCTGAAGGCGCGGGCGCCGCGACCGGCTTCGGCGGAGGCGGTTGTTCAACGCGGGGCGGCGCTTTCACCACGGGCTTCGGTGGCGGCCGCGCGGGCTCGGGCGCTTTCTGCGGTTCCGGCTCCGGCTCCGGTGCTTTCGCCGGCGGAGTCGGCTCGGTGAAGATGAACTCCGCGGTCACCGTGCGTTTTTCGGTCTTCACCGCCGGCCGCTGGTACAGCCAGACGCCGACGAACACGTGAACCAGAACACTCACGGCGAGCGCCCACACGCTCCACTGGTGTTCTCGATGCTTCACGGCTGCGTTCGAGTCTGCCCGAAGCGTGACGCGCTGCGACTCAATCGAAGCGTCGCGTACCTCGCTGTACAGGCTACCCGCGTGAACGCCGTGCTCCGCGGAGTCGGGAAGATTGTTCTGCAGC
Organism: Myxococcota bacterium; assembly: GCA_048498275.1. Taxonomy (GTDB): domain Bacteria; phylum Myxococcota; class Myxococcia; order Myxococcales; family Myxococcaceae; genus Archangium_A. The sequence goes on along the minus strand of JBEHYH010000488.1, from coordinate 2,268 downwards.
GCTCCGCGATCGCCAGTGGGCTGTTCTTCTTCGCGCTGGCGCTCGGTTCGCTGCGGTTCGCGCTTGGCCTCGTGGTCGGTCGGCTGCTGCGCGCTCCGTTCGACGCGCTCGTCGAGGGGCGCTACGGGTTCAACGGTGCGCTCGTTGCGCTGGCGACCGCGGCGCTCTTCGAGCCGACTCCGCTCGTGCTGACGGCGGGAGCGATGGCCGTGCTTGTCGTGACGGCGATGTGTGACCTTTCGCGTCGTCATGCGGTCACCGTCTTCACGGCCCCGTTCGTCACGTGTGCGTGGGTGATGCTCGCGGTGTTTCCGCGGAGCGCCGCTGCTCCACTCGAAGCGCCGGAACACGTGACCGCCATCGCGTTGCGACTCTCGGGTGCGGTGTGTCTGGTCGGCATCTTCACAGGGCTCTTGGCGGGAGGAGTGGTCGCAGCAGTCGTGTCTCTCCTTACGCTCGGGTGCGGAGTCGTGTTTCAGACGGCGGGGTTTGAGGAGGAGTTGCTGGGTTTCAACGGAGTGCTGACGGTGATCGCCGTCTGGCAACTTCATCGGCCGTTCATCGTCGTGCTCTCGCCGCTACCAGGCGCCCGGAGCGAACCGCGTGACGCGCACGCCGGCATCGAAAATGTAGTCGGCGATGAAGAGCGCTCCCGCGTCGTCGACGCCCGCATTCGGCGCCTTCACGAACACCTCAAAGAGCTGATGGCACTCGTCGGAGGTACACGTACTCACGAGCGTCGCACCCGCGTCAGTCGTGCTCACGAACAGCAGACGATACGGGTTCACCTGCACGAACAGGGAACTGTGTGCCTCGGTCAGTTGCTCTGTAGGGACGTCGTTTCGAGCGAGCATTCGCGCACCATTGCGATCAGCCACCCATGCTTCGATGCCGGCGTCGAACGAGCTGGTACGAGTCGTCGTCAACTCGAATTGAGACGTGTCGCGATTCAGGCGCCACAGTTCAAGCGACCCGACGTGGTTCGCGAAGTAGTGGTCCAACCGGGGTACTGGTTCAGCGTGCGATGCGAAGCTTCGCGCCAGGACGGCGTTGCCGCGCTCACGTACCCGGCGTCAGGCAGAACGATTCCACCGACGGCGTCGATGAACATTTCACCGTGACTTCCCCACGAGATGAGGCGCCACACCGGGCTCGCGCCTTGCCAGCTCGGCGGAAACTGCCAGTCTTCCCAATTGCGTTCGGCGAGATCTTCGATCGGCACCTTCGCGATGAATGACGTCACCGTCGCTGGCGAACCTGAATCGCGTTCTTCGTTTGAACCTGAATCAGGAACCTCGTCGACCGGCTGGAGACACACGCAGCCGTTGAGCACCATCACCAACACCACGAAGTCGAAGCGCATCGCCACCCTCCGGTGCGCTTCGTACTGCGTTCTCAGTCGCGCTTGCGGCGGAACATCAACACCGCGAGCAACGGCAACAACCCGATGCCCGTCGAGCAACCGGCCGGCTTCTCGCCCGCCACGATGCCCGCGAACGGCACGGTGTAGCTCGGCGCGATGCACACCTTCTGGCCGGTGACGCCGCTCTCGCAGGTCATCGGCGCGGGGCAATCAGCGCTGGAATCGCACCCCCACGCGCAGCGCATGTTCGCGCTGTCGGGGCCGTTGCAGATGCTCCCGTCGCTGCAGAAGGTCGCGTCGGGCTGGCACGACGCACCCGGCGCGACCACCGGCAGCAGCGGCTTCTGGCAGCGGTGATTGGTGGTGTCGCACGTCCACCCGGTCTCGGTGCAGTCGGCGTTCCCGGTGCAGCTCGCGGTGCAGTACGGCGTCTCGTGCTGCGAGTCGTTGTGGCACGCGCGGCTCTCGCACTGCGTGACGGCGGTGCACGGCTCGCCGAGCGGCACGCAGTCGGGGTCGGGCGTCGCGCAGTCTTTCTCGGAGCAGATGTTGTCGGCGCCGCAGGTGTCTTCGAACTCCGCGAGCCACGTGTTGATGAAGTCTATGCCGTGTCGGGCTTGCGCTTTTTCTTACGGCGTTTCTTCATGAGAGCCGGCCTCAGAGGCGAGCGGGAGCCGTCAGGCCCCCGGTTCCTGATTTGGTACGCCACGCTCCAGCGTGGCCTCCGAAATCCTCGGAACACAAAAACCAAATCCCAAACAAGCGCCGACTCACGCGCAGCCTCCTGCGCGCATTTGCGATCCAGAACCGCAACATCAACTGGGCGGATACGCTGTTCAACGATGATCCGAGCGGCGGTAAGGGCGGACGCTCCGGCAGCAGTCGGCTGGCGATTCAGGCGAACG
>JBEHYH010000487.1:0-4964 GCA_048498275.1 Myxococcota bacterium | reverse complement strand
GCCGAGAACGGCAGAAGTGCGACCGCGGATACCTCCGCCGGGGTCGCTTCGCTGCGACGGGAGAACGCGAACAGCGCCACCACCGCCAGCAACGGCGTCAGCCCGCCGGGAGTGGTGCTGCAGCCCTGCTTCTTCGGAACCGCCGCGATCGACAGCGCGAGAGGAGTCACGCCCGTCATGCCTTGAGAATCTTCAGCTTCGATCATGAATGCCCAGAGGCCGGCCGTAGCATTGTCCGCGACCGTTCCCGAGATCTTCCCATCGGCGAGCGTGATGCCGGGAGGCAGCGCTCCGTTGACGACGCGGTAGGTCACCACCGCCGCCGGAGTCACCGCGAGCGGCACGTCGACCGACTCACCGACGCGCACCGAGTCAGGCAGCGTGGCGATGACGCGGTAGCGCTGCGGCTGAACCGTCAGCGTCAGGTCGATCGAATCAGAGCGGCCGTTCAGATCTTCGACCGCCACGGTGAAGGTGAAGCGCCCCGCCTGACGCGGCGTACCCGCGAGGGTGATGACGTCTTGCTGCGGCGTCGCGGAGAGGCCGGCGGGCAATGCCCCGGTCACGTGCCAGGTCAGCGGCTTCGCGGTGCTGCTGCCGTCCTGGTTCTGCGCGCGGATGTCGGCGAGGTACTGCTGCCCCGCGACGGCATCAGGGAGCGAGAGCGTCGTGAGCGAGATCGCACCGGCAGCGATGACGCGGAGGTTGAACGCCCTGGTGGCATTGGAGCCCACGGAGTCACGCACCTGCACCGTGAATGGCACCTGTACCAACGGCGCGCTCGGCGGTTGACCCGCGAGCAGCCCCGACGAGTTCAACGTGAGCCCGTTCGGCAACGTGCCGGAGGTGACGCGCCAGGAATAGGGCGGCACGCCTCCGACGGCCCCGAGCGAATACGCATACGCGGAGCCGCTGACCAGCGCGGGGAGCGCGTTGCTGGTGATCAGGAGCCCCGAGGTCATCGGCAGCACGCGCAGCGCGAGCCGCGTCACCGCGCGACGGCCGTTGTTGTCGATGGCCACGGTCAGCGCCACCAGCCCCGATGAATCGGCGGGCGGCGTGCCCGAGAGCTGACCGGTCGCGGCGTCGAGCGTGAGCCATGAAGGCGCGGCGCCGTACGAGGTATCGAAGCTCCAGGTCGAAGCGCCCTCTTCGGCCAGCGCCGTGAGGCGGAACGAATACGGCAACCCGACCACCGCGTCGGGGAGCGTGTTGCTCGCGATGCGCAGCGACGAACCGGCGACCGCCACCGGCTGCGACGCGCCGCCGTTGTTCGAGATGTCCCAGTCTCCGGGCACGACGTTGCCGGTGTCGAGAATGCAGCCGACGTAATAGGTGCCCGGCGACATCGTGGTGGGGAACTTCACGAGCTCGGTCTGGAGATCACTCCCACCCTTCGGCAGCGTGATCGTCTTCTCGAGCACCTCGGTGCCGTTCTCCACGATCATCAAGGGCACGTCGAGCTGGGTCACGATCGGGTTGGCCGACGCGAAGTAGCGGTACGAGACCTGCGGCGAATCGACGTTGCCCTGATTGCGGAAGCCACGCACCACGGGGATCACTTCGCCTACGCCCGCGACGTTCGGCGCCGACACCAGGGAGACCATGAGGTCGGGCGCCGGCGTGCGCGCGACGACCGGCCCGAACATCACGTTGTTGTTGAGTTCGTTCTGTTCAGGCACCGTGGCGTTCACATCGGCCAGCACGAAGAAGAAGTACTGCCCCGACTCGAGCGGAGCGCCGCTGCGATCGTTGAGCACCATCGTGCAGTCGAAGGTCACTTCGACGCCGTTGGGCGAGACCGGCAGCGAATCGACGTGCGATTCGCACACCTTGTTGTCGGTGAGCAGCGTCAGCGTCGAATCACGCGAGAGCACGAGACCCAACTCGAAGCCCAGCGCGGGCACGGCACCGGTGTTCACGACCTTGGCCTTCACGCGAACCTGATCTCCCAGATTGACGCGCGTCGTGGCCTGCCCGGTCGCCGGGTCGAGCAGCGACGCGCTCGAAACCGACAGCTCCGCGCGGGAGATCGTCACCTTGCCCGTGGAGGCCACGACGTTGTTCGTCTCGAGGCTCTCGGAGACCACGCCGTTGGGCTGCGCCAGCGTCGTCGGGTCGACCTGCAGCAGGTAGTAATAGGTGCCCTGCTCCGCGTCGGCCGACATGGGGAAGTTGATGGTCTGGGTGATGGTCTCACCGCCGGTCACCGTCGCGAGGCCTTCGTAGATGCTGACGTCGGTGCTGTCGAACGAGGTATCGGCGCTCAACAACACGCGGAACGGAACGTCGCCAGAGGGCGCCGTGGTGCCACGATTGTAGAAGGTCAACGTCACGCCAGCGTCGTAGCCGGGCGAAGAGGTCGCGCTGCCGCTCACCGACTCCGCGACGAGATCGACGCCCTGGGCGAACGACGAAGCGGAGCTGCCGACGTTGTTGGTTTCGCTGTTCTCGGCGACGACCAGCGACGTGTCGGCCATCACCAGCACGTAGTAGTCGCCCGTCGGAGGAGGCGTGGTGGTGGCCGCAGCACCGGTCACGTCGGCGATCGAGAGACCGCCGTCGGCCGTCACACCGGCCAACACCGCGGGCAACGGGTCAGCCACGGAGCCCGACGCCACGAGAATGTCGCCACCGTCGAGATCGAGCGTGCGGTCTGTCGACAGGTACGCCTGCCAGTCGAAGCCTCCGTCGGTGCCCGTGCGGCCGATGTTCTGAATGCGCGCGTTGACGTTGAAGGTGAGGTTGTCATCAGGCTGCCGCGTCATGTTCGCGACGGTGACGGTCGGCACGATCAGATCGACCGTGTCAGGCTCGCCGATGCGCACCACCATGTTGTTCACGAAGTTCGACGGGCCGCACGAGGTCGTGCAACCGCTCAAGAAGTTCATGCCCACCGTGCCGGCCTGATTCTCGAAGCCCGCAGAGAACGTGTACCCGCCGCTCGGCATCTCGCCGTAGCGCACCACCACGATGTTGCCCGCGAGCAGCGTGATCGAGAACGTCGTGAAGCCGGTGCCGTCGTTGTGGAAGACCTGGAACCACTCGAAGGTCACCGCCGTCGGCGTCGACACGTAGCGGAAGGTGCCGCCTTCGGTGAAATCGAGGTCGTCCCACACACCGGCGACGATGGTGTTGGGAGCACCGGTCGACGGGAACGTGGCGTTCGACAAGCTCGTGGAGCCGGCTCCGAACATCACGAAGCCGTTCGTCGACGCCGACACCGAGGTGTACGCGGTACCGAAATACGTGAAGGTGAACGGCAGCGTCACCGTGAAATAGCCGTCGTCCATGCTGCCGCTGGTGGGAGACGTGATGTTCGTGGTGCCGGTCGGCGACACGTACGGCTCCGACGAGATGGTGACCGGGGGCAGTTGCGCCCAGGCAGGCAGCGCAGCCAGCGCACCGATCACAACAATGAGCGTTTTGAGCGTCTTCACGAAGTCATCTCCGTCAAACAAGCATCGAGACGCCCGTGCGGGGGCACGGGCGGTGACACATCAAGCTGTTCCCGCCACCCGGTCAGAGGATGCAGGTCGCCGTGTAGTTGATCGTCAGCGTCTGACCCGGCTCCGGCACGTAGAGCGGAGCGAAGTTCACCGAGTTGGTCGCCGCGTCGTACGACCAGATCTGCGCGCCCTTGCCGCCGTCGGGGAGCGAGTCGAACTGGGGGATGTTCTGGCCGTCGATCTGTACGGTGATGGGATCCATCGACACCGAGAGATCGGGGAACGTGGTGAGGAAGAAGTTCGTGCGGAAACCGAAGGCGTTCTTGCCGACGCGCTCGAGCGACTGGCTCCAGTCGGGGTTGCAGATTTCTTCTTTCACGCCGTTCGTCGCGGTCACCAGTTGCGTGTGGCAGTCGGTCTGCGACGCGTCGCCGTTGCAGCCGACGTTCGTATCGTCATAGCTGCAGCCGCTCGGCGCCGAAGGCAGGAACGGGCCGATCACGTTGTACGTGAACATGCTCGCGCGCTGCGACCCCTTCACCGCGATGAGGCGGTTCAGGTACGTCGAGAGCGGCCAGCCTTCATCGGTCGACTCGATCTGATCTCTCGCGTCGGTCACGCACACCACGGCGAGCACCGCCTCGTCACGCAGGAAGCCGCCGTTGATCGCCGGGTCGTTGATGTACGGCCCCGTCGGCGCGGTGGTGGACCATGGCACGTTGGTGAGCGCGCGCATCGCAGGTTCGACGCACGATTCGGTGCCGCCGTTGATGCCGAGCTTCACGATGTTGCGGAACTCCGAGAGCAGGTTCTGCGTGCTCGGCGTGAGGATCTTGTTGCCGTGCGTGCAGGTGCCGGGGTCGTTCGACACCGCGCAGAACTTGCCGTGGCCCGGGTCGCTCTGTTCGGTGTTGGTCGACGCGATGTGGAAGTCGACCTGATTCTCGACGGCGTACTGGAGGAAGTGGTCCATGTTGTCGGCGAGCTTGGTCTGCTTGTCGGACATCGAGCCGGAGTCGTCGATGACGAGGAGGATGTCGGCCTTCGGCTTGCTGTCTTGACGGAACGTGTCGGTGTTGAAGCCGGTGGTGTTGCCTTCACCCGAGAGCGGCACCACGTAGGTCGCCGGCTGCGAGTTCTGCGTCACGCTCAGCACCACCGAGTTGCTGTCGGGGCCGACGTCGCCCGGGTGGTAGCGAACCTGCACGCTGACCGGCAGCGACGAGCTCGCGCTGAGCACCGTGCCGTTGGCGGGCGCGTTCACGATGATGAACTCCGGGTTGGCGGCGCCCAGCGCCGTGCCGGTGATGGTGATCGGGCTGGTGCAGGCGTTGGTGATGTTGATGGGGCGCGTCGGCGAGTTGCAGCCCACCTTCACCGTGCCGAAGTTGACGTTCTGCGGCGCCAGCGTGAGGCAGCCCGTGCCGACCGTCGCAACCAAAGTCAGCAGCTGGAGCAGCCGCATCGGTATGTCCATGCCGCCATTGAAGGCTTCGAGGTTGTTGCTGATCGAGC
>JBEHYH010000486.1:0-4965 GCA_048498275.1 Myxococcota bacterium | reverse complement strand
GCCGGCAAGAAGTAAACCCTCCGCGCTCCGCTCAAAGCCCTCTCCAGACCGGAGAGGGCTTTTTTGTCAGTCGTGGAACGCGACGACCTGCCACGCGGTGCCGGCCTGGCGCAGCAGCACGATGGTCGCGTGACCTGACAGATTGCCCACCGCCACGAAGGTGTTCGGCGCCTTGAGCGGCCACTGCGCGAGACGCGCGGGCGGCTTGCCGTACTTCTTCTCCATCTCCGCGGGCGTCATCACCTCGACCGAATAGAGCTTGAGCAGATCGGTGCGGCGGCTGCGAAGACTGCGGCTCCACGCCGAGAGCAGATCGTCGGCGCGGTCGACGCGCCGCGACTCCATGAAGAAGGGGAAACCGGAGCGCGCCACCAGCTCGGTCGCGTCACCGTGAATCACGTCGTTGAAGAACCCGCGCGCGACCACCAGCGCCTGGTCGTTCGGCGCGAGCTGCAGGTAGGTGACGAGATCGATGTCGTCGGTCGGCAGCACCGGGTTCGAGGTCACGTGACCGAATTGCGATCGCAGCCGCTCGAGCAGCACGGCCTGCTCCTCGGGCTTGAGGGTCGTCATCTTCTTGAGCGTCGCGATGACTTCGTCGGTGCCTTTGGGCTTCGAAGGCGCGACCGGCGCCGAGGGGCCAGGCCCCGGCGCCGTGCCGCCTTCCTGCTGCTGTGCTGCCTCTTTCGCGAGCTCCTGCTCCAGCGGCACCGCCGCCGGAGGAGCATCTTCTTGCGACAGCGCGAGGGCGAGGGCGTACGCGGTGAGGTTGATCACACCGCGCTCTTACTCTCCCTTCGCGTCTTTCGGCAGCACGCGTGCGCTGACGACGAGGTGCCCCAGCGCGGCCAGCGTGCCGAGGGCGAACGCGCCCAGCCACACCCCGCGATGCCCGATGAGGGGAATCAGCGACGAGCCCAGCACCGGCGCCAACATCGACGCCATGCCCCAGGTCAGCGTGAAGCTGCCCTGGTAGCGGCCGCGCAGGTTCTCAGGCGAGAGCTGCGCCACCACCGTGGAGTTCACCGGCGCGAACAGGATTTCGCCGATGGTCCAGACCGCGACCGCGCCCACGTACGCCGGCAGCGTGTGCGCGAAGCTGTTGAGCCCGAACCCCAGGCCCGTGAAGAACGCCGCCAGCGCGAGCGCGTTGGCGTGCCTCCACGCCGCCTGCAGCCGGGTGATGAACGGCTGGAAGAGCACGATCAACACGCCGTTGGTGGCGATGCTCAGCCCGTAGTCTTCGGTGCTGAGCCCCTTGCTGTTCATGTCGTCAGGCTGCACCGAGAGATGCAGGAAGAAGACCGTCGCGACGATGAGATTCAGCACGAGAAACGGCGCGAACCGGCGGTCGAGAAACGGGGTGAGCAGTGAACCTGCCTGCGCTTCGTGGGCTTTGCGCTCTGGCCGGGTCTCGGGCACGAACTTCCAGATGACGAAGGCGAGGGCCAGCGTGGTGGCCGCGTCTCCGAGGAAGAGCAGTTCGAAGTGCTTCCTGGCCATGAACCCGCCGATCACCGCGGCGAATGACACCCCTAAGTTGATCACCCAGTAGAGCATCGAGAACGCCTTGGGCCGGAACTCGGGGGGGATGACGTCGGCCATCAGCGCCAACGTCGCCGGGCGGCTCATGTCGGAGGCGAGCGCGAACATGAAGGTGGAGATCGCGATCGCCGGGAGTGATCTCGCGACCCCCAGCACCAGCAAGAACGACGCGCCGGTGACGTAGGAGATCAGCATCGTCGACCGGCGGCCGTAGCGGTCGGCCAGCGCGCCGCCGAGCATGCTGCCCAGCAGCGCGCCGAGGCCGTAGAGCGAGACGATGGCCCCTGTGATGGGCAGGTCGAGGTGACGCTGCTGTGTGAGGTACACGAACAGCAGCGGCATGACGAAGCTGCCGGCGCGGGTGATGAACGTACCCGCGAGGAGCGCCCAGAACGGCCTGGGGATGCCTTGCGCGAGCTGCGCGAATCGACTGGTGGGCACGGTGGCGGAGCTCATGCCGGGCTCGACGGAGGCCGCCCGGTCATTCTGACGGCTACTGTTTCTGCTTCAGCGCCGGGAGCAACAGGCTGAGCCCGCTCCCGCCGGAGACGATCTGCGGCGACACACCGTCCCACTTCTCGATGAGCTGGAGGTCGACCACGCCGGCGTTCTGACGGAGCGCCTCGCCGCGAATCTTGATCGCCTCGGCGTCGGCTTTGGCGCGCAGCAACGCCGCGTCGGCCTCACCCTTGGCTTGCGCGGTGACGATCTCCGCTTCGATCTCGGCCTTCTGCTTCGTGAACTTGGCCTTCGCGGCTTCCTGTTCCTGCACCATCTTCTGCTCGATGGCGGTCGCGAGCTGCGCCGACAACTTCACGTCGACGATGATCAGATCTTCGATCACCAGAATCTCACCGACCTTGGCCTTGAGCGCATCGAGCGCCTCACTCTTCACCTTCTCGCGGTCTTTCACGATGTGCTCGGCCGAACGGCTGGCGGTGGCTTCCTTGATCGCCTCCTGCGCGCGCGGCGCGATGAGTACGTCGAACGGTTCACCGTGGTACTGGCGGAACACGTCGATCACCTTCCCTTCGGGGATTCGGTAGAGCACCGCGACGTTCATCTGCACGTTCTGCAGGTCAGACGAGAAGCACTCCGCGTTGAACTCGTGCTTCTGCGTGCGAATCGAGACGTCGGTGTAGTCGCTGCCGAAGGTGGCGGTGTGAAAGCCCTCGCCGAGCGCGGGCTCCTGCAGCTTGCCCCAGACGACGAGCACCGAACGCTCGCCGGGCTCCGTCGTGTGGCACGCGCAGCCCGACACCGACGCCAGCGCGAACAGCCAGATGAAGTTTCTCATGCGCGCGAGGTTAAAGGCGGTTGGGTAAGAAGTGTGAGCGATGTCTGAGATCCGCTCGTTGCTCGCCAATGCCCAGGCCGCCGAGGTGCGCGGCGACAAAGCCGAAGCCGGGCGGATTCTGCGCGAAGCCGCGTCGTACTACCGCGAGCGGCAACAGCTCACGCAGGCCGCGCGCATGTTGCGTCAGGCGCGGAAGGCGGAAGGGCTGCCGGAAGAGCCTGAAGAAGATGAAGCGGTGTTCGGTTTCGAAGCGCCGGAGCGCGTGTTGGTCGAACAGCGAACTCCGCAGCTCGCTGACCCAAACCTCGATGCGTGGTGTTCGTTCTGCTGCAAACCCGGAGCAGAAGTCGGAGCGCTCGTCGCCGGGCCGGCAGGTTCATTCATCTGCGCGGGCTGCACGGAGATCTCGACGAAGCTGAACGGGCCGCAGAGCGAAACCGCCTCTCCCGTTCAACGGGAGAGGGTCGATTGGCGCATCAAGACGCTGGGCCACGAACTCCCAGCTCAGCAGCGCGCTACTCAACGCCTCATGCGTCTTCGTTCGAACTTCACGCTCGTCATCGGTCCCGCCGGTTCTGGAAAATCTGCGTGGTTGAAGACGTTGGGCGAAATCGAGGTGATTGATGCGGCTCTCACCCCGACCCTCTCCCGTGAACGGGAGAGGGGGAGTTCAAGTGCGCCGACTTTCATCGTCATCACCGCCGAAGTGCCTCCGCCGGCGTTGATTCTGCAGGGCGAACTCGGCCCCGAACCGCTCCACGACACGAGCTCACTCTCCAGGGCGCTGCCGAAGATCGACGCGCAATTGCTCGCGAAGGTCGACGCGGTCTTCTCGTTCGAAGCGCCCGACATCGCCGCGCTCACCGCCCTCGCACGCGCGCTGGCGAAAGAACGCAACATCACCATCTCCGACGACGCGCTGACGCAGGTCGCGCAGCTCGCTCACCGTTCCGGCCGTGGCGCGCACGAACTCGTCGCGTTACTCGCCCGCATTCCTTCCGGGAACTACACGTGAACCCTCCAGTTCAATGGCATCAGCTTCGCCGCGTCGAATACGCCGACGGGCTCGAGATGCAGCAGCAGCTCCAGCAGGCGCGCCGCGACAACCTGATCCCCGACACGCTGTTGCTGCTCGAACATCAACCGGTGCTCACCATGGGCCGCGCGGCGAAGATGACGAACATCATCGCGCCGAGTGAGCAGCTCGAAGCGCTGGGCGTCGAGATCTTCGAAACCGATCGCGGAGGCGACGTCACGTACCACGGCCCCGGGCAGATCACGGGTTACCCGCTGTTGTTCCTCGAAGAGGGCCGGCAAGACGTCCGCAAATACGTGCGCGCGATCGAAGAGCTCATGATCCGCACCGTCGCCGACTACGGCATCACCGCGACGCGCTTCGAAAAATGGCCCGGAGTCTGGGTCGCTGAGTCTCGCCGTGGCGGCCCGCGAAAAATCGCGGCGCTCGGTGTGCACCTGAGCCGTTGGTACACCAAGCACGGTTTCGCGTTGAACGTCAGCACCAACCTGAGCCACTTCGAGCTCATCGTGCCGTGCGGCATTCGCGAAGCGGGCGTCACCTCGATGCGTGAAGAGCTCGGCCGCGAGGTCGATCAACTCCAGGTCGAAGAGCGCATCGCGCATCACTTCCGCGACGTGTTCGAGTGCGAGGTCACCCGCGCGCCCGAACCTGCGCGCACGGTCAGCGTCGTCGTTCGCCGCGACGACGGCCGCGTGCTGCTGCTCAAGCGCACCGAAGCGCGCGGAGGGTTCTGGCAACCGGTCACCGGGCACGTCGAAGCCGGCGAGTCTCCACAAGCCGCAGCGCAACGCGAACTCAAGGAAGAGACCGGCGCGACTTCAGAAGTGCAGCCGCTCCACTACGAGCACGCGTTCGCGGCGCCCAACGCGATCATTCTTCGTGAGACCGCCTTCGTCGCGCGCACGAATGAACCGGTGAAGTTCGATCCCAACGAGCACTCCGAGGTCGCGTGGTTCAGCGTGCCGGAGGCGATTTCGCAGGTGCCCTACGCCGGCTTGAAGCGGGCGATTCAGCTCTCCGCAGCACGTTGAGGAACGCGAGCGTTTCGCGTTCAGCGCTTTTTTCGAGGCGATTTCGCCGGGCC
>JBEHYH010000485.1:0-4970 GCA_048498275.1 Myxococcota bacterium | reverse complement strand
GCGACGATCGAGCCCGACGAAGATCTTCAACTTCGTCGTGCGCTGCAGATCGAAGAGCTCGTCACACCCGTCCTGCGTGTTCGTCTCAGTAAACGCCACCCCATCGAGGCCAAAAGACTCTGCGCGTTGCAAAACAGCACGCGGGTCGAGCTGACAGTCGCGCGAGAGATACGAATGGACGTGGAGATCGATGAGCATGGGCTTGTGGCCAACGGCGGCGGGTGGGATAAGCCCCGCATGTTCACAGGCGTCAAGGTCTTTTCAGCGACGAAGGCGAAGGAACGCGAAGAACTCAGCGAGAACGTCAATCGCTGGATCAAAGCGAATGCCGACGTCGAAATCGTTGATCGCGTGGTGCGCCAGTCGAGCGACAACGAGTTCCACTGTTACTCGCTGATGCTCTTCTACAAGCAGCGCAGCGCGTAAGTTTCGCAGTTCATCGGGGTTTCATCTCCTAGAGTTGGCCGCCCGTAAGTGGCCTTTTCGGAGAGACGTGTGCGCGAAGAAGCTCTGAAGCAATTGTTGGCGAGGCGTTGGTCTGACCCTCACGCCGTGCTGGGTGCGCACGCCATCGGCGGCGACGTCGTCTTCCGCGCGCTGCGGCCTGATGCGAAGGCGGTGACGGTCCGCATCGGCGAGAAGACGCTGCCGCTGACCGCGCTCCCCGACTTCCCCGGCGTCTTCGAAGGCACGCTCAAGGGCGCGAAGCCCATGCCCTACGAGCTCGAGCTCGAGTTCGACGGCGGCTTCAGGTCTCGCGAGAAAGACCCCTTCGCGTTTCTGCCCACGCTGGGCGCGGCTGATCTGCACTTCGTCGGCGAAGGCCGCCACCGCCGCCTGTGGGAACGGCTCGGCGCGCACCCGATCACGCATCAAGGCGTGGCCGGCGTGTCGTTCGTGGTCTGGGCTCCGAATGCGTACGCGGTCGCGCTGGTCGGCGACTTCAACTTCTGGAGCGATCAACGTCACCCGATGCGCACGCTGGGCCCGTCTGGCCTCTGGGAGATCTTCATCCCCGGGGCGACTCCCGGGCAGCGCTACAAGTTCCTCGTCTTCCCGCAGCGCGGCGAACCGTTTCTCAAGGCCGACCCGATGGCGTTCCGCACCGAGATGCCGCCGTTGTCGGCGTCGGTGGTGCAGGCGCTCGACGCGTACCACTGGGGCGATTCGAAGTGGCTCGGCGCGCGGAAGCAGCGCGATTCGAAGCACGAGGCCATCAGCATCTACGAAGTGCACCTCGGCTCGTGGGCGCGCGTCTCGGGCGAAGACAATCGCAGCCTCACGTATCGCGAGATCGCGCCGCGGCTCGCCGACTACGTCGAGAAGCTCGGCTTCACGCACGTCGAATTGTTGCCGATCGCCGAGCACCCGTTCGGGGGCAGTTGGGGCTACCAGGTGTCGGGCTACTACGCGCCGACCGCGCGCTTCGGCACGCCCGACGATTTCCGTTTTCTGGTCGATACGCTGCATCAGCGCGGCATCGGGGTGATCGTCGACTGGGTGCCCGGGCATTTCCCGCGCGACGGGTGGGCGCTCGGTCAATTCGACGGCACCGCGCTGTACGAACATGAAGACCCGCGCCGTGGAGCGCACCCCGATTGGGGCACACTCATCTTCAACTTCGGCCGCAACGAGGTTCGCAACTTCCTCGTCGCGAACGCGCTCTTCTGGCTGGAGCAGTACCACGTCGATGGTCTGCGCGTTGATGCCGTGGCCTCGATGCTCTACCTCGATTACTCGCGCAAAGAGGGCGAGTGGCTCCCCAATCAGCACGGCGGCCGCGAGAACGAAGAGGCGATTCACTTCCTCCGCGAGCTCAACGACACCGTCAAAGCGCTCTACCCCGACGCGCTGGTGATGGCCGAGGAGTCGACCTCGTGGCCGCGCGTCTCACGCCCCACGCGCGAAGGCGGCCTGGGGTTCACGAACAAATGGAACATGGGGTGGATGCACGACACCCTGTCGTATTTCGAAAAAGAGCCGATCTACCGGAAGTACCACCACCATCAGCTCACGTTCAGCTCGACCTACGCGTACACCGAAGACTTCGTGCTGCCGTTGAGCCACGACGAAGTGGTGCACGGGAAGAAGTCGCTCCTCAACAAGATGCCGGGCGATGATTGGCAGAAGTTCGCAAACCTGCGCGCGCTGTACGGTTTCATGTGGGCGCACCCGGGGAAGAAACTGCTCTTCATGGGCGGCGAGTTCGGGCAGGCGAGTGAGTGGAATCACGACGCGCAACTGCCGTGGGACATCGCGGGCGTCGATCGTCATGCGGGGCTCTCGAAGCTCGTCTCGAAATTGAACGCGCTCTACCGGGCAGAAGGTTCACTCTTCGAGAGCGACTTCTGGCCGCAGGGGTTTCAGTGGGTGCAAGCTGACGCGGCGGAAGAGAACATCTACGTGTTCATCCGCCGCGGGCACAACGCGTGGCGTGAAGTGGTGTGCGTGATGTCGCTCTCGCCCGTGGTGCGCGAGTGGCGTGTGGGCGTTCCGTCGGGCGGCTGGTGGGGAGAGATTCTGAACACCGACGCGCTCGAATACGGCGGCTCCGGTGTGACCAATGCTCCGAAGAAAGCGGAAGCAGCGCCGCACGATGGTCAGCCCGGGAGCATCGTGGTGCGCCTGCCTCCGCTCGGGGTTGCGTGGTTCGCGCCGATCGACGAGCCTCAAAAATGACGCGAAGTGAGGGGTGAGCGGCGCGAACGTCACGCAAAATCAGCGCGATGATCGCTCGCCCATTCACTGAATGAGATCGCTTTGCGTGCGAGCACACGTTCAATCGTGTCCGTCTGCGGCGAACCGCCGGGCTCGCGACCTTTCGCGATGAACTCGACGATGGCCTCCGCGATCTCCGGAGGCGTGAACTTCTCGAAATGCTCCCGAGCCTGCGCTTCGGTCAGTTCATTCACCGACAACTTGCGGCCGATCGCTTCGCCGACCTTCGCCACCTGCTGGTGCTGCGTCAGCGCTTCGCTCCCGGTGAGCAGCGCATCAACGCCCTTCACGCCCTGCAGCGCGGCGACGCACACGGCCGCGATGTCTTTCTCATGAATCGGCGCCGTCACTGAATCAGGCCACGCGAGGCTCACGCTGTTCGACGCGCGAATCGAACGTGCCCAGCCGAGCGCATTGTTCGCCAACACCAACGGGCGCACCGGAGTCACGTGGAGCCCTGATGCGAACAACGTCTCTTCGGTCTCACGATGCTCACGCGCGATCGCGTTGTTCGTCGCCCACGGCAGCAACACGCTCCCAGAAGACAGAATGACGATCTGCTCGACGCCGGAAGCGCGCGCGGCATCGATGAACGCATGCACCGACTCCGCGAGCGAGTACGCGAACACCCGCCGCGCGCCGGCCATCGCGCGAACGAGCGACTGCTTGTCAGTGAGATCAGCCGCGACCGTTGACGCGCCCTGCGGGATCTCGTTCGCCTTCGAGAGATCTCTCAGCGACGCGCGAACCGACAAACCAGCAGCGAGCGACTGCGCAACGACCTCGCGACCGACGGCTCCGCGCGCACCAATGACCAGAACATCGACAGTTTGCATTTGGACGTACCTTTCGTGTGCTGCGTGAAAGGACGTACCGGTTGCTCCGTTCAGGAGCTGTACGAGCGCAAGGCCACCCGGACTACCGACCGGGCCGTGACTTTTGCACGTCCTACTCGGGACCTAACGACGGCGCTATTGGTTGTCAAAGACAGCCAATTTCCCCGTGGGGAATTCGCCGTCGACCCAACCGCACGGCCATCGCCCGGCGCGGTATTCGTTCCACAACATTCCGAAGAACGCGCTCGCGTCGTTTTCCAACGTGAGCGAGCGCGCGATCAGCGTCAGGTCGGCGGTCACTTCATGCGCCGCTTCGAGAAAGGCGCTCGTCTTCAACTGCGTGATGACCATGCGATTCACTTCATGCGTCACGCGATTCCACGCGCGATCGACATCGGCCTGCGCCGCCGGAGTCAGTTCACCCTTCGCGCGATTCATCAACGCCGACTGCCGCGATCGCAGATGCGTCCACGTCTCCGAAGCGCCTTCCGTTTCGTTCGCGAGCCGGCACGCCTCCTTGAAATCTTTGACGATGAAGTGCGACGTCGGTTTTCCAGACCCGGAGAGCAATAAGCCCTCGCGAATGAACTGGAACACCGCGGCGCTCTTCCACGGCTCGAACATTCAGAGTCCCAATTGCTTTGCGATGATCTCGTTCATGATCTCGCTGGTGCCTCCACCGATCGGCCCCAGTCGCGCGTCGCGCCAGTGCCGCTGAATGTCGAACTCCATCATGTAGCCCGCGCCCCCGTGCAGCTGCAGCGACATGTCGGCGAGCTTGCAGCACATCTCCGTCGCGTACTTCTTCGCCATCGCCGTCTGGCCCAGCGCCCACTCGCCGGCCGCGTGCAAGCGCAACGCGTGGTACGTGAGCTGACGCGCGGCCTCGAGCTCCGTTGCCATCTCGGCGAGCTTGTGCTTCGTCACCTGGAACTTCGCGACGCTCTGACCGAACGCGCTGCGGTTCTTCGTGTACTCGATGGCCGTCGCGAGAATGTCGTCGGCCGCGCCGATGGAGCCCAGCGCCAACGACACGCGCTCCCACGCGAAGTTGCCCATGATCTGCGCGAAGCCTTCGCCTTCACGCCCGAGCAACGCGCCCGCGGGCACGCGCACGTCTTCGAAGTGCAGCTCGGCCGTGTCTGAGGCGCGCCAACCGAGTTTTTTCAGCTTCTTGCTGACCGTGAACCCCGGCGTGCCCTTCTTCACCAGGAACATCGACAGGCCCTTGTGGCCCTTCGTGGGGTCGGTCTTCGCCGCGACGATCACGTAATCGGCGCGCACGCCGTTGGTGATGTACGTCTTCGAGCCGTTCAACACCCACGAGTCGCCGTCGCGCTTCGCCACCGTCTTCAGCCCGGCGACGTCACTGCCGGCGTCGGCGTCGGAAGCGACAACTATCGTTCACCCGAGCAC
>JBEHYH010000484.1:0-4983 GCA_048498275.1 Myxococcota bacterium | reverse complement strand
CGGCTCGAGCTGCGGGCGCACGATTTCCTCGAGGAGCGCCGCGATGTCCAACACCAGCACGGCGCGGCGATCTCCGAGCTCCGTCGCGCCGGAGACGCCCGGCGTGCCGCGCAGCCGGCCGCTCAGCGGTTTGGTCACGATGTCTTGCTGACCGATGAGCTCATCGACCGCGAGCCCGAGCCGCTGCTGCGCCAGGCCGACGACCACCACGTAGTGCACCGCGCGCTTCTCTTCCTCGAGCCCGAACACCCGCGCCAGCCGAACGAAGGGGATCGTCTGACCCCGCACCTCGAACACCTCGCGCTTCTCGATGGTGCGCAGCGCGTCTTCACGCACGGGGACGATCTCGAGCACCGCGTTGAGGGGGATCGCGTACGGCCGGCGGCTCACGTTCACCATCAGCGCGCGAATGATGGCCAGCGTGAGCGGCAAGGTGAGCGTGAACGTGGTGCCGGCGAAGCGCCGGCTGTCGATGTCGATCAGCCCGGAAAGCCGCTGCAGGTTGGTCTTCACCACGTCGAGGCCGACGCCGCGGCCCGACAACTCCGACACGTCCTTGCGCGTCGAGAACCCGGGCTGGAACACGAGGTTGAGGAGCTCGCGTTTGTCCATCTCCTCGACCTGCTCCTCGGTGACGAGCCCGCGCGTGAGCGCCACTTCACGAATGCGCGATTCGTCGAGCCCGGCGCCGTCGTCCTTCACCTCGATGATGACGTGGTTGCCCTGCTGCCGTGCGACGAGCCCGATGGTGGCCTTCGCGTCCTTGCCCTTCTCGACGCGCGCCGCCGGCATCTCGACGCCGTGATCGAGCGCGTTGCGGAGCAGATGCATCAGCGGGTCGGAGAGCTCTTCGACGATCAGCTTGTCGAGCTCGACGTCGCCACCCGACATGTCGAAATCGACCTCCTTGCCCGACTCGCGAACCAGCCGGCGCATCAGGCGCGCGAGCTTGTCGAACACCTGCCCGAGCGGGACCATGCGCACTTCGAGCACGCCCTTCTGCAGTTCATCGAGGCGGCGGGCGAGCGTGCGCGCCTCGCGTTGCAGCTCCTGCCCCCACAACTTCGGCAGCGCGGAGCCGGTCGCGTTGCGCGCCGCTTCAGCGAGGCGCTCGAGATTGCCGCGCACCAGCAGCAGCTCACCGATGGAGTTCATCAACCCGTCGAGGCGCGTGATGTCGACGCGCACCGTGTTGGTGAGGCTGCGCAGGCTCGCGTCACCCTGCAGCCGCGAGGGGCTCGAGAGCCCCGACGGGCTCGACGACGGAGGCGCCGGCAGCGCGAACCCCGAACCGCTCGATTCCTCCCACGTGGGCAGCGGCTTCGCGTTGTACGGCGTCGGCGACGGCCGCGCGGGGAGCGACGGAGGCGGCGGCGGGGTCGGCGTGAAGGCGCGCTTGGTGAGCGCCTCCATCGAGATGTCGCTCGGCAGCACGCCCGAGATCTCTTCTCGCGAGCGCGCGCTGCCGAAGATGAGGTCGAACGCGATCGACGCGTCGTCACCCGGCTGCGAGCTCGGCAGCGTGCTGACCACTTCGCCGAGCGGCTTGAGCACCTTGTTCAAGTCGGCGAGCCGCGTGTCGAAGTCGGTGAGGCTGAAGACGGCGCGCACCTTCCACAACCCGACGCCCTTCTTCACGTTCTCGCGGAGGCGATGTTCTTCGTATTCGGTGAAGACCGCGCGCACCTGCGGGTCGATGCCGACCTGATCGAGCACGTCGGTGTCCATCGACGCCTCACCCGCCGCGAGCCGGGTCAGTTCACTCCCGAGCGCGTCAGCCGCCGCGTTGAGGTCGGCCTGATCTTCTCCACGCGAGACCGCGCCGAGCATGTGCTCCAGCACGTCGACGGCCTGCCCCAGTGAATCGAGCAGCGTCGGCGAGAGCGACGTCTTGCCGAGCCGCAGCGCATCGAGCACGTCTTCAGCGCGATGCGCGAGCTTCGAAATGCCATCGAGCCCGAACATCGACGACAGCCCCTTGAGCGAATGCGCCGCGCGGAAGACGGCGTTGAGCCGATCGGGATCTGCTTCTCCGCCGCCGGGTTGGTCGAGCGCGAGCAGTTCACGGCCCAGCGTCTCGAGAATCTCGTTCGCCTCGACGATGAACTCGTTCAGCGCCCGCGGTTCACTCATTGCGCTGCTTAGAGTTTCAGATACTGGCGCACGAGGCCAAGAATCGTTTCGGGCTGAAACGGCTTGATCACGTACTCGTTCGCGCCCAGCAGCAGACCGCGATCGCGATCGGCTTCACGCCCCTCGGTCGTCACCACGAAGAGCGGCGTGTCTTTGTAGTGCGGGTTCTTCTTCACGAAGTTGATCAGCTCGAGCCCGTTGATGTCGGGCATGTTGATGTCGGTGATGATCAACTCGAAGCGATGACGCGGCAGCACCTTGAGCGCGTCGAAGCCGGAGATCGCGGTGTGCACTTCGATCTCCGCGAGCGTCTCCACCGCCGCCCGCAGCAATTCGCGGGTGGCTCCTGAATCCTCGACGATGAGGACTTTGCGCGTCGACACAGTGCGGAGCTTAACAACTCACGGCGAGAAAACTGCCACCGCTCCCTGAAAATGAGGCGCGAAGCTTCTTTCGACCAACTCGTCACGCTGCGCCGCGAGCGCCTTCGGTAACGAGGGGAACGCGAGCGCTACCGAAGCGACGCCTGCTTTCGTCAGCATTGAAGCCGCGCCGGTCAACGCGTGCTCGAGCCCGAGCGCGGTGACGGCTCCAGACTTCCCCAGACCGACGGCGAAGATCTTCGCGGCGCTGAGCTGCGAATTGGTCGGCAGCAGCAACCTGTCGCCCGGCGCGCCCACGAAGAAGCCCGACTTCAAGACGCGCGAGAGCTCGCCGCACAGCCGCCAGTCGACGAAGCCCGCGGCTCCCGACAACGGCCGTTCGTCCTCGGCGACGAAACAACACAGCGCTTCGATGCCCTTGAGCGCATCGAGTGAATCGAGCCCGGCTTCGAGCTGCTGCGGTTTCATGCCTTGTTGAGGGTGCCCGCGATGCGGTCGAGCAGGCCGTTGATGAAGGCGCTCGAGGCTTCGTTGCCGAAGGTCTTCGCGAGCTCGACCGCTTCGTTGATGGTGACCTTCTTCGGCACGTCGCTCAGGAACTTGAGCTCGTACACGCCGATGCGCAGCACGTTGCGATCGATGCGCTGCATGCGATCGAGCCGCCAGTTGTGCGAGTGGCTCTCGATCAACGCGTCGATGTCGGCGGCGTTGGCCTTGATGCCCTCGAGGATCTCCTTCGCGAACGAATCGGCCGCGGGGTCCTTCGGGCCTTCGTCGTCGTGCGCGGTCCACGCGGCTTCGAGCGCGGCGGGCGACTGCACCTTCGGGTCCTGCTCCAGTTGATAGAGCGCCTGCAGCGCGCGCTCCCGGCCGACGCGACGTGCGCCCACTTACTTCGCTCCGATGCTGGCGTAGAGATTGACGGTCTCGATGCAGGCCACCGCGGCCTCGGCGCCCTTGTTGCCCGCCTTCACACCGGCGCGGTCGACCGCCTGTTCGACGGTGTCGCAGGTCAGCACGCCGAACGTCACGGCGACTTCACCGCTCGACGCGAGCTGGCCGATGCCCTTGCTGACCTCGCTGCTGACGTAGTCGAAGTGCGGAGTGCCCCCGCGGATCACGCAGCCCAGCGTGATGACGCCCACGTACTTGCCGGTCTCCACGACGCGGCGGGTGACGCCGGGCAGTTCGAACGTGCCCGGGCAGCGGTAGATGTCGATCTTGTCTTCGTCGACGCCGTGACGCTTGAGCGTGTCGAGCGCACCCTGAAGCAACGGTTCGGTGATGAACGAATTGAACCGGCTGACGGTGATGGCGAAGCGGCCTTTCGGCGCGACGAGGTTGCCTTCAAAAGTGCGTGGCATCGGTGTTCACCCTACCCCAAGGCGGATCTGCTCGACGACTTCGATTCCATACCGCTCGATGCCGATGATCTTGTTCGGCGTGTTGGTGAGCAACTTGAGCTTCTTGAGGCCGAGGTCCTGGAGGATCTGCGTGCCGACGCCGACCTCCTTGAGGCGCGCCTGCCCGTCGTCGACCGGCTGTTCGTTGCTCGGCAGCTTGCCCAGCACCTCCGGCCCCGACGCGTGCTTCTGGAGCAGCACCACCACGCCGCGCCCTTCTTTCTGGATGCGGTCGAACGCGCGCTTGAGCGAGCCGTCGCCGGTCATGTGGTCGATGAGATCGCTCAGCGGCGTGGCGCGGTGAATGCGGGTGAGCACCGGCTTCTTGCCGCCGATGTCGCCCTTCACCAGCGCGAGGTGCACGGCCGCGTCGACGTCGCTCGCGTACGCGTAGACCTTGAAGTCGCCATACGGCTCACGGCGCACGGTGGTCTCGCCGATGCGGCGCACCACGCGCTCCTTCGCGAGCCGGTAGGTGATGAGGTCGGCGATGGCGAGCAGCATCAGCCCGTGCTTCTTCGCGAACTTCTGCAGGTCGGGCCGGCGCGCCATGGTGCCGTCGTCGTTCATCACCTCGCAGATGACGCCCGCGGGCTGAAAACCGGCGAGCCGCGCCATGTCGACCGACGCTTCGGTGTGACCCGGGCGAACCAGCACGCCACCGTCGCGCGCGCGGAGCGGGAAGATGTGACCGGGCCGCGACAGGTCAGCCGGGAGCGCGTCGGGCTTGATGGCGGCCTTCACCGTGAGCGCGCGGTCTTCAGCGGAGATGCCGGTGGAGACGCCCGACGACGCTTCGATGCTGACGGTGAACGCGGTCTGCCGCGGCGAGGTGTTGTCGACGACCATCGGCGGGAGATTCAGCCGGTCGACCTGCGCAGCCGAGAGCGAGAGACACACCAGCCCGCGCGCGTGCTTCACCATGAAGTTGATGGCTTGCGGCGTCACCTTCTCGGCGGCCATCACGAGGTCGCCCTCGTTCTCACGCGACTCATCGTCGGTGAGGATCACCATCTTGCCGCGCTTCACCTCGGCGATGGCCTTCTCGACAAGCGCGATGCTGC
>JBEHYH010000483.1:0-4987 GCA_048498275.1 Myxococcota bacterium | reverse complement strand
GTCTCGGTGCCCGTCGACGCCACGCGCTTGAGCACCCAACCGGCGACAGGCACGACCTGCGTCGAGGCGTTGTAGAGCTCCACGAATTCGTCATCGCTCCCCGACGGGCCCGCGGCCGCGAGCTCTGAAATGAGCACGTCGCAGAGGTCACCCTTCCCATCTCCATCGGCGTCGAGCTGATTGCCCGACACCGACGGGCAATTGTCGCAGGCATCACCGAAGGCATCGCCGTCGAGGTTGGTCTGCGTGGGGTTCACCGCGCCAACGCAGTTGTCACACGCGTTGCCCTTGCCATCGCCGTCGGTGTCCGCCTGATCAGCGTTCACGACGGTCGGGCAATCGTCACAGGCGGTGCCGACGCCGTCTCCGTCGCCGTCGGCCTGATTGGCGTTCGACGTATTCACGCAGTTGTCGCACGCGTCACCATCACCATCGCCGTCTGCATCGGCCTGCCCCGGGTTCGCCACGTTCACGCAATTGTCCGTCGCGTTGGGCACACCGTCGTTGTCGCCATCGGTGTCGCACGCGTCGCCGAGGCCGTCGCCGTCGGCGTCAGCCTGGCTCACGTTCGAAACGCCCGGGCAGTCGTCGCAGACATCACCGACGCCGTCGCCATCGGCATCCATCTGGTTCGCGTTCGAAATCGCGGCGCAGTTGTCACACGCATCGCCGCGGCCATCGCCGTCACCATCGGTCTGCGAGGCGTTGCCTACGCTCACACAGGTGTCGCAGAGGTCGGCCACCCCGTCGCCATCGGTGTCCATCGTGCTCGCGACGCACGCCACGCCATCGCCTGCTGCGTTGCACGCCGTCACGCCGCACGCGCCGGTCAACGTGCAGCGCTCATTCAGCCCCGACACATCCGGCGCCCCGCACGCGCCGCAGTTGTTGAGCGAAGGCCCGGTGCACACCGCGCCCGTGCCGAGCCCGTTGCATTCCCACACGCCGGAGCACCCGCCGACGGTGCACGCGCTGCCGAGGTCACGCACGTCGTTCGCGCCGCACACGCCGCAGTTGTTCTTCAGGGGGTACGCGCACGCGCTCCCGGTGCCCGCGTCGTCGCACGCCGTGACGCCGGAGCACCCGTTCGCCCCCGTGCACGCGACGTTCAGGCCGGTGACGTCGGGCGCTCCGCAGGCGCCGCAGTTGTTGAGCCGCTGCCCGACGCAGGTGAGCGCGTCAGTGCCGAGGCACTGGTACACGCCGCACGCTGAACACGCGTCGCCGGGTTGATGCGCGAACACCACGCACCCGCCGCACGCGTTGGTCACGTCTTCGTCGATGTGCCCATCACAGTTGTTGTCGAGGCCGTCACACGCTTCAGGCCGCGGTGTCAGCTCGCCTTCGCACGCGCCGGCCTTGCCGTCGGCCGCGCACAACGCTTCACCGCCGTGACACGCGCCGATGCCCGGCGTGCCCGCGGGCCCCGAATAGCAGGTCACCCGCGCGCCCGGTTCACAGTCGCCCTTCGGCGCGGAACAGGCGGCCAGAAGACAGAGAGCGAAGACCCCGAGGCGCACGTCGGGAGATCCGCACAGGGTGCTGATCAGCGCAAGTAACGGTCCTGCCAACAGTCAGCGCTGCGCCACACCCGCGGGCGCTCGTCTTCCATCATTCGCGCGCCAACGCGTCAGAGCCACACCTGCACCTGAAGGAAGACGGTGTGCGAGAGCCCGGGGAGGTACGTGCTGAACGCGGTCTTCGCGTACGTCGCCGAATAGCGCGCGCCGACCTTCAGGTTGTTGCCCGCGACGTAGTAGTTGAGCTGCCCATCGCCCTGCGCCACCCACAGCCCGGGGAGGTTGTTCGCCGCGTGCAGCCACGAGAAGCGCCCGGCCAGCTCCAGCACGGAGCGGATGAGAAAGAAGCCCGCCTGAAAATCGACACCGGTGCGCAACGTGTCGGCGGTCAACGAGTTGGCGATGGGCACCGAGTGCATCAGGTAGCCCTCCGCCTGCGCGAAGAAGCGCGCCCACGTGAAGGAGAGGTCAGCGCTGGCGACCTGCTGCTCGACGACCTCGGCGCCGCCGTTCGCGCCGGTGGCCGGGTTCGTCACCCGATTGATGTAGCCGTCGATGCCCACCATCAACGTCGGCGGGGCGTCGCCCGACAGATGCGCGGTCTCGTCGTATTTCACGTGCGCTTTGGTGTTCGCCGGCGTGCCGAACACCGTGCCCGCGAGGCGCGCGTTCCACATCATGTGCGGGTTGTCGTTGGCCGTTCGGTTGATGCCGACGCCATCGAAGACGCCCGCGAAGTACTCCAGCCTCCCGCCGAAGAATGAACCGAAGAGCAGCGCGCCGGCCTGCCGGTCGGGTCTGAAGAAGGTGTTCGCCGGAGTGAAGCCCTGGAACTGCAACTTCGGCACCGGCGAGAGCCACGCGCGCGAGAACGCGGGCTGGAGCTGACCGAACTTGAGGCCGAGCTGCTCCCACGGCTGAACGATGAACTCGAGGTCGAGCACGCGCGGCACGCCGGCGAACTCCGGTTGAAAGAAGAGGCGAAGCCACGGGCGGAAGAGGTGCGCGCGCAACTGCAGGCGCGCGAGCGGCACCGAGAAGTGCGGCGCGTGTTCGGAGAGGTAGATGAGGTCGGTGAAGGACGCCCAGAAGACGCCGCCGAGGCGCAGGCCCCAATTGCCGTCGGCTGATTCAATCTTGAAGCCGTCTTTCGCCGACGCGGTCACCGACACTGGCGACGACGGCGGCGTCAACGTCGCTTCAGGCAGCACGATGGTGCCGGCGATGACGCCCGCGTCTCGGACCTCCGGGTCGACGGGAGCACCGGCGTCGACGTCGGCCTCCTGCGCGAACGCGAGCCCCGCCACCAGCACCCACAGAACACTCATACGACGCATCATCTGGAGCGCCCTACAGCAGGCGGTACCCGGTTGTCCGCGCGCAAATTCGACGGTACGCCCGGCGCATGCCCTGGCGGCGCGCACCATTGTGGATCTCGCTCGGCGGTGCGTGGCTCGCGCTCCACGCCGGCTACGTCAACGCCATCGGCTACCTCTCGTCGCATCGCGCGGGGCTCACGCACGTCACCGGGCAGGTGACCCGCATCGGCATCGAATTGGGCGACACGCGCTGGCATGAGGCGTTGAGCGCGCTGCTGCTGGTGAGCTGGTTCTTCTTCGGCGCGGCGCTCTCGGGTCTGCTGATCCCCCGAACGGAGTTGACCGAGAAAGGCGCGCGCTACGCCATCGCGCTGCTGGTCGAAGCGGGCCTCCTGGTCGCCGCCACGCTGCTGACGCACTTCGGGCACGACTGGGCCATCAACCTCGTCGCGCTCGGCGCCGGCATGCAGAACGCGATGGCCTCGTCGTACGCGGGCACGGTGGTGCGCACCACGCACGTCACCGGCATCGTCACCGACCTCGGGTTGATGCTGGGCCACGCGCTGCGCGGCAGCCGGCCTGAACGGCAACACGTGCTGTTGCTCGCGGGGTTGCTCGGCTCGTTCCTCTCCGGAGGCGTGCTCGGCGCGGTGGCGCTGCCGCGGCTGCATGAATGGTCGCTGCTGCTCCCCGCGGGGACGCTGACGGTGAGCGCGTTGGCCTACTGGCTGCGCATCGCGCGCGGCTGACGTTCGGCGCTTGAGAGACGCCCGTCGCGCGGGTGCATCGGCCGGGGAGAATTTCCGCTAATCACGTTCGCCCCCGCACCGGGGAACGGGAGCTTCACGTGAGACTGGTCACCCGCCTGACGATTGCGTTCCTGCTGATTGTCGTGAGCGTCATTTCGCTCCACGAATACCGGCAGTTCACCGACGCGCAGACCGACTTCGAGACCGACATGGACCGCGCGCATCAGCTCGTCGCCAGCTCGCTGGCCGACGCCGCCGCCGTCACCACCGAGCGCGACGGCCTGCCCGCGGCGCAGCAGGCCATCGAGCGCGCGCACCAGAATCACTCGAGCGACGTGCGCATCCGCTGGGTGTGCAAGCCGGGCGTCGCCGACGCGCCCGCGGCGCCGGTTTCGTGTGACGCGCTGAAGGACGCACCGGTGACGCGCACCATCGATTCGCGGCGCTTCACGCTCGCGCCCATCATCAGCGGCGGGCGCGCGCTGGGCGCCATCGAGGTCTCCGAGTCACCCGACAAGGAGCGCACCTGGGAGAACACGCATCTCCGTGACGCGCTGGCGCTGGCGTTGATGTCGGCCGGCGGCATGGCGTTCGCCGCGTTCGGCCTCGGGTTCTGGCTGGTCGGCCGCCGCACGCGCGCGTTGATGGAGAAGGCGCGCGCCGTCGGCCGCGGTGAGCTCGAGCCCGACCTGAGTCTCGGCGGTGAAGATGAACTCTCGGACCTCGCGGTGGAGATGAACGCGATGTGCCGGAGCATCGGTGAAGCGCGTGAAGCGACCGCGCGAGAAGCAGCCGCGCGCGTCTCGGCCGTCGAGCAACTGCGCCGTGCGGATCGCCTCGCCAGCGTCGGCCGGCTCGCGTCGGGCCTCGCGCATGAACTCGGCACGCCGCTCAACGTCATCGAAGCGCGCGCCGGGTTCATCGTCGAAGACGCGGAGACCGATTCGTCGCTGCAGAAATCGGCGCGCATCATCATTCAGTGCACGGAGCAGGTGACGAAGCTGGTGCGTCAACTACTCGACTTCGCGCGCCCGAGAAAGCTGGAGCGCACCACCGTGCCGCTCGACCGCCTCGCGCGGACCGTCGCTGAATTGATCGGCCCGCTCGCCGGCCGGCGAAGCGTGGAGGTCACCGTCGATGGGCAGCCGGTGAAGGCGGAAGGTGACGAAGGTCTGCTGCAGCAGGCGCTCACCAACGTCGTCATCAACGCCGTGCACGCGTGCTCAGACAGCGGGCACGTGAAGGTGACGACCTCGACCGTGCATGACCGCGGTTCTGAATGGGCGTGCGTGACGGTGAGCGACGACGGCGTGGGCATGACCGATGAAGTGCGTTCGCGATTGCTGGAGCCGTTCTTCACCACCAATGCCGTCGGCGAAGGCACCGGCCTCGGGCTGCC
>JBEHYH010000482.1:0-4990 GCA_048498275.1 Myxococcota bacterium | reverse complement strand
ACACGCCCTGACCCAAGCTCAAGGTGCCGCCGCGCCGCCGAAGCTGCGCGTCATCAAGGGGCTGGGGCAGAAGAAACAGGAGCCGCTCGCTTCGCGCGACGCCGTCGCCCGTGTCTTGATGGAGGCGGGTGCCGACATGCTGCTGCATCGCATCAGCAGCGAGCGCGCCGAGGAGATCGAGAAGCAGGTCGACGAGATCCTCCGGCTCTTCGACCTCGTCGACGGCAACCGCCTGCTGTTCCCCGTTCTCCAGCGGAAGCTCGACGAGCTGGAGTCATTGATGCGTGACACGCGCGACAAGCGCGTTCGCCGCACCCGTTGATACATTCTAGAGGAGGCCCGCCTCCCCCGTGTCGCTCGAAACTTTCGGCCGCTATCAGCTCCTGAAGAAACTGGCCGCCGGCGGCATGGCGCAGATCTACCTCGCGCGTCAGCAGGGCCCGGAGGGCTTCGAGAAGCTGCTGGTGGTGAAGCGCATCCTCCCGCACCTCGCGGAGAATGAAGACTTCGTCACCATGTTCCTCGACGAGGCGCGCATCGCGGCGCGGCTCAACCACCCGAACGTGGTGCAGATCTTCGACCTCGGCGCGCAAGACGACTCGTACTTCATCGCCATGGAGTTCATTCACGGCGAGGACCTGCGCCGCGTCTGGAAGCACGCCGAACGCGAGGGCAACCCGATTCCCCTCCCGTTGATGCTGCGCACGATCATCGATGCCGCCGCCGGGCTCGACTACGCGCACAAGAAGACCGATCAATCGAATCGGCCGCTGAACATCGTGCACCGCGACATCTCGCCGCAGAACATCCTGGTGTCGTTCGACGGCGCGGTGAAGGTGGTCGACTTCGGCATCGCCAAGGCCGCCGACCAATCGACGGTCACGCAGTCGGGCGTGCTCAAGGGCAAGTATTCGTACATGTCGCCGGAGCAGGCCGCCGGGCAGGAGCTCGACGCGCGCAGCGACCTCTTCGCGCTCGGGGTCGTGCTGTACGAGCTGCTGACCAACACGCGGCTCTTCAAACGGCAGAACGACATCCAGACGCTCAACGCGGTGACCGCGTGCGTGGTCGAGCCGCCGTCGAAGATCAACGCCGCGATCCCTCCGGAGCTCGACGCCATCGTGATGAAGGCGCTCGCGAAAGATCGCAACGCGCGCTTCGCCGATGCGCGTCAGTTCGGCGCCGCGTTGGAGCGCTGGCTGCTCGAGAAGCAGTTGCCGTCGTCGACCGCCGACCTCGCGGAGTTCATGCACGAGGTCTACGCGGATCGCCTCGCGCGTGAAGCCGAAGAGGGGCGCGTGCTCTTCGAGACCGTCGAGAACGACATGCCCGACCGCGCGACGCCGTCGGGTGAGTTCCGCAAATCGAAGGCGACCGGCTCGAGGAAGCTCGCCTCGAAGCCCTTGGAGCTGACCGTCGCCGGCGGCAATTCAGCGCGCGCCGCGCAACGCGCTCCGACCGAAGCGTCGATGCCCACCGTCGCGCAGACCGGCGTGAAGCTGCCGATGGTCGCGGCGGTGGTGCTGCTGGCGCTGCTCGTCGGTGGTGGCACGGCCTGGTACTTCGCCCGCGGAGAAAAAGAGCTCACGCCTCCTCCCGGCGAACGGCCGGTGGTCGAGAAGCCCATCGAGAAACCGGCGATCGAAACGCCACCCACGCCTCCGGTGAAGATCCTCACGCGCTTCGAGAGCACCCCGAGCGGCGCGGCGGTGATCATCGGCGGTCAGTCGATGGGCGTGACCCCGCTGGAGCTCGACCTGCCCGGTGGGGCGCTCAGTGTCTCGCTCACGCTCGAGGGCTACCGCGACGTCGACGACACCTTCGACGTGAAGGTCGGCGACGAACCGCATCGCTATGCGTTGATCGCGCTGAAGAAACCCATCGTGAAACCGCCGCCGCCCGCGCCGGCCGCGAAAGAAAAGGCCACCGTGCGCTTCTTCGGCGAGGAGGCGCACGTCGAATGCCCCAGGGCCAACTTCCGCGGAGACACGCCGCCGTCCGACAAGCAGCTCCCGGTCGGTGACTACGAGTGTTTCTTCAGCTCCGAAGGCCGCCGCTCGTCGCAGACCATTCACGTGCAGGCCGGCGTCACCACCAAAGTCAAAATCGAGTTCCCCTGACGATGCGAGAGCTGGAGCCGGGGTTGGTGGTCGATGGTTTTCGCCTCACGCGGCTGGTCGCGGAAGGCAGCATGGGCTCGGTGTTTCTCGCGGTCGATGAACGTCTCGGCAGGCGGCTCGCGCTGAAGTTTCTTCGCGGGTTCACGCCTGAAGCCGGGGCGCGCTTCGCCGAAGAGGCGCGCACCACCGCGCGCTTCAACCACCCGCACATCGTCACCGTGTACGCGGCGGGCGTGTACGGAGAATTGCCGTACCTCGCGCTCGAGTACGTCGACGGGCCGACGCTGCGCGAACGGATGGACGAGCAGGGCAGTTTCTCGGCGCCCGAAGCGATGCGCATCGCGCGCGCCATCGCCGAGGCGTTGACCGAAGCGCACCAGCACGACGTGGTGCACGCCGATCTCAAACCCGAAAACGTGATCCTCGGGCGCGATGGGCGGCTGCGCGTCGTCGACTTCGGCCTCTCGCGTCTCTCGGGCGGTGAATCGACCGCGGCGTCAGGCACGCCCGCGTACATGGCGCCCGAACGTTGGCTGGGGAAGTCGCCGAACACCGCCATCGATGTGTGGTCGCTGGGCGTGCTCCTGGCCGAGTTGATCGAAGGCCGTCGCCCGTGGAGCGAATCCGAGCTCGCGCAGCTCGCGTATTCACCCACCCGGCCATCCCTCGGCGCGTTGGTCACCGCGTCTCCGTGTTCCGCGTTGATCTCCGCGTGTCTGCAGAGCGAGCCCGGTTCACGCCCCAGCGCGCAGGAGGTGATGGCGACGCTCGAGTGGCTCATTCTCGGTGCGTCGGCAGACGACGGGCGATCACCGTTCCGCGGCCTCGAAGCGTTCTCGGAACGTGACGCGAAGGACTTTCATGGCCGCGCCGATGACATCGAGGCTGCACTCGAGCGTCTGCGCACGGCGCCGTTGCTCCCGATCGTCGGGCCATCGGGCGTGGGCAAGTCGTCGTTCGTCTTCGCGGGGTTGGTGCCGCGTCTTCGCGAAAGCGCGGGGTGGGAAACGCGCGTGCTGCGCCCCGGTCGCCGCCCGTGGTCGAGCCTCGCGGCCGCGCTCGGGTGTGATGCGGCAGAACTCGCCGCGTCTCCCGGTGCCGTCGTCTCTGCGTTGCGAGGCATCGCGCTGAAGAAGCGCGTGATGCTGGTCATCGACCAGTTCGAAGAACTGGTCACGCTCGGCGACGAGGACACGAAGGCGCAGGTGCTCCGCGCGCTCGCGCTCGCGGCGTCTCCCGAAGAGCCGTGGCGCATCGTCTGTACGCTGCGTTCCGATTTTCTCCCTGCGTTCGCGTCGGCGCCTGAACTCGCGATGGCACTCGAGGCGCTCTTCGTGTTGCGGCCGTTGTCGCGAGCGGCGTTGCGTGAAGCGATTGAAGCGCCGCTGCGGCGCGTGACGCATCGGCCTGATGACGCCGCGCTCCCGCACCGCATCGCCGCCGAACTCGATGGCCACGTCAACGCATTGCCGTTGCTCCAGTTCGCCTGTCAGGAGCTGTGGAATCGCCGCGACGCCGAACGTCGGCTGATTCTCGCGCGCGAATACGACGTCATCGGAGGCGCCGTCGGCGCGCTCGCCAGTCACGCCCAGCGCGTCGTCGAGGAATTGCCGCAGCGTGATCGTTCGCTGGTGCGAGACCTGTTGCTGCGCCTGGTGAACACCGACGGCACGCGCCGCCCGCGCACGCGCGACGAAGTGCTCTCCGAATTGCCTTCAGAGGCAGCCGCCGTGCTCGATCGTCTGCTCCGTGAACGGCTCCTCGTCGCCAGTCATGACGACGACACGCAGCAGCCGCTGGTCGAGCTCGCGCATGAAGCGCTGGTGACGGCGTGGCCGCAGCTCTCGCGTTGGTTGACCGACAGTCACGACGCGCGCGCGCTGGCCCACGAAATCGAAAGTTCCGCCACGACGTGGGACCGGCGAGGCCGCCGTACCGAAGAGACGTGGCGCGGTGAAGCGCTCGCCGATGCCATGCGCCGCGTGCAGTCGACCGGCGCGTCATTGACTGCGCTCTCGCGTGCGTTTCTCGAAGCCGGTAGCGCTCGCGAAGCGGTGGTGTCTCGGCGGCGTCGCCGGCTGATGGGCGTGGCGTTCACCGGAGTCTCGGCGCTCGCGCTGGTCTTCGGCATCGCCGCGGTCGCGTTCCGCGAAAAAGAACGTCAGGCGATCGCGCAGCAGAAGCAGATTCGGCTCGCCGCGGGTGACTTCGGCCGCTTCAAGCTGGTGCTGGAGCCCTTCGACTGGGACGCCGGCTCGTTCACCGCCGTGAAGGCTGCGGCGCCACAGCTCACCTGGTCGATGCATTCGGTTTCGAAAGACCCGCTCGTGCCCGCGGGGGCCGCGGTACCGCTCGAAGACGTGACGCGTGAAGGCCGCGAAATCGTCGACGACGCGATCATCGAAACCGTCGAAGCACGGTCAGGGCCCATCGTGTTCCGCTTCGAAAATCGAGGCCGCGACGGCGAGTCGTGCGGGCCGAGTTGGCAGGTGGTGCGCGAACTCCCCGGGTACAAAGAGCGCGACACGCTTCAGGAGCTGCACTTCAAGGTGCCGACCTGTCAGGCGAGCCGCGCCGGGCAGATTCGCATTCCCGCCGGGCCGTTCATGCGGTCGTGGGGCGTGGGCTTCGCGACGAAAGAAGTCGACGTGCCGGAGTTCGCCATCGACCGCACGGAGGTTCCGTTCGAGCTCTCGGCGCTCTTTTTCAATGACCCGCGTGCAGGCGCGCCACCACGGCGGCCGCCGAGCGCCTTCGGTGGCGATCTCGCCGGCATCCCCACTTCGTGGGTCGACGCGCCGACGGCCGCGCGCCTGTGCTGGTTTCTCGGGCGAAGACTCCCGGTGTCAGACGAATGGCAGAAGGCGGGG
>JBEHYH010000481.1:0-4992 GCA_048498275.1 Myxococcota bacterium | reverse complement strand
AAAGACGTCAATTTTGTGTTCTTAGCGGCGGTGGAGATGACGAGCACCACCGTGCCGCTGGCCACCGCGCCCGCGCTGCCGTCGTAGGTGACGGTGAACGTGTGCGAGCCGACGGTGAGGTCCACCCCGGCGACCGTGGTGAGGTCGATGTTCACCGCGCCCGACGAATCGAGCGGGAAGGAGCCGAGCAGCGTTCCGTCCTCGGTGAGCGTGACGGAGCCCGGAATGATGCCGCCATCGACCGAGGTCACCGCCGCGTGAAGGCCGACGGGGTCACCGAACGCGGGCGACGCGTCGCTGGCCGCGACTGAAACCGTGGTCGCTGTGTATTCGATGGTCTGCGTCACCAAGGTGCTCGTCGAGCCCTGCACGTTTACGTCACCCACGTACTCGGCGGTCAGGGTGTGGCTGCCGGCGCTGAGCGAGGTCACGTCGATGACCGCGACTCCGTTCACCAGCGGCACGACGCCGACGATGGTCGAACCATCTTTGAAGATGACGTTGCCGCTCATCTCGCCAGCGCCGGAGCCTTGCGTCACGCTCGCGGTCAGCGTCAAAGGTGCGCCGAAGGTGCTCGGTTCCGCGGAGGTCGTCAGCGTCACCGACGTGCCCACCTTCGTCACCGCGTGCGTCAACGTCACGTCAGCCGGCGAACCGTGGAACGCGTCGCCTCCGTAGTGCACGACGAGCGTGTGCGTGCCCGCGCCGAGCGTCGAGGTCGAGAACACCGCGCGGCCCGTGTTGTCGAGCGTAACCAGCGACGTCGCGCCTCCGTCTTCGCTGAACGACACGTCGCCCAGCGCGACCGGAGGGCCGCCCGTCACGTCGGCGGTGATCGTCAGCAGGTCTCCGTAGACGCTGCCCGCGTCGGGCGTCTTGGTCGCGGTGAGGCCCGTCGATACGATCACGTTCAGCGGCGTCGACACCTCGTCAGGCGCGATCGACGGGAGAAAGTGCGTGTCACCCGCGTACGTCGCGCGCAACACGTGCGGCCCCGCCGGCAACGCAGCCGTCGAGAACACCGCGGCGCCCGCGCCGCTGAGCGTGAGCCCACCGGTGCCCGGGAGCGTCGTGCCGCCGTCGTCGATGACGAGGTCGACCGTGCCGCTCGGGAACCCGCCGCCCGGAGCTTTCGCCGACGCGGTCAAGGTGCACGACACCGTCTGACCGACCTCGACCGGCGATGGCGCGCACACCACGTTCGTCGTCGAGCCTGCCTGCGACACCGAGTGCGTGGTGTACCCGTTGCTGCTCGTGAACGACGAGTCTCCCGAATAGCTGACGCTGATTTCTGCACCCGCCCCCAGCGGCAGCGATGAAGAGGTGCACGTGGCGACGCCGTTCACGACCGGCGCCGCCGCACACAGCACGTCATTCCCCGCCTTGAAGAGCGCGGTGCCACTCGCGCCCGTCGCACCGCCATCGGTGCCGACGGAGAGCGTAAACGTCACGCTCTCGCCCCAGACAGAGCTCGCCCCCGGTGGTGAGACCGTCGAGCTCGTCTGGGCTGCCTGCAGAAATGAGAACGTCTGCGAAGCCGGCGCAGGCGCGGAGTAGTGCGTGTCGCCGCCCGGCTCGTAGGTCGCGGTCACCGTGTGCGAAGTCACGCTCGGCGCCCGGAAGAGACACGACGCTGAAGCCGTGCCCGTGAGATTCGTGAGCGGAATACCCTGGCAGATCACCGTCGCGCCATCGCGGAAGGTGACGGTGCCGGTCGGCAACGCGGCGAACAGGCTCGAGCCCGCGGGCGGAGTCACCGTCGCGTTCAACAACACGTTGGTCACCGCGTAGAACGGGCCCGGCGGCGTCAACGTCAGGGCGAGCTCAGGCACCGCTTTCGACACCATGAAGCTCGGCACCGACGCTGACGACGGCAGCGTGCCGACCGTCGAGAGGAACTGCGCGCCCACGGTGTACGTGCCCGGCTCGAGCAACGGCGACCACGTGGCGACGCCCGAAGCCGCGAGCGCTCCGCTCTGCTGCAGCGAGCCGTTGGTCAGGAAGTTGAGCGTGCCCGCGCTCGCCGGCGTCACGTTCGCCGTGAACGTCACCGGCGTGCCGTACGCGACCGTCGTCGAAGGCGAGACCTGCAGCGTGGTGGCCGTCGTCACCACCGGCTTCCCGGGCAACACGGTGAGTGGAATCACCGCCCACTGCTTGCCGAGATCGCGCGCGCTCGACCAACCGCCGTCGGGCAACACCGTGCATGGCCTGAACGTGTGGTACCCGCTGGAGATCTCGCTGGTCGTGAAGTTCTGCACCACCAGCCCCGCGTCGGGGTTCTCCGCGAAGGTCACCGTCGTCAGCACCGGCGAGGTCAGGTCGGTGCACTGACCGTCGACGATCGCCACCGTACCCGCGCTCTGCGAAGAGATCTGCACGACGACGGGAGTCCCCGCGTCGACCGGCGCATCGGGACAGCCGCTCTCGGTCGAAGAGAAGTTGTACGACGGGCAGCCCGGCCGTTGGATGTACACCGGGTCCCACTGCATGCCGTACGCCCAGACGTTGATGTCGGCGGGCGGCGAGCTGGCCGCCAGGAACTTGTTGCCGAGGTTGTCCTTGAACACCACGCCCGGCCCGTACACGGCGTTCGCGGGCTGCGCCGACGGAGCCGCGCCGATGAGCCCCCACTCGTTCTGCTCGAAGCACGTCGAGCTCCAGTTGCTGTCGGGTGCGACGACGGCGCCCTGGCTCACCGAGCAATTGAACCCCCAGTCGAAGACACCGATCATCGGCGTCAGAGCGCAGGTCCTGCCCGCCGGGCATTGGGTCGCCGTCGTCGCCTTGAGCCGCATGCTGTTGCCGCGGAGCGCGCGCTGCAGCGGCTTGTCGAACACCGTCGTCGTCGGCAACGGGTTCACCGTGAAGCTCCCCTGCGAATAGCTCCCGTTGAGCCACAACGCGGTCGAGACGTACGCGACGCTCCCTGAATACGACGCGGAGATGTGCTGATTGGGGTCGGGTTGGATGTTCGAGGTGGTGAGCGTCGCCGACGCGCACGGAGAAGGTTGGCTCTGACAGCCCGGCCCGTTGGCGATGAGCGGCGAGGTGCCGAGCGACGCGCCCGAGGGCACGTACGGCTGAAAGTTGACCGAGCCCGTGGGCACGCCCCGTGACGCCGAGCCCACGGCCACGAACGTCAGCGTCACGTACTCCGTCCACATCGAGCTCGCCGGGTTGCCCTTGTCGGAAACGAACGACGCGATGATCGACCCCGGGCCGCCATCGGGAGTGCCCGGCGGAACGTCACCGAACACACCGTTGAGCGTGAACGACCCCGTACCGCTGACGCGCTTGGCGACCACGTAGACGATGCGTGAGAAGTTCGCGGTGACCGACGCGAGCTCGGTGATGCCGGGTTGGGGGTTGGTGCTCGACGCGAGGATCACCGGGTTGCCCTTCGCGTCGGGCGTGTCGGAATAGACGTAGATATCGAGATCGATCGCCGGCGTCATCGCGAGCGTGAACTGCGCCGTGGTGCCCTGCGCCAGGTTCACGCGGCGCGCCCACGCGCGCTTCTCTTCTCCCGGCGCCACCGTCACCGTGAGCTGCCCCGAATACGGCACGTGCACCGCTTCGACCGCGGCGTCGATGTTCAACTGCCCGTAGCCTTCGCGGTTGTCTTTCGGCGCGGCCGCGCGGCCCAGCGTGGGCGAATTGACGGGGGTGCCTTCACGCAGCGTGTTCACCTCCGTCGCGGTCGCCAGCAGCAGGTTCTTCACCTTCAGCGGTCCGTCGGAGGAGCTGTACGTCCACGTGTAGCCCTCCTGCTCCAACGCATCGATGAGCAGCGCCGCGGCGCCGGCGACGACCGGCGACGACATCGAGGTGCCCTGCATCGTGCGGTAGTCGTCGGGCTGCACGTCGGAGAACGCCGGGTCGGACGCCTCGGCCGAGTTGCTGTCGGGCGAGAGCGCGCCGACGTTGGGCGGGCCCGACGGCGCCAGGAGATCGGGCTTCAAATCGATGTCGGGCGCGCCGCCGTCTTCGGCGCCGATCGAGGTGTAGCTGGAGAGCTGATTGGGAGCGCTCGTCGCGCCCACGGTGATCACCGTCGAGACGATGCCGGGCTCGGTGATCGTCCCCGTCGGGCCTCGATTGCCGGCCGACGCGACGACGGTGATGCCGTTGTCCACCACGGTGAGGAACGCTGCTCGCGACATCAGGTCGCCGTCGGGGCAACGCGTCGAGAGGCTCAGGTTGAGCACCTTCACCTTGTAGGTGACGCGGTTGTCGACCAGCTCATCGAGCGCGATCAACAGCTCGGAGCCGTCGTTGCTGCCGTCGTCGCCGAAGACCTTGGAGGTGTACGTCTTCGTCAACGGCGCCGCGCCGCTCATCGTCGGGAACGTCGGGTCACGCGGGTAGCCGGTGGCCGACGCGGACACCGCCCACGTCGAAGACACGCCGCTCGACGCCGCCATCCACGCGCCCAACTGCTCACCGGGCTGCGCCGTCACCGGCGTCGCGTTGAGGGGGCTCGAACCGGTGAACATCGCGTAGCTCGGAGCGCCGCCGTCGTCGGGCGTTCGAATGACGTACATCGTGCCCGGCCCGGCCGGGTTGTAGGTCGCGGTGAAGCGCGCCGTGAGCGGCGACGGCGAGAAGATCGAGAGCGCACCGAAGCTGTTGTTGCCGGAGTTGGTCACGCGCAACCCGCCGTCGTACGCGTCGAACGCGGCGCCTGAACCCAGGGCGAGGCCGGCGACATGCGTGCCGTGGCCTTCGATGTCCACCGACGTCGGGTGACGGTTGCCCGAATAGTCCTTCCAGAACACCTGACGGCCCGCGAAATCGGGGTGCGTCATGTCGAGGCCGGTATCGAAGATGGCGACGGTGGTGTTGGCGCTCCCGCGCGTCGTCGGCCACACCGCGCGCGCGCGGGCCTGCCGCATCTCCACGTCGCCGGTGCGCGCCGACGGCCAGAGCTCCGAGACGAGGTGCAGCGTGCCGCCCATCACCTTCGGCAATTCAGCGACGCGATTGGCG
>JBEHYH010000480.1:0-5025 GCA_048498275.1 Myxococcota bacterium | reverse complement strand
GAGGGTGAATGGCACCTCGACTGGCTCGGCGCGCTCGACGTCGACCCCGCGTATTCAGCGCGGGTGATGAAGGCGCGGCGCGAGCTGAAGCTCGAGTCGCGCGTCGAGTTTCATGGCCGCGTGTCGATGCATGACGTCGCGGAGTTCTTCTCTCGTGCGTCGGTGTGTCTGTGCATGTCTCGTTACGAATCGTGGGGGTTGTCGTTGGCGGAGTCGCTGCGCGCGGGCGTGCCGGTCGTCACCAATGCTCCGGCCGGAGCGCTCGAGTTCGTGCAGGGGCGTGGGAGCCGCGGCGGAGAGCTCCGCGCGTGGCTGACGCGATTGCTCGATGACGACGCGCGCGACATTCGTGAAGAAGCACGCCTCGCCGGCGAGTCACTGCCGTCGTGGGCCGAGTGCGCCGCCATCACCGCGCGCCATCTGGAGGCGCTGTGAGCCGCTTCGACGAAGTGCGCGGCGTCGTGCGCTCGCTCGCCATCTATTACGGCCAGTTCTGGCGCAACGGTGGCCGGCGGGAATTCTACGGCCAGTTTCTGCGCCCGGGAGATCTCGCGTTCGACGTCGGCGCGCACGTCGGAGATCGCGTTCGCACCTGGCGGCAACTCGGCGCGCGCGTGGTCGCCATCGAGCCGCAACCGGTGATGGCGAGGTTGCTGCGGCGGCTCTACGGCAGGGACGGAGGTGTGACGCTCGTCGCCGATGCGCTCGGCGTTCGACCCGGTCGCGCCACGCTGCATGTCAGCACTCGCACGCCGACACTGACCACGCTCGCTTCGGGGTGGATGCGCGACGTACAGGCCGACGAGCGCTTTCACGGCACCGAATGGGACACCTCGGTCGACGTCGAGGTCACCACGCTCGACGCGCTCATCGCGAAACATGGAATTCCGCGGTTCTGCAAAATCGACGTCGAAGGCTTCGAGCTCGAAGTGCTGCGCGGCTTGAGCACGCCCATCGAAGCCATCTCGTTCGAATACATCCCCGTGGCGAAGGCGGCGGCGCAGGCCTGCGTGCGCGAACTTTCGAGGCTCGGCGCGTACCGGTTTCGTTCGTCGCGCGTCGAGACCATGCGCTGGAGCGACGAGCGCTGGCTGACCGCCGACGAGATGGTGACGAAGCTGGAGTCACTCGCGCTCTCCGACCGCTCCGGTGACGTCTACGCGCGGCTGGAGAAGAGTGAATGAAACGCTACGTCGCGCTGCTGCGAGGCATCAACGTCGGAGGCAACAACCTCATCAAGATGCCCGCGCTCAAGGCGTCGTTCGAGCAGCAAGGCTTCACCGACGTCGCGACGTACATCCAGAGCGGCAACGTGGTCTTCAACGCACGTAGCTCGCGTGGGCTCGAGAAGCGCATCGAAACCGCGTTGTCAGACGAGTTCGGGTACGCGGCGCGGGTGACGGTGCGTGATGAGAAGCAGCTCCGCGAAGTCATCAAGCGCGCGCCGAAGGGGTTCGGCTCGAAACCCGACAAGTTCCGCTACGACGTGTTGTTCGTCTTCTCTCCGTGCAGCGCTGACGAGGTGATGAAGTTCGTCGAACTCAAAGACGGCGTCGACACCGCCGATGCAGGTGATGGGGTCATCTACCATTCGCGGCTCATCGCGAAGGCGACGTCGAGTCGGCTCCGGAAGATCATTGCGCTGCCGATCTACAAAGACCTCACCATTCGAAACTGGAAGACGACCAGCGCGCTGCTCGCGCTCATGCGGGGAACGGAGGCGTAGCTGTTGGTCGGGCAGGTCGAGCCGCGGCCCATTTGGAGGCGCCAACTTCGGCATTGAGCTGCTCGTTTCATCGCTCGCCGTTCATGCGGTGACGCTGGTCACGACGGTGACGCTCGCCATCATCAACGCGGTGCGCGTCGGTGAAGCGAAGGAAAAAAATCGACGTCGCCTTCGATGGCGTCGCGTTCCACTTCTGATTCCCGCAAATGAAAAGGGCCGGCCCGAAGGCCAGCCCTGATCAATCAGCTTCGATTCGCTTCAGCGCGTCGCGATGAGACCGGCGACGAGCAGCGAGACGACCGACATCACCTTGATGAGAATCGCGATGCCGGGGCCAGACGTGTCCTTGAACGGGTCGCCGACCATGTCGCCGACGACGGCGTTCTTGTGCACGTCGGAGCCCTTCTTGTACCCTTCGAGCTTGCCCTTCTCGATGTACTTCTTTGCGTTGTCCCAGGCTCCGCCGGCGTTCGCCATGTAGAGCGACATCGTCGCGCCGACCGCGAGCGCGCCCGCGAGCAGAACGGCGAGCGCCGCGGGGCCGAGGAGGAAGCCGACCACCGGAGGAACCACCACGGCGACCAGGCTGGGCAGAATCATCTCGCGCAGCGCGGCCTTGGTGGCGATGTCGACGATCTTCGTGGGCTGCGGTTCAGCCTTGAGCTCCATCAACCCGGGGATTTCGCGGAACTGCCGGCGAATCTCCTCGACGATGTCGCCAGCGGCCTTGCCGACCGCGAGCATGGTCGACGCGCCGACGATGAAGGGCAGCATCGAGCCGAGCAGCAGGCCGATGAGCACGCGGCCGTCGGTGATGAGCATCGAGATCGCGGGCACGTGCGCGACTTCACGCGCGTGGTTCACTTCCATGTTGAAGGCGGCGAACAGCGCGATGACCGTCAAGGTGGCCGAGCCGATGGCGAAGCCCTTGCCGATGGCCGCGGTGGTGTTGCCGACCGCGTCCAACTCGTCGGTGATTTCACGAACTTCAGGGCCGAGGCCCGACATCTCGGAGATGCCGCCCGCGTTGTCTGAGATCGGACCGTACGCGTCGACCGTCATCACGACCGCGGTGCCGCCCAGCATGCCGACGGCCGCGAGCGCGATGCCGTAGAGGCCGAGGTACGCATCGGCGATGTACGCCACGAGCGCGACGACCAGCATGGGCACGGCGACCGACTCCATGCCGACGGCGAGGCCGCGGATGAGGTTGGTGCCCGCGCCGGTGATGGACGCTTCAGCGATGCGCGCCACCGGGGTCGACGACGTGTAGTAGTCGGTGACCAGACCGATGATGGCGCCGCCGAACGCGCCGGCCGCCAGCGAGATGGTCACGCCCTGCGTGATGCCGAACACCGGCATCAGAATCGCGGAGACGATGGTGAGCATGATCGGCGGCACGATGAGGCCGAGGCGCAGCACGGTGGCCGGGGCCATCGACTTGAGCGCGCGCGACACGAAGATGGTGACCAGCGAGACGACGATGCCGAGCGCCGAGAGCACCACCGGCACCACCACGCCCGCCGCGCGGTTCGCCGTCGCGGCGCCGCCCGTGAGGAGCGCGGGCACGCCCGCCAGCGGCGCGGTCAGCGCGATGGCCATGGCCGAGACGATGGCGGCGATCATCGATTCGTAGATGTCGGCGCCCATGCCGGCGACGTCGCCGACGTTGTCACCGACGTTGTCGGCGATGACGCCCGGGTTGCGCGGGTCGTCTTCGGGGATGTTCTCGATGACCTTGCCGGCGATGTCGGAGCCGACGTCGGCGGCCTTGGTGTAGATGCCGCCGCCGATGCGCGCGAAGAGCGCGATGGAAGAAGCGCCCACCGCGAACGCGTGGATGATGTTCGAGAAGTGCTCGTCGTCCTTGAACACCGCGTAGAGCGCGCCGATGCCGATGATGCCGAGGCCCGCGACCGCGAGACCCATCACCGCGCCACCGTCGAGCGCCACCAGGAACGCGTTGGGCTTGTTGCCCGACTTCGCGGCCTCCGAGGTGCGCACGTTGGCGTAGGTCGCGGCCTTCATGCCGATGAAGCCAGCCAGCAGCGAGAGGAAGGCGCCGAGCACGAAGCAGCCGGCCGGCAACCAGCCCAGCCCGAAGCCCACGAGCACGAAGACCACGGCGATGAAGACCGCGAGCACCTTGTACTGGCGCATCAAGAAGGCCATCGCGCCCTCGCGGATGTAGCCCGCGATGCGCGTCATGGTCTCGTCGCCACCCGGCAGGCCCTTCACCCGGAAGTAGAAGAAAGCGGAGACAAGAAGGCCCACCACGCCGATCACGACCGGGGCGTAGGACCAGAAGGAAGATTGGATAGAATTGAATTCCATGTTGGAAAAACCCGCAGTGATTTTGCTTTCTTCGGGAAGGCGGCGCGCTTAGCACACGGTGCTTGAGGCGCAACGCAAAGCGGGTGGCGGTGACGGAGTCCCTCGTCGGGGTAGCGAATGAGCAGTGAAGTACGCGTTTTGATCATCGACTCCGAGACGTCGGCCGCGCAGAAACTCGGCCTGGCGTTGGACAGCGCGGGAGTTCCCGTCACCTGGTGCAGCTTCGCGCCCAGCGAAGTCGTCGATGCGGTGCGTGACTTCAACCCCTCGGTGCTGCTGGTCCGCTCCGAAGTCGCCTCGCCCCAGCTCGCGGCGCTGCTGGTCCGCGTCGAAGGCAAGCCGCTGCCGGTGGTGCTGCTGTGCAAAGACACCTCTGAATCGCGCTTCACCAAGGCGTGGCGCGCCGGCGTGGTGGAGCTGCTCCCGGAACCCTTCAACGGGCGCGCGCACATCGCCCGGCTGCGCGCGCTGCCCGATGACATCGCCTCGCGCACCGGAGAGCTGCTCGGCCGCGGCAACCGGGAGCTGAACGAGGCGCTCGGTCACTTCATGCGCACGCGGCGCACCGGCGCCCTGGAGG
The DNA here is from genome assembly GCA_048498275.1 of Myxococcota bacterium. Lineage (GTDB taxonomy): Bacteria > Myxococcota > Myxococcia > Myxococcales > Myxococcaceae > Archangium_A. The sequence continues at coordinate 385 of JBEHYH010000480.1, read as the reverse complement.
TCGGTGACGAAGGCGTCGCCTATTTTCAGCGCGGCGTGCTGCGCGCGGCGCAGATGCGTGACCTGAGCGGTCAGCCGGCGCTCGGCGCGATGGTGCGTGAAGACACGACGTGGGTCTTCACCGAAGGCAAGGAGCCGTCGGCCGATGAGCTCGCGTCGCTGACCGAGGCGCCGGCCGTGCAGAAGGCGACCGGCAAGGTGGCCGCGCATTCGCCGTTGATGTCGAACGTGCACTCGGCGCCGCCGTCGCGCACCGGGCAATCGGCGACCTCGCTGCCCGCGGTGTCGTCGGCGCCGCCCGCCGCCGCGGCGAACGTGCCGGCGACGACCGCGGGCAACCCCGAGGCCGCAAAGACCCCGACTCTCTTTGTCGACGACGACGCGGC
>JBEHYH010000479.1:0-5043 GCA_048498275.1 Myxococcota bacterium | reverse complement strand
CGGCTCCAGGAGGTCAGGGCACGTCGCGGCCTTCACCGAAGCCCAGCACCTCGAACGGCGCGGGTTTCTTCTTCAATTCATCGACGAGCACTTCGACGGCTTCGGTCTCGCCATCGTCCGCCAGGTTGAACGTGCCGAAGTGCATCGGCACCGCCATCGTCGACTGCAGATCCAACGCGGCCTGCACCGCATCGCGCGGGCCCATGTGAATCGGCGCCATCACCCATTCAGGTTTGTACGCGCCGATGGGCAACACCGAGAGCCGCATCGGCCCGAGCTTCTCGGCGACGGCTTTGAAGTGCGGGCCGTACGCGGTGTCGCCTCCGAAGAACGCGCGGCCGGCGGGGCCTTCGACCACCCACGCGCTCCAGAGCGTGCCATCGCCATCGGTGAGCCCGCGATTGCTGAAGTGTTGGTTGGGCACGGAGTGGATCTTCACGCCGCGCACGTCGCGCGATTCCCACCAGTCGAGCTCGGTGACGTTCAGCAGCCCGAGCGATTTCAGGTACGCGCCGTTGCCGAGGCCCGCGAAGAACTGCGCGCCGGGCCATGTGGTGCCGATGCGCTTCAGGGTCTCCGCGTCCATATGGTCGTAGTGGTTGTGTGAGAGCACCACGACGTCGATGCGCGGCAACGCTTCGAACTTGATGCCCGGAGGCCGTACGCGCTGCGGGCCCGCGAAGCTCACCGGGCTCGTTCGTTCGCCCCAGATGGGGTCGGTGAGCACGTTCACACCATCCATCTGAATCAGCGTCGTCGCGTGGTTGATGAAGGTGACGCGCATCGCTCCGCCGTTCACTTCGTAGGGAGGCGGCGGGCCGGGTTCTTCATGATGAAACGCGCGCCACACACCGGGCTGACGCGTCGCCTGCCACTTCAAGAGCGCGGCGATGCCCTTGCTGTCGAACCCGGCGACCTTCGGCGGCGCTCCCGGCGTGAAGAACTTCTCCCCGTTGAAATGCGCGGTCGCGGCGCCCTTCCACGTCGGGGCAGAGAAGGCGCAACCGGCTCCCACCGCGGCAAGAAGCAACAGCGCGACGACTGCGAGAAAAGTGAGGGTGACCCGGCGTTTCACGCGGCGGAACTTACGGTAAGACGGAGGCATGCGAATCATCCTCCTTGGCACGATGGTGATCAGTGGTCTGGCGGCGGCCCAGAACGGCTCGTGGGGTGGCTACGTGAGCGGGTGGAGCCCGGGCGGTGGCCAGTCGAGCGGCACGTGGACCGGCTACGTCAACGGCTGGGTCGGCAATCGCCAGGTGCAGGTGCGCACGCCGGTCTCGACGACGCCGAACCAGCAGGTGTACCCGTACTACGCGCAGCAGAACTACGTCGCCGCGCAGATGATGTACGCGCAGCAGCAGGCCGATCAGCGCGCGAAGGAAACGCGTGATCAGGCGGCGCGTGACGCGGCGGAGCAGGCGAAGTTGCAGGCGCAGGTCGAATACGAGCAGCAGCGCGCCGAGGAAGCCCGCGCCGAGCTCGAGCGTCAGCAGTACGCCGCGCAGCAGGAACAGCTCAAGCACGAGCGTGAGTTGCTGGTGCAGGAACGTGAGCGCGCTGAAGCCGCGCGCGTCGCGCTCGCGCGTGATGAGCAGCTCCGTCAGACGCAGCGCGACGCGGAGCAGAAGCTCGAAGCGGAACGTGAGCAGCTCCGGCAGGCGCTGGCGAAGGCCGAGGAAGATTCGAAGCCGCGCGAGAAGGGCCCTGAGATCTACAAGTGGGTCGACGAAGAAGGCGTGACGCACCTCTCGACGCGGCCGCGCGCTGAGACCGCTTCGCGTCCGTGATCAAACTCTGCCTCGGACCGTGGTCTGTCTTTCGCTGAGTCGATTGCCCGCAGTCAAAGCAACCCTGACGAATTCATCTGGGCGACTCGCGACGGTGAGACGTGCCTTCATTTCGTCGACGATGCGCTCGTCGATCTGAAATACCTCGCGTTCGTCGGCGCTGAAGCGCAACCGCTGTCGGAGCTCGCTCGCGCTGAGCTCGGGGCGATTGACTGGGACGGGTTGATCGATCGCTTTTCGCGCCATGAAGACAGCGACGCGCGATTGCAGAGCGTGTCGATGTTGGCGTTGCTCTCGCCTCCCCATCATCACCCGGGCGTCTTCGAAGTGTTCGCGGGTCGTCGCGGCGACGTACCCGGGTTGGCCCGAGTTCGAAGCGCTGCTCGCTCCGGTGGCGCTCAATGACAGCAATGCCGAAGTTCGTGCGCGTGCCGAGTTTGTCGTCGAAGTGCTCAGACAACGCGCTGCGAACTCGCTCAAAACGTGAGCGTCAACCAGGTCGTGATCTTCGACGATGCGGCGGTGAGTTCGCTCGCCTCGGTACCGACAAACGAAGGTCAGCGTTCCCCGCACCGGCTTCAACGTGCAGCCAGCCAACGCCATCAACGTCGCCAACGAGCTTTTTCAGAAGCTCAGCGTGTCTTTCAACTTGTAGGCGACGCCGCAGCCTTCGCCGTTCGGCTCGAACGCCTCGAAGGCGACGCCTTTCCATTCGCGCGTGAACACCGTGCCTCCGTCGCGCGAAACGGTGAGTGACACGGTCGAATCGGTCTGACCGTTGACGGCGGTGACGGTGCCTCCGTCTCGCACGAGTTGAGAGACCGCCAGCTTTCGCGACGCGGAGTCGAACACCACGTCGCCGATCTTGTTGCCGGTCGCGTCGACGTCGTTGGTCCAGCAGGTACCGTTGAGGCAGGTGCCGACTTCACAAGGGCCGGCGGTGAGCTGCTCGGCCGTGGTCTGCGAGAGCGTGAAGCTCAGCGTCGGCACGTAGAAGAGATCGGTGCACACCTTGCACCCCGCCAGAACCACGCCCGCGAGGAGGGCCATCACTGCAAATCGTCGCATCTGCGCGGCAAGGTAGACCGCGCGGGCGCGGTATCAACAAACACGCAGCAGAACGTGAGGGGCGCCCCTTGCGCATTGTCAATCGAGCCTTTAGAAGTCCCAATCGTGGGAAGAATATCAGGCGCCCTCAACCGGGATCATTCGGAGAAGAAAGATCGGCTCGCGAGCTCGCTGGCGCGGGTGATTCTGTCTGCGCAGGGCCGTCACCTGACGCTCAAGGAGCTCGCCGAGTCGGTCGACGTCGACCCCGGCACGCTGCGGCACTACTTCACCGATCGCACCGGCGTGGTGCGCGCGGCGTTCGAGTCGTTGTTGCCGATGGGCGAGGTGCAGAAGGCGCGGGCGGCGAAGTACGCGGCGCTCCCGGCGCGCGAAGGGCTGCACACGTTGCTCTCTGAAATCGCCGCGGCGTGGCCTTCGATGCTCGGAGGGATGCACTCGGCGGGTTTCACCGAGGGCATGTCAGACGGCGAGCTCGGGCAGACCTACGTCGCGACCATTCTCGAGCCCACGCTCGACACCGTGGAAAAGCTGTTGGTCGGCTACCACGCGCGCGAGGAGCTCCACATTCCCGACGCGCGTGTCGCGGCGCTGTCGCTGGTGTGTCCCGTTCTTCTCGGGTTGTTTCATCAGGTGCAGTTGCAGGGGCGGAAGTGCAGGCCGTTGGACATGCCGGTCTTTCTGAACAGCCACCTCGACGGTTTTCTGCGCGGGTACGGGCCTTCGGCCGCGTGACGCGAAACACCGGCGGGTTCGGTGCATAAGGAGACGTGAACATGAATTCTATTTCATTCTTTCGAACTGAACTTTATCTGGCGGTGCTGCTCCTCGCGGCGTGCAAGCCACCGAGCAGCAAGCCGACGCTGTCAGACGTGGTCATCGGCCACTGCGAATACAACGGCCCGTTCAGCAAGATGCCGGAGTGCAAGGACTACCTCGGCACGTGGAAGTCGGCCGACGCGGAGAAAGACTGCTCTGGAAACAAGGGCACGTATCAGGGCGGTACGGTGTGCAACCCGCAGACGTTCCTCGGCGCGTGTCTGCTCGCCTCGACCAGCGCGCAGAACCGCACGTACATCGTCAGCGACAACACCGGGAAGTGCGGCAGCGCGCGCACCGGCTGCGAGACGTTCGGCGGCGGCTATTGGGACCCTTCGCCCATCTGTGGCGGCGCGAATGATCAGCTCGTGGTGCTCGAAGACGCGTTCCGCGAGCCGGAGCACAAGTGCTTCGTGCCTGACAGCGGCGTGATGCCGGCCGACGGCGGCGAGGTCTGTGTGTGGGAAGGCATTCACGGCGCGACGCTCGAAGGCCGTTCCTTCCGCGACGACGCCAACTGCGACAACTCGCGCAGCGGCCGCCCGTATTACGCGAAAGATCCCGACTCGCGTTCGACGCAACCCGACGCGCGGCGCAGTGACCCGGCGTACCTCGCCGAAGAAGCGTGGGTGAAGTCGCAGATCAACTCCGCGTCGTGCGTGTGTTGTCATTCCAAGGGCGCCGCGCCGAATCACGAGCCGTCGATCTTCGACGTCGACAGTGACGGCAGCTTCGCGAACCAGCTCACCAACCGCGGCGTCGCGCAGGGCGCGGGCGTCGTCAGCACCGTTCCACTCGGCGCGTGGCCGAAGGACCTCAACAACGGCTTCTCGAAGTCTGACCTCGCGCACCCGGAAGACTCGGTGTTCCTCACCACCGACCCGGCGCGCATGAAGGCCTTCTGGCAACGCGAGATGGAGTACCGCGGGCTGACCGCCGCCGACATGGTGGGCGTCGACGATGGCCTCGGGCCGCTCTCGGAGCAGTTCTATTACCAACCCTCGAAGTGCAACGCGGGTGAGGGCATCGCCAGCGACGGCACCATCACCTGGGGCAAGGGCCGCGCGCGCTACGTCTACGTGATGGAGGCGACCTCGCGTTCGCCGACCGTCTTCCCCAACCTCGACCTGCCGGAAGGAACCGTCTGGCGGCTCGATGTGCCGGCTGATGGCACGCCGCTCGACAACCGCACCGTGAAGTACGGCGTCGTCCCCTCCGGCACGTCTCAGCGCTTCCCCACCGCGGGGGCGCCGGCCGCGCTGCAGTCAGGTCGCGACTACTACCTCTACGTGACCGCCGATCAGATGCTGCCCATCACCCGGTGCCTCATCACGGCGCTGTAAAGCGATCTGACATTCGGGGTGGA
>JBEHYH010000478.1:0-5055 GCA_048498275.1 Myxococcota bacterium | reverse complement strand
TCGAAGACGAAGTTCTGCCGCTCCAGGTGCGGGTAGGCATCGCCGGCAGCTTCGGCTTCGCCCGCGAGGTGTTTCGCCGCCGCACTCGCAACGCCCGTCGCGGAATGCGCTTCGAACGACACCCGCTGCTCACGCGCGAACGCGAGGAAGTCATCGACGATGCGCTTCAGGTACGTCAGCTCGCGGCGGATCTTCTCGAGGTGCGACGACGCCTCCGCGACGTCGGGCTTCGTTCCCCGCAGCTCTTCGTCGAGCAACCCGGCGAACAACTCCATGCCTCCGAGCGGGTTCTTCACCTCGTGCGCGACGCCGCCGAGCATCAGCTTCAACTGACGATCGCGGCTCTCGAGCTTGAGCCGCATCGCTTCGAGTTCCCGCGCGAGAATGCCCACTTCACGCGGGCCTTCGGCCGTCACCGGCGTCGACAGGTCGCCTCCACCGATGCGCAGCGCGGCGGTCACCATGCGCTCCAGCGGAGACGCCAGCGCGCGCGCCATCAGCAACGCCGCGGCGGCGAGCAGAAACAACGTCAACACCGCGAGCGCGACGAACGCATTGCGCAGTTGTCTCAACGGGCCGAAGAACGCCGCGCTGCCTTCGACCGCGACCACGCCGACGACTTTTTCTCCATCGAGCAGCGGCGCGTAGCCGGTCTTGTAGAGCTGGCCGTCATTGCCCTCGAACAGCACCTGACTCGACGAGAGCTTCCCTTCGAACACGCGCGCGAGCTCGCCTTCATCACGCAGCAACTCGACCGCTTCGGCGCCCGGCAGCAGCGCGCCACCGACGTCGAGCCGCGCGTGCTTCTGCGCGTCGACCACCAGAATCCGCCGGGCGTGCGTGCGCGTCTTCGTTTCCTGCAACTGCGCGTTCAGCGCGCGCCAGGTGCGGCTGCCCTCGCCCGCTTCATCTCCGGGTTCGATCGACAGCACGCGTTCGGCCTTCAAGTCAGCCGCGACCGCCGCAGCGACGGCCGCCAACGAACGCCCGAGCTCCTCTTCGAGCGCCGAGCGGCTCGCGCGGAAGAGCAGAAAACCACCCGCCGACAGCACGAGCAGCGCGGGCACCAGAAACGCCAGCAACAGCCGCGCGCGGAGGTTCATCAGTTGCGTGTAGCGGAGCGCGTCGCGCAGATCTCCGCGATGAGCGCCATCGATTCGTCGTCGAAGTTGATGAACTCGATGCCCATGCCCGAAGGCTTCGACGCATCGCCCGACGGGTTCACGCGCACCACGCGACCCATGCCCTCGATGAGCCGGCTGCCATCTCGCAGCGTGAACTGCAGGTAGATGATGGAGCCCTGCTCTCGCGGCTCATCGGTGCGGATGAAGATGCCGCCCGGCGAGATGTTCAACGAATACTCCGCGAGAAAGTCCTCGAACGTGTCGAAGCGGAACTGAACCAGCACATTCAGCGGTGTTCGCGCGTGTTTGCGCTTTTCAGAACCGGGTTCATCTGCCTCTTCACTCATCGCGCGGCTCACCATAGCGCGAGCGGCGGTACAATCGCGTTCGTGGCCGGTTTTGGAGCTCTCCTCAACGTGGTGCGCGGTGGCGGCTCGGGCGCCGTCGCGGCGGCGCGTGAGCTCCAGAACCTCTCGCAGGCCGGGCAACTCACGAGCGCCCAGGCACAGCAACTCGACGCGGCGGCCGCGTCGCCCGAGCTGCGCGACGTGTTCGCCGCCGCGCAGAACTACGACGCGCTCACCGGTCAAACGGGCCGGCCGGTCGCGGTCTCGCAGCTCGCCAGCGGCGCGGTGAATGTCGGTGAGGCTTCGCAGTTGCCGGGCCGGTTCTTCACCGACGCGAACATCTTCCGCGCGGAGCTCAACGGGAAGACGGTGCCCGGCAGCGGCGAGCAGGCGCAACGGTTGCTGCAGTTCTTCGAGCCGTACGCCGAGCGCTTCGTCGAGGCGCGGCCGAACCTCCCCGGCGCACAGGCCGCGAAGCTCGAAACCCAATTCACGCGCGCGCTGACGCAGTTGGGGTTCTCCGAATTGCGCACCACCGACGGGCGCACCGGGCTCGACGCCGCGAAAGACATGCTGCGCGCCACCGACGCCGCGGGAGTTCGCGCCGCGAGACCCGAAGCGGTGATTCCTCAACTCGTTCAGCCGCAGGTGCGCGTGACGCAGGCGCGCCTCGAAGAGGCGCCCGATGCGAAACCCGGCGACAACAAGAAGAAGCCGCGCACCGGCGTGCTGGGCAGCAACATGTTGTGGAACGTGATGCACCTGCTGCGCGGTGACGCGCTCGACGACGTCGCGAAGAAAGACGCGCTGAATCAGTTGATGGTTTCGGCGTTCCTGCTGCTGGTCTTCGGCGGCATCGTGACGCTGGTGTTGTTGTTCGCGCGCTGACTCAAGGCGCCCACGACGTGCGCGAGAGCCGCGACGACACCAGCACCACCAGCGCGGTGAGCCCGGTCCACGCGGTGAGGTGGAACAGCATCACGTGCATCGCGTCGCCGGCGCACAACATCTCGCCCAGCACGGCTCCGGTGACGCCCGCCGCGAGCCCCGCGCACAACGCGCGCACCCACGAGGGCGCCATCGCGCGCAACAGCCACAACGCCGCGAAGACCGCGGGCACCGCCGCCAGCACGTGCAACACCGTGCAGGAAAACTCGCTGTGCGCATGTGGAGCGCCGGTGCCTTCGTGACGCAACAACACCAGGGCGACGCTCACCCCGACCGCCGACGCCGCGCCCACCCAGCGCACCCACCCGCGGCCGGGGCGTGACGCGGCGAACGCCAACCACGCGCCGCTGATGAAGAGGGGAATCACCGTCATCCGCAGCTCCGGGGTCTTCCCCATCAACGCGGCGACGAGCGCGACGACCGTCGCGGTACCGAGTGACGCGAGCATCAACGTCACCGCACGGCGACCCCAGCCGATTCGCGGCTTCTGGGCTTCGGCCAACATCGCCGCGCGCGCGGTCTCGAAAGCGCTCACACCAGTTCTCCCAATTCGGCTTTCAGGAATTCGTACCCACGATGCGCGCGAATACGGGCCGCGGTGGAGGTGATGCCGAGAATCTTCGCGATCTCCTCGAAGCTGAGGCCTTCGACCTTGTGCAGCACCACCACCTCACGCTGCGAATCGGGCAGCTTCGCGAACGCCGCTTCGATGCGTCGGCGCGCCGCCGGGTCAGAATGCGCCGGAGTCGCGGACGGTTCAGGCGCCTCTTCACCCAGCACCTCGACGCCCAGCTTCACGCGCCGCATGTTCCCGCGGGCGGCGTTCGCCGCGATGGTCAACAGCCAGGGCCAGAACTTCGCGCCCTGCTCGAAGCGGTCGGCGCTGCGCACCACCGACAAGAACGTCTGCTGGAGCAGGTCGTCAGCGAGCGCCCCGTCGCCGCGCACCATGCGCACGAGGAAGCCGTGCACACCCTTCGCGTGCCGGTTGTAGAGCGCTTCGAGCGCGCGCGTGTCGCCATGACGGAACTGTTCCATCAGAACCTCGTCGGAGACAGCAGCCGTCTCCTCACTGGTACCTACGCGCGGGCTCATTTCTTGTTTCCGGCGGCACACATAGCGCGGGTTTTTCCCCGACATCAGCAACATGAGCAGGCCACGCGGAGATGCGACGGCAGGGGCGCTGCGTTACGGTCGGCACCGTGCGGCGCATTCATGTCCACCAGACGCGGAGTGACTGCGTCACCATCGACATCCGGCCTGATCGCGAGCGGCTGGCGCTGTGGTTGACGGCCCTGGCGCTCCTCGGTGGGCTGCACTTCTGGCTGGGTATTCCGCTCTGGCTTCTGGCGATCGACGCGGTGGTGCTGCCGCTCATCGTGATTCGGCTGCGGCGGGTCGCCACGCGGCACGAACGCACGCTGGTGCGCGCGCAGGGCCGGCTGTTGCTCGACGGTGAGCCGCTGGAGATGGCGCGCGTGGAGCTGCGGGTGCGCAAATGGCCCTTCACCCACGTGCCCAGCAGCTACTCGTTGTCGCTGTGGGTGATGACCGCGAGCGGCCCCGAAGACGTGCCGGTGGGAGACTTCACGACGATGCTCGACGCGACCGCGCGCAGCGGCACGCTGGAGGAGTTCGTGAAGACCGACAGCGCTCAACGTCATCGACCGCTGACCCTGAAGTAAATACGCTCGCGCGCTCATGGCTCGCGATGAAGCTGTCAGCGCTCTGGTTGAAAGACTGGAGCTGCCCTTCAATCAATACGGAGTCGATCCGTACGGCATCTCCAAGAAGCACCTCGCCGTCGGCTTCGGGATTCTGGGGTTCCTCTACCGCCGCTACTTCCGCGTGAAGGCGGTGGGCATCGAGAACGTGCCTAGGCGCGGCCGCGCGATGCTGGTCGGCAACCACTCGGGTGGCTACGCGCTCGACGGCGCGATGGTGCTCACCTCGATGATGCTGGAGATGAACCCGCCGCGCCTCGCCCAGGGCATGGTGGAGAAGTTCCTCAACGAGTTGCCGGTGTCGAGCCTGTGGAGCTCGCGCATGGGTCAGCTCACCGGCCTGCCCGAGCACGCCGAACGGCTGCTCAACGACGACCGCCTGCTGATGGTGTTCCCCGAGGGCGCGAAGGGCACCGCGAAGCTGTTCAAGGAGCGCTACTCGCTCGTCGAGTTCGGCACCGGCTTCGTGCGCCTCGCGTTGAAGACGAAGACCCCGATCGTTCCGCTCGGTTTCGTCGGCGGCGCCGACGCGGTGCCCACCATTCACAACTCGTCGACGCTGGGCAAGTTGATGGGCGTGCCCTACGTGCCCATCACGCCCTACGGCATCGCCGCCCCGCTGCCCGCGAAGCTGGTGGTGCACTACGGCGAGCCGCTGCACTTCGAGGGCACCGGTGACGAAGAAGACGCGGTGGTGAAGCGCTACGTCGATCAGGTGAAGGAGCGCATCGCGGGCCTGATTGAAGCCGCCCGCGCCGACCGCCGCGGAGAACAGGGGCGCACGAAATGAAGGTGCTCGTCATCGGTACCGGAGGCGCGTTGGCGCGGCAGGTCGCGCTGCGGCTCCATGAAGCGAAGCACACCGTCATCGGGATGGACCGCCGCCCCTGGCCCGACGCGCCGTCGGACATG
>JBEHYH010000477.1:0-5057 GCA_048498275.1 Myxococcota bacterium | reverse complement strand
CACGGCAACGGCTACGCCGACCTGGGCTTCATCATCCCCGAGCTGGTGTCGAACCTGCGCGTGCTGGAAGGGCCGCTCGACCCGCGGCAGGGCAACTACGCGGTGGCGGGCAGCGCCGACTACCAGCTCGGCCTCAACGAGCGCGGCATCATCATCCGCGGTGGGTACGGGAGCTTCAACTCCGCGCGGTTGCTGGCGCTGTGGGGGCCGCACGGGCAGTCGTCGCGCACCTTCGGCGGCGTGCAGCTCTTCACCACCGACGGCTTCGGGCAGAACCGCGCCGCGAAGAACTTCAAGCTGATGGGGCAATACGAGGGCACCATCAACAGCGAGACCAGCTTCCGCGTGGGCGCGTTCGGCTACGGCACCACCTACAAGTCAGCGGGCGTGCTGCGCGCCGACGACGTGGCCAACGGCACGGTGGGCTTCTACGACACCTACGACAACCGCCAGGGCGGCGACTCGCTGCGGGCGCAGGTGCACTTCGATCTGCACGGGCACTCCGGCAACTTCACGCACGATCAGACCGTCTACTTTCTGTACCACTCGACGCGCATCCTCGAGAACTTCACCGGCTTCTTGAATGACACGCAGCTCGCGCAGCAGTCGCCGCACGAGCAGCGCGGAGACCTGCTCGATCGCGACACCACCAACTTCACCGTGGGCGCGAAGGGCTCGGCGCGCTGGCACACCACGTTGTTCGGCCGCCGACAGGAGCTCGAGGTCGGCTACTCCGGCCGCTTCGACGCGGTCGACGGCGTGCAGACGCGCATTCTCCTCGGCAGCAACACGCCGTACCTGCGCGACTACGACCTCGACTCGAAGCTCTTCGACGGCGGCCTGTACGCCGACTTGAACCTCTCGCCGGTGTGGTGGCTCACGGTGCGCGGAGGTCTGCGCGGCGAGTTCCTCACCTACAACGTGCTCGACCGCTGCGCGCAGAAGACGGTGCGCCGGCCGTCGACGTCCAACCCGCCGGGCGACGCGAGCTGTCTCGACCAGCGCGACTTCGGTCTCTACCGCGACCCCACGGAGCGCAACTCCACCTCGGGCGCGGCGCTGATGCCGCGCGGCACGCTGCTGCTCGGCCCCTTCGAGGGCGTCACCTTCTCGGGCGCGGTGGGCACCGGCATCCGCAGCATCGACCCGCAGTTCGTCGCGCAGAACCTCGCCACGCCGTTCGCGCGCATCTTCTCGTGGGAAGGCGGCGCGGCGCTCGCGAGACGCTTCGGCGCCTTCGACACCTCGGCGCGCGCCACTGTCTTCGGCACCCGCGTCGACAAGGACCTGGTCTTCAACGCGCAGGAAGGCCGCGGCATCATCGGCGGCGCGACCACGCGGCTCGGCGCGCTGGCGGCGGCGCGCGTGCGGCACAGCTGGTTCGACGTGTCGGGCAACGTGACGTGGGTGCGCTCGACGTTCGACGACACGAAGTTGCTCGTGCCCTACGTGCCCGACTTCGTGGCGCGCGTCGACGCGGCGGTCTTCCATGATCTGCCGTGGCTCGTCTGGGAGAGCCCCATCAAGGCGCGCGCGGGCTTCGGCCTCACCTATGTCGGGCGGCGCGCGTTGCCGTACGGCCAGCGCAGCGACGTCATCTTCGTGATGGACGCGTCGGCCGAGCTCGCGTGGAAGGTGGTCTCGCTGGGCTTCAGCGTCACCAACCTCGCGGGCGCGAAGTACAAACAGTTTGAGCTCAACTACGCGAGCGACTTCCACACCTCGGGCTCGCTGCCGTCGCTGGTGCCCGCGCACATGTTCGCCGCCGGCGCGCCGCGCGCGTTCATGGTGACGCTCGGCCTGCACTTCGGAGGTGAGGAATGAGCCGCGCAACGAACTCCAGCGTGCTGCTGTCGCTCATCGTCTTCAGCGGCTGTATCGAAACCACCGGCGGCGACCTCGTCACCTTCCACGCGCAGGCGCGTGGCGTACCGGAGGCCGCGCAGCCCTTCACCACGGCCGCCGGCTACGAGGTGACGCTGAGCCGCACGCGCGTGCACGTGGGCGCGCTGTACTTCAACCAGCAGAACCCGCAGAGCTACACGCAGGAACAGGCGTGCGTTCAAGACGGCATCTATTCAGGTGAGGTGCGCGGCGGGCTCGACGTCGACGCGCTGAGCGCAACCGCGCAGCCCTTCCCCGTCGAGGGCAACGGCACCGACACGCTCACCCGCACCGGCACGGTGTGGCTCACCGGCGGCGACGTGCTGGCCGACGACGACCCGACGGTGGTGCTCGACGTGGCAGGCACCGCGACCGGCGACGCCGGCGTCTTCCCCTTCGAGGGGCGCTTCACCATCGGCGCCAACCGCAAGATTCCGCCGCGGAACCCGGCGTTGCCGAGCAGCAACCCGCTGTGTGCGCAGCGCATCGTGGGGCCCATCGCGATGAACGACGCCTTCACCAACGGCGGCACGGTGACGTTGGTGGTCGACGCGCGGGCCTTCTTCACGGCGGTCGACTTCTCGACGCTGACGCCCGACGGCGGCGCGTACGTCTTCATCGACTCGCAAGACTCGAGCGCGCAGGCCGACCTCAACCTCTTCAGTGCCCTGCGCAGCGCGGGCGCGCCGTACCACTTCGAAGTGTCGCAGTAACCACCCTCCCATGACGTGGGCAGGTGGAGTTGTTTCACCCGAGTTGCAGTTCCAACACAGTGGAGAAAGACGAACATGAAACGCACCCTGACTACCTTGATGCTGTTGCTGGCCGCGTGCGGCACGCCGCAGACCACCGAGAACACCTTCGCCGTCATCATCACCGGTGAAGGCTCGGCCACCGACGGCATCGCCTTCCCTCCTGAAGACACGGGCGGCGAGCCCTACTTCCTCGACGGCTGGGAGATTCACTTCACCCGCGTGCTGGTCACCGTCGATGACATCACCTTCTGGGAGAACCCCGACCAGAGCGCGAGCGACCAGTCGCAGCACGGCGCGCAGGTCTCGCAGACGAAGGGCCCGTGGGCGGTGAACCTGGCGAAGGCCGGCCCGCTCGATTCGAAGGAGCAGAACGGCAAGGCGTGGCCGCTCACCACCATCAAGGGCCCGTTCGCGGCCGACACCAAGTACGCGTTCGGCTTCTCGCTGGTCGCGCCCGGCAGCGACTACAAGAGCATCAACCTCGACGCCGACGACAAGACCGAGCTCGCGGCGATGGCGGCGGCCGGTCAGACCGTGCTGCTCGAGGGTGACGCGACCTTCAAGGGCACCGACTGCCGGTCGACCGACAGCAACTACGTCTACACGGGCTACCCGACGCCGCAGCACTTCAAGCTGGCCTTCGCCATCCCCACCGACTTCGTCAACTGCGTGAACCCCGAGCTGCAGCCCGCGGAGTCGCGCGGCGTGCAGGCTCAGGCCGGCGTCGACACCCAGGTGCAGATCACCTTCCACCTCGACCACGCGTTCTGGGAGGCGCTCATCGAAGACGCGCCGCTCCGGTGGGACGCGCTGGCCGCGACGGGCAAGAACCCGGTGACGCTCGCCGACCTCGCGGTGCCCTTCCAGCCGGTGAAAGACTCGGCTGACGTCGCCGTGCCCTGGCGCACCTGCGGCCCGACCCTCGACGGCGAACGCACCACCGGCGTGGTGACCTACGACACCGCCGGCGTGCCGGTGAACCCCGCTGGCGGCGCGGCCGGCCTCGCGAACCTCGCCGACTACATGAAGTACAACCTGTCGACGTTCGGCCACCTGAACAACGACGGCCTCTGCTTCCCGTCGCGCAAGTTCCCGTCGCCTCCGTGACCCTCTTCGAGCGTGGCCCGGCGTCACCCGTCGGGCCGCGCTCGCCTCTCTTTTTCGGAGCCCCACCCATGCTCAAGTCATTGCTCATCGCCACCGTGCTGGCCGCCGCACCCGCGTTCGCCGGCACCTCGCTCGAAGACGAACACAAGAAGCTCGAAGACACGCATCGCGCGCTCGAAGAAGCCCACCAGAAGATGAACCTCGACCATCAGAAGTGGGTCGAGGAGCACAAGAAGGCCCGCGGTGACGCGCCTGACCCGGCGCACGACGCGCTCGAGGCCGAGCACGACCGCCTCATCGCCGCGCACGAGGCGCTCATCGCGCGGCACCAGAAGCTCATCGAAGAGCACGCGCAGCTCGAAGCCCGGCACGCCGGCGGAAAGGTCGACGCCAAGCTCGTCGAGGAGCAGGACAAGAAGATGCTGGAGGAGGACCGCAAGCTCCAGGCCGAACACCAGCAGCTCGTGAAGGACCACGAACGCCTCGCCGCGGAGCACCGGAAGATGCTCGCGGCTCACAAGAAATAGCGAGCGCGCGACATGATCGACCAACACGTTCATTCGGCTCACTGCGAGTGCGCGCATCACCACGCGCCGAAGTCGACGCTGGCCGCGCTGCTCCCGGCGCTGAGCTGCGCGCTGTGCCCCGCCTGCCTGAGCCTGTGGAAGCCGTTGCTCGGGCTGCTCGGCGTCGCCACGCTGGTCACCGAGTCGCAGCACGCGTGGCTGCTGGCGTTCGCGCTGCTGATCTCACTCGGCTTCGGCCTGCGCGAGGCGGTGAAGCTGCGCGAGTGGCGGCCCTTCGTGCCCACCCTGCTCGGCTCGCTGCTGATGGCCGTCGGTCACGGCGCCGAGTCGCACACGCTGGAGTGGCTTGGCACCGCGACGATGTTCCTCTCCATCCCCACGCGGGTGTGGCTGCGCACCGCACGGAGCGCCGCGTGAACGCGCGCAACCGTCACCGCATCGTGTGGACAGAAGAGGAGCTGCGCTGCATCCGCCGCAGTGACGTCGACCTCTGCATCTGGCGGCGGGGCTTCGAGACGCCGTTCGCCAACTGGTGCCAGCACGTGACGTCCGACGTGAAGCTGGAGATCGACGAGCACGTCGCGCTCACCGACGACTGGCCGGTGGAGCGCTGGCTCTCGACGCTGCCCAATTGCGAGCACCGCGCGCAGCTGGCGGCCGATGTCCGGGCGCGGTTGACGCACTTCGGGCAGCTCCTCGAGGTGCCGCGCGCGCGGGTGCAGCTCCACTGCGTGCGGCAGCAGACGTGCCCGAAGTTCCACGTCGACAGCGTGACGGTGCGCCT
>JBEHYH010000476.1:0-5067 GCA_048498275.1 Myxococcota bacterium | reverse complement strand
TCGCCGCGAGGTTCCGCGCGCTCATCCCGAAGTCGCCCGCGAAGTCTCCGAAGAAGCCCGCGCCCACGAAGTAGCGACGCGCGTGGTGCTCGCGGCGAGCCGCGCTCCGTGGCCGGCTCGCCGCGCAGTGTTCTGTGTTCAACGCGCTGTTCGCTGAAGACTCCGCGCTGCTTCACGAAGCACGCGCGTTGATTCCGAAGCAGACCGCGTTCTGTTTCTCGCGATGCGCGTGGTTCCCGACGTGACCCGCGTCCTTCCGAAATGGAGGGGCGATTCCCGTCTTTCAATACGCCACGCGACAGAGGCACACATGTGCGCCTCCCGCGTTTCAGTGGGTTGGGCCGCAGTTCAGCGCTCGCGGCTTGAGCTTGTAGCGCTTCTTCATCGCGGCCCAACGGGCCCGCGCTTCGGGCTCTTCGTTGAGGGACAGCCACCGCCCAGTGATTTCCTCTTCAGAGGCTCCGAGGAGAACTTCGACGCGATCGAGCAGCGCCAGCGTTCCGACGATGTTCGGTGCTTTCGCGACGAGTGTTTCGAGCGCGTTCTTGGCGAGCGAAGTGATCGCGTCGTCGCGACGCGAACCGAAGAGACGCAACGACAAGCCGAGGGTCAGACAATCAGGCTTCGCGAGCACCGCGGCTTTGAGCTGTGCGTATTCGTCGTCGCTGAGTGGTGAGTGCTCGAGTTCACGAATCGCGGCCGGGCGTGTCAGCGGTTCCGTGAAGAGTTCGATCACCCACGCGCGCCGCGCCTCGCGCGTGTTCTTCGACTGAGCATCAATCGCGTGTCTCGTCAGGCGGGTCAGCACCGCGAGTTGCTCGGGAGTTCCGCTCTGCGCACCTCGTTCGTTCCCGACAGTCACGAAGCCGCTGAGACCGGGCTCGAGAAGGGCAAGCACGGTGTCTCCTTCGCGGTAGCGCGCGGGAGTAGGGAACCCGCCGCTCGGCCCGAAGCTGACCTCGAGCGTGGGCGATGAGGTGCCCTTCAGGGTCGACGTGATGTGAAGCACGGCGATGGCTCGCCGCTCGGAGTTCCGCGGACGCACTCGCTCGACGCGCGCGACGACGATCAGCGCTGATTCCCCGGTGCGTTCCCAGAACGAAGACACTCGCTCGCTCTCGGCGCGTACGGCGGTTGGGAGCAGCAGTGCGAGGAAGACGACGGAGCGCATACGCATTCCGACTTCTCCGGGGCAGGGCAGGTTTCAGGAAACGGCGCGGCGGACGGTTTCGAGCAGCTCGCCGGAATCGATCAGCGCGGCGACGGCGTTGATGTCTCGGTGCACTTCGCGGTCCGACTCCATGTGCGTGACGCGCGAGCGGATGAGCGCGTGCGCGGCGGCGACGCCTTTGCCCGGGCGCGTCTTGTGCGGCTCGCGGAAGTCGAGCGCCTGCGAGGCGACGAGCAGCTCGATCGCGAGCACATGCCGCGCGTGCTCCGCGACCTGACGTGCCTTGAGCGCCGCGGTCATGCCCATCGACACGTGATCTTCGCGGCCCGCCGATGACGGGATCGAGTCGACCGACGCGGGGTGACAGAGAATGCGCGACTCCGCGACGAGCGCCGCTGACGTCACCTGCGCGATCATGAAGCCGGAGTTGAGGCCCGAGTTCTTCGCGAGGAACGGCGGCAGACCGGAGAGCGACGGGTTCACCATCTGCTCCACGCGGCGCTCGGAGATCGAGGAAAGCTGCGTCAACGCCATCGCCACGACATCGAGCGCGAGGCTGACGGGTTGACCGTGGAAGTTGCCGGCCGACACGAGTTCCTCGGCTTCAGCGAACACCAGCGGGTTGTCAGTGCCGGCGTTCACTTCGACCTCGAGAATGCCGCGCGCGAAGGTGAGGCCGTCACGCGCGGCTCCGTGCACCTGGGGGATGCAACGCAGCGAATACGGGTCTTGCACCTTGTGGCAGTCGGCGTGGCTCACGACCAACTGCGAGCCCTGGAGGATCTGCCGCATGTGCCGCGAGACCGTTCCATGGCCCGGGTGCGGGCGAACCGCGTGCACCTCTTCGATGAACGGGCGATGCGAGCCGAGCATGCCTTCGATGGTGATGGCTCCGGCGAGATCGAACAGGTCAGCGAGCTCTTCAGCGTTGAGCAGCGTCGGCACTCCGACCGCGCACATCGCTTGCGTCCCGTTGACCAGCGTGAGGCCTTCCTTCGCCTCGAGAATGACGGGATCGAGACCGGCCTTCCGCAGGGCATCGCGGCCCGGCATGCGCACGCCGTCGAAGAACGCTTCGCCTTCACCGATGAAGACGAGCGCGAGGTGCGCGAGCGGCGCGAGATCGCCTGAGGCGCCGACTGAACCGCGCTCCGGCACGACAGGCGTCACGCCGCGATTGAGCATCTCCAACCCGAGCTCGAGCGTCGACACGCGAACACCTGAGTGACCCTTCGCGAGCACGTTGCATCGCAGCAGCAGCAGCGCACGCGCCTCGGGAATCGAGAGCGGACTTCCAACTCCAGCCGCGTGACTCACGATCAGGTTGCGCTGGAGCTGGCGCAGATCGTTCTTCTCGATGCGCACCTCCGCCAGCGTGCCGAAGCCGGTGTTGATGCCGTACGCGGGTTCATCTCCCGCGGCGATCTTGTCGACCAGCGCGCGCGCCTTCGCGACCTTTTCCCGAGCGACGGGCGAGAGTTCGACGTGCCGATTGCGAGCGGACACGTCGCGGATGTCGGAGAGCTTCAGCGTGTTGCCATCGATGACCAAAGGGCTGCTCATATGGCGCGGCTCTTTGGCACCGCGCGCGCCGCAAGCAAGTCGCTTTGCAGTGACGCACTGCGAGATCTGCTTGAGCGGAGGGGGCGAAGCTCCTAAGCGGCGCGCCCTCTATGGCGTTGATTGTTCAGAAGTACGGCGGCACGTCGGTCGGCGATCTCGATCGCATCAAGAATGTGGCAAAGCGCGCGATCGCGGCGAAGAAGGCGGGTCATCAAGTGGTGGTCGTCGTGTCCGCGATGAGCGGTGAGACGAACCGGCTGCTCAAGCTGGTCAACGGTCTCTCGGAGCGGCCCAACGAACGCGAGCAGGACGTCGTGGTGGCCACCGGCGAGCAGGTGTCGATCGGCCTCACGGCGATCGCCATCGAAGCGGCGGGCGGCAAGGCGCGCAGCTTCATGGGCCACCAGTGCCGCATCGTCACCGATTCGACCTTCAGCAAGGCGCGCATCAAGCGCATCGACGCCGACGGCATCTTCGAAGCCCTGAAGCGCGGTGAGATCGCGGTCATCGCCGGTTTTCAGGGCGTCGATGAAGAAGGCAACATCACCACGCTCGGCCGCGGAGGCAGTGACACCACCGCCGTCGCCATCGCCGCCGCGATCAACGCCGACGCCTGCGAGATTTATACGGACGTCGACGGCGTCTACACGACCGACCCGAACATCGCGCCGCTCGCGAAGAAGCTCGATCGCATCAGCTACGAAGAGATGATGGAGCTCGCGTCGTTGGGCGCGAAGGTGTTGCAGATCCGCTCCGTGGAAATCGCCATGAAGTACCGCGTGCCCCTGTGGGTGAAGTCGTCGTTCAGCGACGACAAGGGCACGCTCGTCTGTGAGGAGGACAAAGCAATGGAAGACATTCTCGTCAGTGGTGTGGCGCTCGATCGCAACGAAGCGCGGGTCTCGATTCACGGCGTGCCCGATGAGCCCGGCATGGCCGCGCGCATCTTCGGAGCGCTCGACGAGAAGGCCATCAGCGTCGACCTCATCGTTCAGAACACGCCGGTCGATGGAAAGACCGAGCTGACCTTCACCATCGGCAAGGCCGACGCGGTGAAGACCAGCGACGTGATGAAGAAGGTGACGAAGGCCGTGAAGGCCGGCGAGTTCGAGATCGACGAGAACGTGGCGAAGGTGTCGATCGTCGGCGTCGGCATGCGCACGCACTCGGGCGTCGCGGCGACGATGTTCAAGACGTTGTCGAAGGAGCGCATCAACATCCTCGCGATCTCCACCTCGGAGATTCGCGTCTCCTGCCTCATCGACGCGAAGTACGCGGAGCTGGCCGTGCGCGCGCTCCACACCGAGTTCGGCCTCGACGGCAAGGTCGCGAAGAAGAAGAAGTGAATCGCAATCGCGCCATCGCCGTGGTGCTCGCGGCGGCTGGCGCGCTGGGGTTCTTCGCGTGGTTCCGCTCGCCACGCGGCCCCACCTCGTTCGAATGTGACGGCGGTGTGCCACGCGTCGGTGCCGATGGCGTCGTTTCGTGCACCGGCGCCGAGTTGCCCGCGGGCCAGGCGCTCACACTGCACCGCAAGTTCGACTGCAACACGGCGAATGAGCGCGAGCTCGCGCTCGTGGTGGGCGTCGACACGGCGCAGAGACTCGTCGCGGTCCGCGATGCAGGCTTTTCAAGCTGGGAACAAATTGACGCAGTCGCCGGAATGGGCGGGGAACGCCTGCTGAGGCTTCAAGCCGCGTGTGAGATTCGCTTGGGCGATGGCGGGGTGTGGTAAGTCACGACCCCGTGCACATCACGTGTGAGAAGTGCTCGACGACGTACGTACTCGACGACGCGTTGATCCCCCCGCAGGGTGTTCCCGTTCAGTGCACGCGTTGCGCGCACGTCTTCACTGCCAAGCCGCCGACGGCCGCGGTGACGTCACCGACGCCCGCGCCCCAGAAACCCGGCAACAGCACGATGATGTTCGGGGCTCCGGGGGCCGGCGCGCCGGCTCCCAGGAACGCCACGATGATGTTCGGCGGAGGCGGATGGTAAAATGGCGAATACGTTCGCTTTGGGAGAGGGGTCGATGGAGGCGGTGCCTGTAAACCGGCTAAAGGCAGGCAGCACGGCATAGTCCTCCCCAAAGTAAAAACAGGGAAAACGCAGGGCCTGCTTACCCATTCCGCTGATCCATACTCCGGGATGGATATGGCCTGAGAAGCAGTAGGCTTTGCATTCTTTCTGTTCTGTTATATCGTGGATAAAGGCGAAATCCCCGATGTGCAGCTGTTCTGTATGAACGGTGATGCCCGCGTTTGCGTACCATCCCTCTTCCAGGATATCATGATTTCCCTTGATCAGCAGAACGGCCATCTGGCCGTTCTGCT
>JBEHYH010000475.1:0-5070 GCA_048498275.1 Myxococcota bacterium | reverse complement strand
ACACGGGGCAACTGTAGGCGCAGCCCAGAAGTCGCGCCGGGTCGAGCGGCTCCGACGTCGGCCGGCCGAGCACCGTCTCACACGGCTCCGTGGTGCCCACCACGCGCACGAGCACGAAATCATCAGGCGCGTCAGCGCTCGCCTCATGCCCGCGCACCTGTGACATCTCCTTGCGTAACTGCTCCCGGAGCGCCGCGCGCGTCGCCGCCGGTTGCTCGAAGGTCACCGGCACGCACGTGCGCGTCTCCGGCCGCGGAATGCAGTTGCGCGTCTTGCACCACTCGATGAGCTGCCCGGTTCGGCACCCGGGCACGCCCTGCAATTCGATGAAGTCGAACACCAGACTCGCCGCGCCGTTCGCGGGAATGCGCGAGAGCAGCAACGCATCGTTCTGGTCTTTGCACATGAACCCGTCGAGGCCTTCACCGTCTTCCCCGAACGTGAGTTCCACCGTGCGCGTCGGAGCGCAGCCGGCCAACAGCAGCAACACGAGCGCGGCTCTCATTGGAACCCCACTTCGATGCGCGTCTTGATGTCTCGCGTGCCCAACACGATGCCGGTCGTGACTCCGGCGGCGACCGCGACACCGACTGCGAGCCAGAACGGCCAGCGCGTGAAAATCGACTTCGGTTCTTCGACGACCTTGCCGCGCACCAACAGGTCACGCATCAACCCCTCCGCGTCGCCGCTCCGCTCCGCGCGCACCACGAGCCGGCCGTCGATCGCGAGCGCCCCGCGAAGCAAACCCGGAGTCGCGGGATCCGACGCGAGCACCACCAACCGCGGCGCGCGCAGCGAGGTCGACAACAGCCTCAACGAGAGCGCCGAATCGAGCGCGTCACCCTTCTCGACGCGCTTGCGCCACTGTGACGCCGCGAGCTCCGGAGCCGCCGGCTCGAGCGTGATGGCGTTGTCGGCTCGAGCCAACACCTGCCACGCCGGCGTGTAGCCATCAGCCGACACCCGGATGACGTGCGTGCCTTCCAGCAACTCCATGGAGCACGGCGTGATGCACGCGACGGGCCGCCCATCGAGCTCCACACTCGCGCCCGCCGGAGTCGATTCGATGCGCGCCTTCGTCAACGGCTGAGAGCCGACTTCACGCTGCGCACGCACCAACACCGTCTCCACCTCCGGCGTCATCGACGCGACGTCTTCGGGCAGCGGCACCTGAAACGACGCGAGCGCCAACGCCGCGGCGCGCGCGAGCTCGGGCTGACGCTCCCCGGTGTGACACGCGACCCGCCACGCCAGCACACGCGAGGCCAGCAGCCGTTCACCCGCAGCGAGCAATTCTGCGGGCGCCGAGTCACCTTCGAGCTGACTCAGACACGCGCTGAAATTCGTCGTCACGTACGCGGTGCGCGCAGCCGCCAACTTTTCAGGCCACGGATTCGTCGCGGGCGTCGCGACCTCGTTCGACGGCGCAGGCTCGAGCCGCAACGACACCGGCAACTCCGCCGAGGTGAGCGTCTTCTTCGTCTGTTCTCCCGACGGGCCCTCCACCACCACCGTGACCGCGGGAGCACCCACTGGAGCAGCGTTGAGAAGCAACGGCAGCAGGAAGGGCATCATGTGGGCTCGCGTCTAGCACCGCGCGTGCCGACTCACGTGTAGGGTCGAGCCTGCATGCGCCTCGCCGGCCGTTACGAGCTCATCGAACGACTCGCCGAAGGCGGCATGGCGGAGGTCTGGCTCGCGACCGCGCACGGTGACGCGGGCTTCACCCGGCGGGTGGCCATCAAGCAGCTCTTCGCGCGGCAGCATGACGCGAGCTTCGAGCGCATGTTCCTCGACGAAGCGCGCCTGACGAGCCGGCTCCATCATCAAGCCATCGTTTCGATCCTCGATTTCGGCGTCGAACAGGGCCGCCCGTTTCAGGTGCTGGAGCTCGTCGACGGCTACGACGCGTGGCGGCTCTGCAATTGGGGCCGCGCGCAGGGGAAGCCGTTGCCCGTCGGGCTCGCGTTGCACATCTGCGCGCAGGTCGGGCACGCGCTGCACTTCGCGCATTGCGCGGTCGATGATTCAGGAGCGCCGCTCCACATCGTGCATCGCGACGTGAGCCCGCAGAACGTGCTGCTCTCGCGCGCGGGTGACGTGAAGTTGTCTGACTTCGGCATCGCGTTCGCCGAAGGGCGGCTCGAGAAGACGGTCGGTGGCATCGCGCGCGGCAAACCCGCGTACATGGCGCCGGAGCAGGCGGTGCGTGGCGCGATGGACGGCCGCACCGACGTGTTCGCGCTCGGCTGCGTGCTGCACGCGTTGCTCGCCGGCGAGAGCGCGCTGCGCGACGAAAACTCGCTCGTCGATCTGCTCGCGGGCGTGGAGCTGAAGTTGTCTCCGTCGCTCCCCGAAGACGTGCGTGAAGTCATCGCGCGCGCGGTGCTTCGAGACAAAGCGGCGCGCTACGAAAACGCTGAAGAATTCGCGCTCGTGTGTGCGGCGCTCGCTGCGAAACATCTCACCGGCGATCCGCGGACCGAGTTGTCGGCGTGGGTGAAGAGCGTGACACCGGAGCTGCCGAAAAAGCTCTCGGTGACTCCGTTGCGCGCGCCGAAGCCCGCTCGCTGGCCGTTCATCGCGTTCGCCGCCGCGGCAGCGCTGACCGTCGCCGGCACCTGGTTCGCGTTGCGCCCCGAAGAATCGATGCCCGCGCCCGACTCCGTCACGTCGACGCCGACGCCGACGCCGACGCCGACGGTGATGACCAAGCGCGTGACCGAAGAACCCGCACTCCCGCCGATCGAAAAACCGGTCGCGGCGAAACCGAAACCGACGGCGCCCGCGCCGAAACAAATCGGAGTGCTGGCCGTGGGCGGCGAACGTCTGCTGCGCGGCGAAGTGCGGCTCGACGGCAAAACGCTGGGCGTCGCTCCCGCGCGCTTCGATGTCGAAGTCGGCACGCATCAACTCGAAGTGCTGCTGCCGTCAGGCGAGAAAATCGGCCCGCGCGCAATCACCGTCGGCACACAACACACCGCACTCGCCCCGCTCTATCTGCTGGAGTGACCGTCTCCTCCCGCTACGCTTGCGCACGTGAGCGTCGAGGCGGGACAGGAACTGAAGAGCTGGGGGAGTGGTTTGGTCAGCGTCTCGCGGGATGCACCAGCGCGTTGTGAGCTGCTGCTTCGTCTGCTCGGCGTTTCTTCAGGAAAAAGTCTCCCGACCACCGTGGGCCTCAAGTTCGAACGCAACAGCCGCTGGTGGATTGAGAACATCACGCACGCGGAAGTGACAACGCATCGAGTGGTCATGCGTGATCAATTCGGTGATGAGACGCGGGTCTCGCGGCTCCTGCTCCCGAGCGGTCTGGAGCGTGCGCTGCACGTCGGGCAGTTCTCGACGCGCGAGCTCGGTCTTCAGACGGTGGTGACTCCGTTCGCACGAACCTTCAAACCGCTCGCGTCTCGTCGGCGTCCACGGCACGTGGTCGTCTGGGCGGAGTTCGCCGTGCGCTCGCGAATCGCGCTCTGGTGGGCGTGCGCTTCGTTCCCTTCTGCGTCTGTGTGGGTCGTGCCGATCCCCCGCAATCGACCCGCGTGGCAGGAAGTCTTCGGCCACCGTGACGCTGGGGAGCTGATGACCGCAGCGCCCGGCATTCGGCGCCTGACGTCGCGGCAGACCGCGCGTTTCGCGGCGAACTGGAAAGCGTGGCAGCAGGGAGACGCGCGCTTCCGGCCCGTCGACCTTCCCGCCTGGCCGGCCGACACGCAGTGGGTGGGCAACGTTCCGAACCCCATCTTCGAACTGTTCCCGAGACTCGGAGACGCTCCGACGCTCTCTCCGTACGACGTCGAAGTTCTCGAACTGCTGAGCAGCGAATGGTCAACGGAACGTGACGTTCTGCGAAAGCTGCTGAGAGGACCTGACCTCCACCTGCTCAACGTCTGGGGCGACACACCCATTCGTAAGCGAGTGCACACGTGGAGCCGATGGATGCGCGGACGCTTCGTGGAGAGTCGGCCATTCAAGTCAGCCGATGAGCGCTCGAAATTCGAATACCGGCTCACCGATGAAGGCCGCGAACTGCTGAACGGGTTGCCCTCGCTCGACGCGGCGCCACCGTTCTCATTCGGCGGGTTCACGTTCTACACGCCGGGTTCGTGGGTCATCACCTCGCGTGGCCCGCGGCGCGTACGACGCTGATAAGGAAGCCGGCATGCCTCGCTACGCAGCGCTGCTCCGCGGAGTCAGCCCCATGAACTGCAAGATGGACGAGCTCAAGCGCGCGCTCGAGAAATCGGGCTTCACCAACGTCGTCACGGTGCTCGCCAGCGGCAACGCGGTGTTCGACGCGAAGGCCACGAGCCTCGAGAAACTCGAGCAGCAGGTCGAGGCCGCGACGCTCAAACACCTCGGCCGTGAGTTCGCGACCATCATCCGCTCCGTCGAGACGTTGAACGCGCTGCTCGAGACCGACCCGTTCAAGCCCTTCAAACCCACGGCGACGTCGAAGCGCGTCGTCAGTTTTCTCAAGCGCCACGCGAAGCCCGCGGTGAAGCTGCCGCTCGAACGCGATGGCGCGCGGGTGCTCACCAGCTCCGGCACCGAGGTGTTCACCGTGTATGACCGCAGCGAAGAGGGCCCGGTGTTCATGCAGCTCATCGAAAAAGCCTTCGGCAAGGACGTCACCACCCGCACGTGGGACACGGTGAAGAAGGTGGCTGCGAAGTAATGCTCACGACGTTCCTCTCGCGAACCGAAGTCTCGCGGCACATCAACGCGCTGCTCCTGTTGGGTGAGCTGCGTGACGCGCTGACGAAGTACCCGATGCAGGGTGACGAAGGCCGGCTGCCTGATTTTCCCGCGTGGTGTGTGACCACGCGTCAGGGTGCGCACTCCGTTCTGCAACTGCACGACTCCGCGACCGGCGCCCTGCTCGCGGTGATGGACGCGGTGCATCTCTCGACGTTGCGCGCGTCGCTGGTGGGAGCGCTCGCGGCCGACGTGCTTCGCGTCACTCCGCGCGAGCACGTCGCGGTGCTGGGTTCAGGCGCCGCGGCCTCGAGCGCGCTCAAGGCGCTGAGACTCGTGCGGAGCATCGAGCACGTGTGGCTCAACGAAGAG
>JBEHYH010000474.1:0-5071 GCA_048498275.1 Myxococcota bacterium | reverse complement strand
AGTTCAAGAAGCGCGGGTTCAATGCGTTCCGCTCCCCGTCGGTGAGCACGAAGGAAACCGACAAACTGCTGGAGCACGTGCGCAACGGCGCGACGCTCATCTATGTGCCGGCGAGCTACCGTGACGCGAAGCTGCTCGATGAGCTGGGCGTCACGCTCGGCCGCGGCGCTGATTCGCTCGAGCTGCGCACCCTGGTGCCCGCCCAGCCGACGCTCTACACGCGCGGAGTCGAGCGCGTCGAAGTGAAGGTGCGCGCCTTCCTCGAACTGCCGAGCGGCGCGGTGCCGTTGCTGGTCGATCAAGACATCGATGAACCGGTCGCCGCGCTGATTCCCTTCGGGCAGGGCCGGGTGATCGTCATCGGCGCCCCGGAGCTGGCGATGAACCGCGCGCTCCCGATCGCCGACAACGCGCGCTTCTGGCACTCGCTGATCTCCGCGGTGTCGAAGACGGGCCCGGTCGCGTTCGACGAGTACCACCACGGCTTCACCGGTGACCGCTCGATGGGCGAATTCGCGGCGCGTTACGGCCTGCACTTCGCGGTCGGGCAGTTGCTGCTCGGCATCATCTTGTGGTCGTTGGCGCTCAAGCGCTTCGGCCGCCCGCGCGCGCCTGAAGAAGAGCTCCGCGTCGGCAGCACCGATGCGCTCTTCGCGACGAGCCGCCTGTACCGCGAAGGCAGACACCACGCGCACGCGGCCGGCAGCATCGTGAAGCAGCTCGCCGCCGAGCTCGCTCGCAAAGCCGGCGTGAGCGCGCGCAGCGAACCCGTGGAGATCATCGCCGCGCTCGAGGTACGCGGCCGGAAGGATCTCGCGAACGCGCTGCTCGACGTCACCACCGCCGCGAATCACGCTGACTCAGACACCGCTGTCGAGAAGGTCGCGTCGCTCGCCGCCCTCGTCAGAAAAACGCTGCAACGCAAGGAGCAACCCGCATGACGACGTTGGATCCCCAGACTCCCGCGCCCGCCCCCGTTCAGGAGACGAGCGGCGCGGTCACGCTCACCAACACGCTGCGTGAGTCGAGCCTGAACGAGGTGCGCAAGGCCGTGGTCGGGCAAGACGAGGCGCTCGAGCTGATGCTGGTCGGGCTCATCGCCGGTGGCCACGTGCTGCTCGAAGGCGTGCCCGGCGTCGCGAAGACCTTGATGGCGAAGGCGCTCGCCAGGAGCGTGAGCGCCGAGTTCAAACGCATTCAGTTCACGCCCGACCTGATGCCCGCCGACATTCTGGGCACCAGCGTGTTCGATCTGAAGACGCAGGGCTTCGTGCTCGTGCGCGGGCCGATCTTCACCGACCTGCTGCTGGCCGACGAAATCAACCGCGCGCCCGCGAAGACGCAGTCGGCGCTGCTCGAGGCGATGCAGGAGCGCGCCGTTTCGCTCGAGGGCAAACACATTCAGCTCTCGCCGCTGTTCACCGTGTTCGCCACGCAGAACCCGGTCGAGTCAGAGGGCACGTATCCGCTCCCCGAAGCGCAGCTCGACCGTTTTCTGTTCAAGATCGACGTCGGCTACCCGAGCGACGCGGAGGAAGAAGCGATCCTCGACTCCGTCAACAAGGGGTTCGACGCCGGCAACATCGAGCGCGCGGGCGTGCAGGCCGCGGTGACGCAACAACAGGTGCTCACCGCGCGCCAGGCGCTCGCCGAGGTGCGCATCGAACAGCCGGTGCTCGCGTACGTCCGCAAGCTGGTCAGCGCCACGCGCAGGTCTCCGCGCATCCGCCTCGGAGCGGGTCCTCGTGCCGCCGTGCATCTGCTGCTCGCGTCGAAGGCGCTCGCCGCGTTGCGTGGCCGTGGCTTCGTGACGCCTGACGACGTGCGCTACCTCGCGGGCCCGGTGTTGAAGCACCGCCTGCTGCTCTCGCCCGACGCGGAGCTCGACGGCGCGACGCCGGCCGACGTGCTGCGCGAGGTGATCAACTCCGTCGAGGTTCCCCGGTAGCGATGATTCCCTCCGGCCGGTTCTGGGCGCTGATGTGTCTGCTCGCGCTGCCGACGATGGCGGCGGGCTTCATCCCCGGGCTCGGGCCACTCGTCGCGTTGATCGACGTCGCGCTGATCGGCGTGGCGGTGTTCGACTTCGTCATCGCGCGCAACTCGGAGCTCAAGGCGTGGCGTGAACTGCCGACGCGCTTTCAGGTCGGGGTGACCGCGCAGGTGACGCTGCACTTCGTGAACACCGGCCGCGCGTTGATGATCGACGTGCGCGACGACGCGCCGCAAGACTTCACCAGCGAGCCCGAACAACTCGCGATCACCATCAACGCCAGGAGCCGCGCGCGCGCTCACTATTCGACGACACCCTCCAAGCGCGGGCGCTTTCAGTTCGGCGACCTGAACCTCCGCGTGCGTGGGCCGTTCGGGTTCGTCTGGCACGAGCGCGTGGTGCCCGCGGAGATCGCCGTCAGCGTGTTCCCCGACATGCGCGGAGCGAGCCGGTTGCTGCTTTCCGACGCCGCGCTCGACTTCGTGAACCTCGGCCTGCGTCAACTGCGCCGCGACGGGCGCGGTTCTGAGTTCGCGCGGCTCCGCGATTACGCGCAAGGCGACTCGGTGCGCGACGTCGATTGGAAGGCGACCGCCCGCCGCGGCCGCCCCGTGACGCGCGTGATGGAATCAGAGCGCAGCCAGACCGTGCTCATCGGCGTCGACGCCGGCCGGTCGATGGCCGCGCGCGTCGATGGGCTCACCAAGCTCGACCACGCGGTGAACGCGGCGCTCTTTCTCGCGTTCGTCGCGGTGCGAAACGGAGATCGCGTCGGGCTGGTGGTGTTCGCCGACGGCGTGAAGACGTACCTCGCGCCGGCGAACGGCCGCATGCAGTACCGGAAGATCGTCGACGCGCTGTACGCCGCGAAACCGCACCTCACCTACGTCGACTACCTCGCGCTCTTCAAGGAACTGAACACGCGGCTGGTGAAGCGTTCGCTGCTCTGCATGTTCACCGACTTCATCGATGAAGATCAGGCGCAGACCATGGTGAACCCCATGCGCCGCCTCGCGCGCCGGCACGTGCCGCTGTGCCTCTCGGTGAAGGACGCGGCGCTCTCGCACCTGCTCGCCACGCCTCCCGGAGATCCAGAGCTCGCGTACCAGCACGCCGTCGCCAGCGAACTGCTGCTCGAACGTGAAGCGATGAAGCGCAAGGTCGGGCAAGACGGCGTCACGGTGATCGACGTCGAAGCCCACGCGCTCTCGCTCGCGGCGGTGAATCAGTACCTGGAGATCAAGGCGAGAGGCACGCTGTGAACGCCCGCCATGAGTGGGTGCTCGCCACGGTGCTGGTGGCGGCGCTCGTCGCGCTCTGCGTGATGGTCGGCTGGCCGTACGCGATGACGCGCATGGTTCACATCGACGAGTTCAACAACCTCTATTCGGCGCGCCTGCTCGACGCCTATCGCGCCGCCGACGCGTCAGGGCCGGTGGAGACGTATCTGCTCGCGGTCTCGGGCCTCACCCGCGACGCGACCTCGACCTTCGAGATGCTCGGCATCCTCCGGAGGCTCTTCTTCTGGCTGCTGCTCTGCGGGCTGTGCATCGTGCCGCTCGGGCTACCGAACCTGAAGCCCGTCGAGCGGGCGACGCTGCTGGTGATGGCGTTCCTCTGCGTGCCGCTGTGGCGTCACGGTATCGAAGTTCGTCACGATCAATTTCTGGGGTTCGGGCTCGCGGCGCTCTACGTGCTCGCCGAGCGCGCGAGGCAGGCGCCGCTCCCGTTCGCCGGCGCCGCGGCCGCTGGCGCCATCGTGGTGTTCATGCAGCTCAACGCGCCGAAGGGCTTCGCGCTGGGCCTCCCCGCGTTGGCGCTCCTGCTGCTCGTCATCGATCGCAGCGGAGGCAACACGCGTCGCGCGCTCGGAGGCGTCGTCGCCGGCTCCGTCGCCACGGTCGCCGCGGTGTTCGCGCTGTACGCGGCTGACAGCTCTCTCGAGCGCTACCTGCACGGTCTGGTCGCGTTCTCCGGCTCCGCCCTCGCCGCCGGGCGGTTCAGCCCGATGCCTTCGCTTCGCTACTTTCTGGTGAGCGCGCCGGCCCAGACCGCGCTCGCGTTGTTGACGGTCGCGGTCGCGGTTCGCCGCGCGAAGCGGCGTCAGCTCGACGCGGTGACGCTCGCGGCCGCGTTCTTCGCGCTCACGCTCGCCGCGTTCATCGCGAACCCGAACCCGTTCCCGTACAACATGTCGTGGCTCGGCTTCGGCGTGCTCATCGCCATGACGCCGGGGCTGGCGCTCGCTACGGAATGGGCCGCGAAGCGCGGGTTCAACGCTCCTCTTCCCGCGCTCGCGGCGGTGGTGCTCACCGCGATCAGCGCGCTGCTGACGTGTCAGCGAGACGCGTTCCTCACCATGCCGCTCGATGGGCAGCGCGCGATCATCGCCGCGGCTGAAGAGCTCAGCGCTCCCGACCAACCCATTCTCGATGTCGGAGGGCTCGTCGCGACGCGGCCGCCGGCGTCGAAGCACTGGCTGGTTCATTCGCTGGTGCTGCGCGACTACCTCGACGGCAAGAGGGAAAGCGTGGTCACCATCGCCGACAAGACCGCGCCGCCAGTGCTCATCCGCTACTACCGGTGGGCGTGGCTGCCCAGAGAGCAGCTCGCGGAGCTCGAGAAGACGTACGTGCCCGTGTCTGAGCAACTCTGGGTGCTCGGGTGCCGCGCGAACGGCGACTTCACGTGCCGGCTCCGCCGCGCCGGCCGGTATCTGCTCACCGCGGAGCGCGCGACGTCGATCGACGGTGTCGCCCAGAACGACGGCGCCATCCTCGAGCTCTCGGCGGGTGAGCACCCGCTCTCGAGTGACGGGGCGGTGCGGCTCGCGTGGCTCGGTCCGCGCGCGACGAAGCTCCCCGCCGTGCCAGACTTCGCGCCCATGTTCCGAGGCAACGAGCTCTGAAATGAAAGTCTTCTGCCCTACCTGCGGTTACGCCAACGAGACCGGTCTCGGCACCGGCATCACCTGCACGTCATGCGGAGCGACGTTCGTCACGCCGTCTGCCGCGCCGGTGGAGACGCCGGTCGCGCCACTGGCGCCGGCTCCGCAGCAGATCCCTCCCATCAAATACA
>JBEHYH010000473.1:0-5077 GCA_048498275.1 Myxococcota bacterium | reverse complement strand
GTGCGGCACCTCGAGAAGGGCCGCGTCGTCATCTTCGCCGCCGGCACCGGCAACCCGTTCTTCACCACTGACACGGCGGCGTCGCTCCGCGCGATGGAGATCAACGCCGAGGTCATCTTGAAGGCCACCAAGGTCGACGGCGTCTACGACTCAGACCCCAAGAAGAACGCGGAGGCGCGCCGCTTCCGCTCGATCACGTACATGGACGTTCTCAAGAACAACTTGAACGTGATGGACTCGACGGCCATCTCGCTGTGCATGGACAACAAGTTGCCCATCGTGGTGTTCGACATGACGGCGCACGGCAACATCGGCCGCGCGGTGCTCACGCCCGGTGACATCGGTACGGTGGTCGGCGGCTCCGAAACGCAGCTCGCGTAGACTTTCACTTCGAAGAGAGGAACGAAGACATGGCGGTGCATGACGACGCGGTGAAGCAGCTTCAGGACGGCATCAAGAAGTCGATCGAAGCGCTCAAGCAGCAGATGACCAAGATCCGCACGGGCCGCGCGAACGCCGCGATGCTCGACGGCGTGAAGGTCGATTACTACGGCACGCCCACGCCGTTGGCGCAGACCGCGGCCGTCGCCGTGCCGGAGCCGCGCCTCATCACCGTCAAGCCGTGGGACAAGAGCGTGCTCCGCGCGATCGAGAAGGCGCTCCTCGAGGCGAACCTCGGGCTCACGCCGCAGAACGACGGCGAGATCATCCGCCTCCCGATTCCTCCGCTCACCGAGCAGCGCCGCAAGGAGATCGCCAAGCAGGTGAAGTCGACCGGTGAAGATCACAAGGTCGCCATCCGCAAGGCGCGGCAGGAAGCGAACGACAAGATCAAGAACGGCCTGAAGGACAAGGTCATCACCGAAGACGACAAGAAGCGCGGTGAAGAGAAGGTGCAGAAGGAAACCGACGACGGCATCAAGCAGGTCGATCAGCTCGTCGCGGCGAAAGAGAAGGAAGTGCTCGAGGTGTGAGTGCCGGCAAGCCGCGCATCGTCATCGCCGAGCCTCATGCACCGGTCGCCGCCGCGCTGAAGAAGTTCCTCGACGGCTGGGCCGACGTGCAGGTGGTGCAGTACGCCGATGAGGCGGTGCAGTTGGTGCGGGCGCGGCCTCCTGAAGTGCTCATCGCCGCGGTTCACGAACGGTTCGACGGTGAGCTGCTGACCGCGGTGGTGCGCAAGTTGTCGAGCGAGACGGCCATCGTGCTCGCGTACCCGGCTGAAGAATTCGAGAGCGCTCCCGACCGCGCGAAGCAGGCGGGCGCCGATGGCTTTCTGGTCGGGCCGTTCAAGAAGCACCAGGTGCTGGGCATGGTGCAGGCGGTCTCGCGGCTCCATGTGCTCGCCGTGCAGCTCAAGGCGCTCGAAGCGAAGTTCGACGAGCTCAAGCGCACGGTGAAACCGCCGGCGAAGAAGGCCAGGCCGCCGACCGGCCTCAACGCGCACGATGACGTCTTCTTCAAGAAGTACATCCTCCTCGAGGTGAAGCGGGGCCGCCGCTACCAGTACCCGGTGGCGTTGCTGGTGGTCGGCTTCGACAAGCTCGACGAGCAGCTCGGTGACTCCGCGCCCGACTTCCAGCGCGACGCCGTGCGCCAGGAGTCGCTCGAGGTGCTCTCGGCGTTGCTGCGCGACATCGACGTCGCCATGCCGTTCGCGGGCGACAAGTTCCTGCTGTTCCTCCCGCACACGCCGCTGCGTGGAGCGACCGTCGTCGCCGGCCGCGTGGTCGAGAAGCTCTCGAGGCTCGAAGCGCTCCCGGGCGGCACCGCGTCGGTGGGCGTCGCGTGCTTCGAGCCGCGGCCGAACTCGAAAGAGAAAGATCAGCCGCAGGTCAGCTTCGGCAGTCTGGTGCGCGAAGCGACGGCCGCGCTCAAGCGCGCGCAAGCCGCCGGCGGCGCCCGTTTCGAGGCACCGGTTCAGGACAAGCCGAAGAAGAACCGCATCTCGCTGGCGTGAGGGTTCATGTTCGCGGGGCATGACGTCCAACTGCTGACGGCGAAGACGAGCGTCGGCTCCGGCCACGAAGCGATCGACTCGCTGGCCCTCGCTCTTGGCGCCGAAGGTGAAGGGCATCGCAGCGTCGAATTTCTGCTCGACGGGTCACGGGTGAACGTGTCGCTCGTGCGGCGCGACCGCGTCATGTGGCTTCAACTGGGCGTGTGCTTCGAAGACCGTGCTTCGCCTTTTTCCGACGACCCGCTCATCGAGCTGCGCCCCGAGACGTCCACAGACCGTGAGTACAAGCGCCAGCGGCTGGTGCGCGAAGTTCAACTGGGAGACCCGGCGTTCGATCGACGGGTCTTCATCGACAATCGCTGCACCGACGCGGAGGTGAAACGTCTGTTGTCGTTCGCCGAGCCGCGAGCGGCGGTGCTGCGGTTGCTCAACGCCGGCATCGGCCCCATCGGGATCAGCTCGCGGCAGGTGTCGGTCAACCTTCGCGCGGGTTCGGTCGGCGGCGAACTCGACGTCGAGCAGGTGGTGCTCGATCTCGTCACCATCGCGCGCGGCGGCCCTCCGGAGGCCACGTTGAAGACCGTGCGCGGTGAGACGCTGGTCGCGTCGCTGCTCGGCATCGCCGTGGGCTTGACGTGTCTGTTCTTCTTCGCGGTGAGCACGTGTCACGGTGTGCCGATGCCCTTCCTCGGGCTGGGTCTGGCGACCGGCGCGCTGACCGCGGCGCTCTCGTGGTGGCCGATGCGAAGGCTGGTGGGCGGAGACTCGGCGTCTGGTTCCCGCCGTGCGCTCGCGGTGGGCCTGCTGGCGTTGGCGGCCGGGCTGGCGCCGACCACCGCGTTGACGGCCATCAACGTCGGGTTCGATGACTCTCCGGCGAAGCGGGTGACGGGCCACGTCTCGTCCATCACGACTTCGACCGGCTACAAGGGGCGTAGCGCGTCACGTTCCATCTCCGTGACGTGGTCTGACGGCAGTCAGTCGCTGCGGGCCTTCGACGAGCAGGTCAAGGTCGGCACGCGATGCTCTGAAGACCGCCATGAAGGTGCGCTCGGCCAACCCTGGGGCGAAAACCTGCGCGTCGAGCGCGGCGCCGTCTGGTGAACGTTACGGAAGCGCAAAGAAGTGTTGAGCGGGAGTGCGCCGCGGTTTCGGCGCGTTAACTCACCCACTATGGATTTCGAGCGCAGGGTCTCGGCAGCGTTTGTGGCGAAATTGCACGGGTTGGTCGCGGGGACGGAGCTCGAAGGCCGGCTCGCGCACGACGGGTTGAGCGAAGGCGCGCGCAAAGGCGGCGCCTCCATCGACAGCTTCTCGCACTGGGTCGGCGAGTATTCGACGAAGCAGTACCCCGCGGTGCCACGCGCCGAGGCGATGCGGCTGGTGGGCTTCGACATGGCCCGCCGGAGCGGCAAGTACGAAGGCGTCACGCTCGACCAGGCGATGACGATGCTGCCGGAGCGCATGCAGAACCTCGGCACGTTCGACGTGTCGATGACGCAGCCGACGCCGTTCCGCTACGTGGCGCACTTCGAAGACGTGGGGCTGCTGCACACGTTCTTCCTCGGGCTGCTCCAGGGCGCGACGTCGTCGACGGGCGTGCCGGCGGAAGTGAAGTGGGCGCCCGAAGGCCTGTCGGGCGCGCGTTACGAGGTGCGCACCACGCCGCTCTCGTCAGAGCACCTTGCCGGGGTTCAGAAGGCCCTTCGGGTCGAAGACGCGCTGCAGTTGTCGCATCAGCTCGACTTCAGCCACTGACCGCGAGCAGCCGGCGCGGCTACGCTGCGGCGCGTGCACCTCGGCGTCACCCAGCGCAGCGCGTCTCGCCGCTCAGGTCGTGCGTCAGCGCCCGGCTTCAGCTTCTTTGGTGACGCCGAAGATGTCTGAAGCAACTCGTGGGGAAGCGCGGCCGCTGGTGCCCACCGCGCTGGCGGCGCTGGGTGTGGTCTTCGGAGATCTCGGCACCAGCCCGCTCTACGCGCTCCAGGAGGCCTTCGGAGGCAAGCACGGCGTGACCTGCACGGCGGAGAACGTGCTGGGCGTGGTGTCGCTCTTCATCTGGTCGCTGCTGGCGGTGGTGAGCCTCAAGTACGTCTTCTTCATCATGCGCGCCGACAACCGCGGCGAGGGTGGAATCCTCGCGCTGCTCGCGCTCACCGGAGCCCGGGGTCGCGAAGGGCGCGGCGCGCGCGTGACGCTGTTGGTGGGTCTGTTCGGCGCCACGCTCCTCTACGGAGATGGCGTGATCACCCCGGCGGTGTCGGTGCTCTCCGCGGTCGAAGGCTTGAGCGAGGGCACCACCGCGTTCACGCCGTACGTGGTGCCGCTGACGGTGGTGATCATCGCCGGGTTGTTCGCCGTGCAGCGCTTCGGCAGCGGTCACGTCGGTCGATTCTTCGGCCCGGTGTTGATGGTCTGGTTCGTCACCATCTTCGTGATCGGCATCGCCTCGGTGCTCCGCACGCCGCAGGCGCTCGCGGCGCTCTCGCCCGTGTACGCCGCGCGGTTCTTCGTGGAGCACGGCTTCCACGGCCTGCCGGTGCTGGGCGCGGTGGTGCTGTGTCTGACCGGCGGCGAGGCGTTGTACGCAGACATGGGCCACTTCGGGCGGCGGCCGATTCGGTTCGGCTGGTGGCTGGTGGTGCTGCCGGCGCTCATCGTGAGCTACCTCGGTCAGGCTGCGGTGCTGTTGCGCGACCCCGCCGCCGTCGCGCGGCCGTTCTTCCGCTCCGCGCCGCCCGGGCTGCTCTATCCACTGGTGGCGCTCGCCACCGCGGCGACGGTGATCGCCTCGCAGGCCCTCATCTCCGCCGTCTTCAGCCTCACGCGTCAGGCGGTGCAGATGGGCTACTGGCCTCGCGTGCAGGTCGTGCACACCTCGGCGCGCGAGGAGGGGCAGATCTATGTGCCCGGGTTCAACTGGGCGCTGATGCTTTCCACCATCGGCGTGGTGCTCGGCTTCCGCTCGTCGGCCAGTCTCGCGGGCGCGTTCGGGCTGGCGGTCGCGGGCACCATGGCCATCACCACCGTGCTCTTCGCGCTGGCGGCGCGGGCGCGCTTCGGCTGGTCGCGCGCGTCGGTGGCGCTCTTCCTCGTGGTGTTCCTGCGCATCGATCT
>JBEHYH010000472.1:0-5100 GCA_048498275.1 Myxococcota bacterium | reverse complement strand
CGCGCAGGCGTAAGCAGCGACGCGCGCAGCACCCGAAAGCCTCTCCCGGAAACGGGGGAGGCTTTTTGTTTCAAAGCAGCTTCTTCACGACCGCGTCGAGCGACTCGTACGAGGCGACACCGGAGTACGCGACCGCGATCTGCCCTTCGCGATTGAACAACACACGCGACGGCAGCTCCCGAATGCGCCCCCAGGCGGTCTCACCGGCGCGAATGCGATCGTTGGCGATCACCAGCGGCATCTCCAGTCTGTACCCGGCGGCGAACGGCTCGAGCGACTCGGCGCCTTCGAGGTCCATCCCCACCAGCACGTTGCGGTAACCCTTCTCGAAGTAGTCGCGCTGCAGGTGCTGCAGCACCACCAGCTCCGTCAGACAGGGGAAGCACCAGGTCGCGATGAACGTGACCAGCGTCACCTTGCCTTCGTAGTTCCACGGTTCGAACGGCACCTTCCCCGCGACGGACGCCGGGAGGTCATTCATGAACGAGCGGAAATGCTCGGCCGGAGGAACGCTCTTCACGCACCCTGACGCGAGCGCGCCCAACAGCATTCCACGGCGCGAGATCACGCCAGGTGCTCGACGGCCTTCTGGCAGTCCTTGCACAGACCGTAGAGCTCCATCTTGTGCGAGGTGACCTTGAAGCCGTGACGGCGGGCGACCGCGTCTTGCAGGCGCTCGATCTGATCGTTCTCGAACTCGATGATCGTGCCGCAGCGGGTGCAGATGAGGTGATCGTGGTGATCGCGGCCGATCGCCGACTCGTAGCGCGTCTGCCCATCGCCGAAGTTGCGCGCGTGCGCGAGGCCGCTCTCGGCCAGCAATTTCATCGTGCGGTACACGGTCGCCACCGAGACGCGCGGGTTGTCTTGACGCACGCGGCCCCAGACCTCCTCGACGGAGAAGTGGCCGTGCATCTCGAAGAACACGTCGACGATCAGGCTGCGCTGCTTGGTCGACTTGAGGCCGTGCTCGCCCATGTAGCGGTCGAGCGTCTTCTCCACTTCGTCGCGCTGCGTCGGCGTCATGCTCACGGAAAACGAGCCTCCCACGGGGCCGCCTCAATGCCCAAATCGGCGCCGCCGTTCAATCGGATCAATGCCTCATGCGCTGCCGCACGAACGCCCTCGTCGGAATCAGGAAGGAGGCTGATCAACGCCCTCGCCTGCGTCACGTCGCCGTGAAAGCCGATGTTCTCGGCGGCCATCGCGCGCACCCGCGGGTCTGAATACTGGAGCAGCGATTCTGCCGAGCGCGCCTGCGTCACCTGCTGCGTGCGGGGAAACAAGAGCAACAGGAAGAACAACGACGCCAGCGTCACCTGGATGAACGCCTTGAACAGCGAGTACCGGCGCGAGGCGACCAATGCGATTCGATACGCCGCGAAGCCGATCACGAACGCGAGGAACAACCACGGCGCCGCGCGCACCACGCCGGGGTCGACCCCCGGCGTACGCTGCGCGTAGAACGCCAGCCCCGCGGTCACCACCAGCAACGCGTACAGCGCGAGGGCCCATGACGGCCTCACCGGTACGCCTCGAATGTTCGGTTCCTCGGTCTGGGCGTTCATTGACTTGCTCGGAGGAATACTTATACGCCCATCGCACCTCTTTCGACTGTTCAGATGGACTGGCAACGCAAACGACACCCTGAAGATGTCCCCACGCCGGTCGCAGTGGCGCTCTCTGATTTCTGCCGCCGCGCGAAAGCGCCTGCCTCTCCGGGGCTGGTTCGTGACGCGCTGGCGCTGCTGAACGCGGCTGACGATGATCGCGTTCGCAAGCTCGCCGACTCGGAGCCGGAAGGAAAGCTTGGCCCGTTCGGCGTGGTCGATCTGCTCGGCGGCACCAAACTGGCCATCGCGGTGAAGCGTCAGGCCGACGGTTTCTACGACGACATCCGCAAGAAGGCCGAAGAGAGCGCACTGCCCGAGCTGCTCGAGCGCGCGGAAGACGTCGCGGAGCCCGTCAAAGTGCCGGCTCCGCGGGCTTCGGCGCCGAAGAAAGACGCGCCGAAGAAGCGGCAGACCATGCGCGAGAAGATCGCGCCGAAGAAACGCGACCCGAACGTGGTGGAGACCCGCGTCAAGCCGCAGCAGCCGTTGCCCGGCACCGCGTTTCTGCCCAAGCGCAACCTGCCGTTGCCTCGCGGCCGCTTCACGACCGTCGACCCGACCCGCGCCAGCGTCGAGACGCTCTTCCGCGAAGAAGGCAAGGCGACGCTGGAAACGCTCATCGCGCAGGTGCCCCATCGCGTGGCGCTGCTGCGCACGCTGGAGCAGGGCTACACCGGCCGTCGCGGCGCGGCGCTCAGCGTCGGCGACATCGAAGATCTCCTCGAAGAACACGGGCTGTTCGAGGTCATCGAGAAGAAGGAGCGCGACGGCGTGCTCACCGCGGTGATCGAGCAGAAAGGCGCGCTCGGCAAGGCGGCGTGGGGCTTCGGCCTCAAGCACGGTGAACTGGAGTCGCTCATCGGCGCGCTCGGGTTGGAACGGGAGATCGACGAGATCCGCCAGCGCTTCGTGAAAGAGGCGCTCGACCCACGCAACCTCTCGCTGCGGCTCGAACTGCTCTTCCGCACCAAGTACCTCGAAGAGCTGCGCATCGACCGCAAGTTCGTGACCGCGCTGACGAAGGACCTCAAGGCCCTCATCGATGAGGTGGAAGATGCCGTGACTGACGTGCCGACGCTCGTCGACATGCTGTCGCGCAAACACGCAGTGCACGCCGAGTCGTTGGGGCGTGCGATGGAAAAACTCGGGCTCCTCGGGCCCTGGCTTTAGGTGAACACATGCCGATCTACGAATACCGCTGCAGCAAGTGCGGCAAAGAGATGGAGATCATGCACAAGGTGAGCGACCCGACGCCCGCGGTCTGCCCCGAGTGCCAGGCGCAGGGCACGCTGGAGCGGTTGGTCTCACGCTCGGCGTTTCATCTGAAAGGCGGCGGCTGGTACTCCGACCTCTACGGGAGCTCGAAGGGCTCGGCGGGCACGAAGGACTCTTCGAGTTCATCGTCTTCCTCCTCGTCGAGCACGTCTTCGACTTCGTCGACGTCATCGACGGGCTCCGGTTCGAGCGGCGGCTCGTCGTCGGGAAGCTCGAGCACGTGAGGGTGCTCGCGCTGGCGGTGGGGCTTTCGATGTTCGGGTGCGCGACCGCGCAGGTGGCGCTGACCCCTGCCGAGAGCGCCGACCTGACGCGCGAGCTCAACGGCCAGCCGCGATTTCTGCGCGTGTCGATGAACGTGACGCCCTTCTACGGCGACGCGACCCGCAAGCTGCTGACGCCGCTGGAGCCTTCGCTGGTGCGGTTTCTCAACGACACCTCGGGCAAACCGCTCAACCCCGGTGAAGTCGAGGCGGTGTTCCCCGCGGGTACGGCGGTGCGCATCGAGAAGATCGAATTCCCCTCGGGCTGGGCGATGGCGGAGCGCGTGCTCTACACGCCGCGCACGCTGGTGTGGATCTACGTGAACGTCGCGGGCCGGCCGAAGAACGCGCCACCCGCGGTGCTCGTGTTGCGCCCGGGGCTGAGCACGAGGGAAGACTTCATGGTGGAGCTGGAACATCACCTGACCCGCGAAGATCAGTCAGCGCGGCTCGATGGCTTCGGCGACGGCGTGCGCGACGCGATCAAGAAGAAGCAGGCGGTGCGCGACATGCCGGCGGCGGCCCTCGAAATGGCGTGGGGCTTCCCCGAGAGCAAACGCATCGAGCTCGAAGGCACGCAGCGCCGCGAGACGTGGAGCTGGGGCGATGGCGCACGCAAAGCCGTGCTGCTCGATGGCCGGCTGCAAGACGTGACCGGCGCCGAACTGCACTGAATCATCAGCCTTGAAAGAAGACGCCGCAGGAAAGCGCCGTTCGAGGTCGTCGCGGTCGTGCTCTTCACTTCGGGCAGACATCTCAAGCACCGGCCGAACACTTTTCTGTACGAGGAGCTCCCGCCCGTCGTCGCCCCCTGCCGCCCGTGGCTTCGCCATCGCGTCTTCGATGATCGTCTGCGCGTAAGGGCCCAACGGCCCACGATCACCGCGGCCTCATCAGCGACGAACGCGCATCGGCTTCGCGTTTTTCAGGAACAGCTTGCGGGCACGTCGACCTGCGCATGTTCGACTTCCACATCGATCTCGTCATGTCTGACGAAGA
This sequence comes from Myxococcota bacterium, assembly GCA_048498275.1. GTDB lineage: Bacteria > Myxococcota > Myxococcia > Myxococcales > Myxococcaceae > Archangium_A. Next base: position 950 of record JBEHYH010000472.1, on the reverse strand, counting down.
ACTCACTGCGGTGCTCTCGCGCGTCTTCGATACACCCACCAGAGACATTCATCTCGTCGGCATCGGTGAGTTTCCGGAAGATGATGTTCCCCTGTTCTGCATTCGCTGGGTGAACGGCGGAGATTTTCCGCTCCACCTTTCGGTGCACCCGTCCGGGATCTTCGAGGCAGAAGTCGTGATGGCTCAGCGATTCTGCGCGGAATCTGGCGCCCGCTGCATCATCACCGATGACTCGCCCTACCCATGGTCGTGGATTTTCGTCGACGCAACGGGCTGCCAGGGCGTGCTCGTCGATGGCGGTCACCTCGACGAAAACGAGTTCGTGATCAGCGCGGCCACCGGCGCTTTTTCTTCTTCTTCTTGAGCTCGGCTTCCTTCGCCGCGCCCGGCTTCTGCAGGTGCGGCAACTCACCCATCTGCACCGGGTAGTAATCGCGGCCCGCCAGCGCCTTCACCAGCTCCGCCTGCGAGTTCACCGGCTTCATGAAGATCGTCGCGCCGTAGCCAATCTCGTCCAACGAGCTGCGCGCATCAGAACCCGCGACACCGGGCAACTTCAGCGACTCCGCCGCTTCGATCGCCAGCTCGTTCGCGCCCGCGCGGACCTTCGGGTTGTAGACCTCCACCGCCGACAGCAGCTTGAGCTGCTTCACCGCGTCCAACGCGGGAGTCGGGAATTCCTTGTCGTACGGCCGCGCGGCCACGATCACCGCGCCCAGCCCCTTCAACTTCGGCAGCGCTTCATCGGCCTTCCATGGCGTCTCGCGATTCGAACCCCACAACTGCACCGGCTCCGGAGCGCGCTCCGGCTTCTCGAAGAAGCACAGGTATTGGCCCTTGTCGGTCGCCAGCTCGAGCCCGACGAAGATCTTCAACTTCGTCGTGCGCTGCAGATCGAAGAGCTCGTCACACCCGTCCTGCGTGTTCGTCTCAGTAAACGCCACCCCATC
>JBEHYH010000471.1:0-5103 GCA_048498275.1 Myxococcota bacterium | reverse complement strand
CTTCAAGAACCGCGACATCGAAGAATGGCTCCGCGCGCGCATGCCGGGGCAGAACATTCGCAGCGTCGAGAAGAAGTCGTTCGTGTCCTTCAAGGGCAGGCAGATCGACTTCCCGTTCCAGAAGAACATCCACCAGTTGCCGCAGCAGGACTTCATCGACTGTCTGCACGACCTCTACTTCGCGCGCGCGCCGGGCATGCCGAAGCAGCCCGAGAACAACTTCAAGGAGATGCTCTACGCGCGCTTCGGCCGCTCCATCGCCGAGAAGTTCCTCATTCCGTACAACGAGAAGCTCTACGCGACGGACCTCTCGACGCTCGACCGCGACGCGATGGGCCGGTTCTTCCCGCACGCGGAACTGACCGACATCATCCGCAACATGAAGCAGGCCGACAACGCGACGTACAACGCGCACTTCACGTACCCCGAAGGCGGCGCCATCGAATACGTGAAGGCGATCGCGAGCGAGGTGGCTCCGTCGGCGATTCATTTGAATGAAGGCGTCGAGAACATTGACCTCGCGCGCAAAGTCGTCCGCACGTCGAAAGGCGAATACCGCTTCAAACGATTGGTCACCTCGGCGCCCTTCCCCACGTTGCTCAAGCTGTGCGGCCTGGAGGCTGACGCGACGTACACGTGGAATCAGGTGCTGGTGTTCAACCTCGGGTTCGATTCGAAGGGCCCGAAAGACACGCACTGGGTCTACTTCCCCGATCGATCGCTGGCGTTCTACCGGATCGGTTTCTACGACAACATCTTCGACACCCCGCGCATGAGCCTCTATGTGGAGCTCGGGTTCCCGCGCGACGCGAAGGTCGACGTCGCCGCCGCGCGCGAGCAGGTGCTCGAAGGCCTGAAGCGTGAAGGCGTCATCACCACTCAGAAGTTGATTTCAGAACACTCGGTGCTGATGAACCCGGCGTACGTGCACATCACCAGCAAATCGGTCTCCGAGGTCACGCGCGTGAAGGACGAGCTCGCGAAGAGCGGCGTGTACTCGATTGGCCGCTACGGCTCGTGGACCTACTGCAGCATCGAAGACAACATCATCGAAGCGCGCGCGCTCGTCGCGTCGATGAAGAACGGTCAGTGAACTTCTTGAGCGTGAAGGCCGTACGCGGCCTCCAGCGTCTTGCGAAGCCCCGGCGCCGAGTGCTTGCGAACCAGCACGCGAATTGAACTCCTTCCGTAGGGCAGCACGTCAGCCTCGCCGAGATCATCGAACTCGCGGTGGAGCTTCTCCATCGCGGTGACGTACGCAGGCAACCCGGCAAGCTGCGGTTGCGGCGAGAGCGGGAGCCACTCTTCGAAGCTGAGCACCACGTTCACGCGATCGAGCGCATCGTCGACCCGCGTCCATCGTTCGTTGGTGGCGTACTGGCCATAGAGCAGCGGGTTCAACAGGTATTCGGGTACCGCCTGACGGAACGCACCGAGGTACCCGATGGTCGGCGCGACATCGAACCAGAGAATCTCGTCAGTGATCTCCGCCCGATGCGACGCGAGAAGCGCCGAGAACTCCGCGGTCTTTGCCACGTAGCCGTTGAACAATCGGTCGCGTTTGAGCGCGCCCTGCGTCGCGGCTCCGAGGCTCGCGCCCAACAGGCAATACATCGCCAACACCGCACGAGAGAGTACGCGCCCGCTCGAGGCCGTTGCCAACGAGAGCCCCGCGAGCCCACCGAGCGCCGCCGCGTGAATGAACGGGAGCGACATGGAGCGGAACCAGATCGCCGCGAGAATTGCCGCGCACGCCGCGAGCGCCATCGGCGGCATTACCATCGACTCCGCCTCGTCGTGCTTCATCGACTGGCTGACGTAGAAAACAGCAATACCGATCAGCGACGCATGAACTGGAAAGAACACGTAGGGGAAATGCGTCGTCTGCGCGATGGCCATGGCGCCTTCGAGAACAGGCCACGAGAACAACAGCGCATCGGCAATCGAGAGCCGTAGACGCGTGTTCGAGAACCGCGCCAGCGCGATGCACAACAGCGCGAGCAGAGCGTGCGCCCGGCCGATGTCGTCGAAGATCTGTCGCGCGCCCTGCTTCGCAACGTCGAGTGTCAGCGGCCTGAAATACACGCGGCCGTAGACGACGATGTCGTCCCACGCAGACAGGTAGCGGCGTTCGACGAGGAACCAGGCGACGAAGCCCGCCAGTGGTACCGCAGCGCCCGCGAAGTACCACGCGAGTTGCCGGCCGCGCCGTTGTGACGTGAGCAGCAACCCGATCGACACGACTCCTGATGCGATCGCCGCGGGCTTCGAGAACACCGCGAACACCATCGCAGCGCCCGCGAGCGCGGGCCACTGCGCAGCCGTCGATTCACGCGCATGCCACGACGCGAAGATGGCGACCGCGCCGAAGAAGATGACGAAGTCTTCGCTCCGCGCGTTGGCGAACGTGCCGGCTGACAGCGCTGCGGTCACCAGCCCGATCGCGCCGAGGTACACGCGGGAGTTCACACCCGCGACGCGCGCCACGAAGCTTTGAGACACACCGAAGAGCAACGCCGTCGACCAGACGATCCACTTCGCGGTGAGCTCCGATGGCTTCAACACCAGGTGGAAGAGCGCCGAGTAGAGCACCGCGACCGGCGGGTGCGAGTCCCACAGCCTGGTGTACAGGCCGTCACCTTCCGCGACGCGCCACCCGAGGTACGTCTGGCACACGATGTCAGGCCACAACTCGAGCCCGGTGCGAAGGTATTGAACGAGCAACACCACCGCTCCCGCCGCGGCTGCCAACAACCATCCCCGGTGAACGTTTCGCATCTTTCGAAACGCCCGCTAGCACAGGTGAACCGGGCTGAAACGAGCGCTTGCCTTCGCGCGCCGCTTGTTATGGACGAGCGTCATCGTGAAGGAGTCTCTTCGTTTCGTTTGCTCGATGCTCGCAGTGACGCTGCTGCTGGGCGTGGAGAGCGCGATCATCGAAATAATCTTTCGACCGCCTGAGGCGTCGATTGCCTGGTGGTGGGCCACTGCGCCCGCGGCGATGTTCGTGAATGCAGGAGTCGTGGTCTGCGCGGGCCTGTTGTTGCTCGGGCTCACGGGCCGGCCCATCACTTCGGTGCTGCTCACGTCCGCGCTGCTGCTGACACTGGCGCTCGCCCACGGTTCGATGATCTCCACGTTGGGGCGCCCGCTCTTCCCGTGGGACGTGCTACTCTTTCGTGAAGCGCTCAACGTGTGGCCGTACCTGACGACGATGCCGGACGCGCCGCTCTGGGCGATCGGCGCGCTGTCGTTGATCGCTGGCATCGCGGCGTCGGTGCGCTCCGGCCCGCGCCTGAGCCCGCGGTCTCGCGTGGTGGTGTTGGTACCGGCGCTCGCCGTCGTGGCCTGGGTGGTGCCCGCGCCCGCCGACCGGCTGGCGCCACTGGGCGTTCGCCACCTCGATTGGGTGCAGGTGCAGAACTACCGCACCAACGGGCTTCCGCTGACGTTCTTGATGAATCTCCCCGCAGCCAACGTGGGTCGCCCCGCCGGCTATTCGCGTGAAGCGGTGTCGCGCGCCCTGGCGACGGGTGAACCGCACGCCGTCAACGACGAGACGCCCGACGTCATCGTGGTGATGAGCGAAGCATTCTTCGACGTCACGCGGCTCCCGCGCGTGCAGTTCGCAACCGACCCGCTGCCGACGCTGCATAAGCTCCAGCGCGAATCGGCATCAGGCACACTCTACTCACCGACCTTCGGTGGCGGCACCGCGAATACTGAATTCGAATTACTCACCGGCCACTCGATGCGGTTCCTGCCCTACGGGTCAGTTCCCTATCAGCAATACGTACGCAGAGAAGTCGACTCGCTGCCGCGCATCTTCGCGTCTCAAGGGTACCGCACACGCGCGGTGCACATCTTTCATCGTTGGTTCTGGGAACGTGAAACCGTGTACCAGTACCTCGGCATCGAGCGCTTCGTGACCATGGAAGGGCTTCAGATCACCGGTCAGGGTTTCTACCCGCCCGAAGAGAACCTGACCCGCGAGATGCAGAACGTCATCGAAGAGTCGGAGCAGCCGCTGTTTCTCTTCGCCATCGGCGTGGAGGCTCACGGGCCGTACGAAGCCAATCGCTACCAGAACTCGTCTGTGCGCATCGAAGGCCCCCTCGATGACGCCGCGCGCGCCGAGCTGACGACGTACACCGAGGCCATCAATCACGCCGCCGACGTCCACCGGCTTGGCGTAGGACGGCGCATCGCTCATGCGGCCGCGCATGTAGGGATCGAGCGAGAGCCACTGTGTGCGGAGTAAAAGCTGGCCGGGGCCGGGCTCGGGGATGGCAGCTTCTTCCAACCGGAAGTCGCTGGGCTTCGGTTCCCCGACGGGTCGCGAGGCAAGCACGATGCGGCGGGCGGTTTCGGACATGGCGGGTCTCCCAAGGCGGCGGAACGGATGCCGGTTGATCTTATCGGCTTGCGGCGCGCTTGGCCGACGGCAGAAGGCCGTTGCACCATGCCCCGATCACGACCGCGAATCCCAGCACGATCAGCAGGGCATCGTGCTGCCAGGCGCCGAGCAAGGTGACCAGATCGCCAAACAAGCGGATCGCCTCGATCGTGCGTGTCATGGTCCGCGCGACGTACCGACCGAACGGCGATTGCGCCTGCCTGTCGAAGCTACCGTACCGCAGGAGAAGCGCCGAAGCGACCACGGGCGGGATGAAATGCACGAGCAGCCCAGCCGCAAGCATGTGCTGCCACAGCAGATAAAGCGAAACGATGGAAGCGAGGATGTCGGTCCCAAGCTTCAGCGGGTGAATCTGGTGATAGAGGACGCGTTCCTTCGGCGTCATCGGACACGCTCGCGCTTCCCCTCGGCATTCACACCCGGCTCGGATAGTTCGGGCTCTCCCGCGTGATGGTCACGTCGTGCACGTGGCTCTCGCGCAGGCCGGCGCCGGAGATGCGCAGGAAATGCGCCTTCTCGTGGAATTCGGCGAGGGTCTTGGCGCCGACGTAGCCCATGGCGGCGCGCAGGCCGCCGGCAAGCTGGTGCAGCACGGTCGCGACCGCGCCCTTGTAGGGCACCTGGCCTTCGATGCCTTCCGGCACCAGCTTCAAAGCGTCCTTGATGTCCTGCTGGAAGTAGCGGTC
>JBEHYH010000470.1:0-5127 GCA_048498275.1 Myxococcota bacterium | reverse complement strand
TGTGAGTGCGTGGTTGGAGCGGCTCAATGCCGAGAACGTGCCAGGTCGACGCGCTACGAAAACCGGCGGGTTGCGCGTTCGTGGCAGTCCGCGGAGCAGGACGGTAGGTTGCCCGCGATGCGCGCGATGAGCCTCGACCTCGGTACGAAGACAATCGGTCTGGCCGTGAGCGACGAGCTCGGCATCACCGCGCAGGGTCTCGAGACCCATCTGCGCGCCGGGCTGCGAAAAGACCTCGAGGCACTCAGTGAAAAAGCGGCCGATTATTCCGTCGGCAGGTTCGTGATTGGCCTGCCCTTGAACATGGACGGCTCCGAGGGCCCGCGGGCAGAAGCGACGAGGAAATTCGGCGCCGCGCTCGAAGAGAAGACCGGCCTGCCTGTTCTGTATTGGGACGAGCGCCTCACCACCGTCGCCGCGCACCGCGTGTTGCACGAAGTCGAGGCCTCACGCCGCAAGCGCAAAGAAGTGGTCGATCAAATCGCGGCTGTGTTGATCCTCCAGGGCTGGCTCGAAGCACAACCGCGCGAAGACGGTCAGTCCGCCGACGGAGACGCCTGACTCCGGCGTAAGCGGTCAAAATCGTTCGTCATCGCATTGGCAGCGCTCGTGCAGAGCAGCCCTCCGACTCTTTCCCCATCGGAGGCAGCATGAGCGGCATCAACGGCATCGGCAGCAACCCCATTTCTTCGGTCGCCGAGACTTTCAGCGCGGAGAATACGAGCGCCACCACGCACTCGTCAGGCGGCAGCCCCATCGGCAACGTGGTCTCTTCGTTTTCAGAGGTCGTGAACAACGTCGGCGGTGGCATCGGCGACCTCTTCAGCTCGCTGGGTTCGAGCTTCGGAGGCGGCAAGTCGAACTCGCCCAACGGGTTCGATCTCGGCTCCATCATCGGCGCGATCTTCGACAACCCGATCTTCAAGCTCTTCGAAGGCCTCCTCGGCGGCGGCAAGAAGCTCGACCCCATCAGCGTCGCGCCGCCGCAAGGTCAGGCGATCGCACAAGACGCGAGCGGCTCGCTCTACGCGGAACGCAGTGGAGTCAGCGCCGAAGAAGAAAGCAGCGACGGGTTCGATGCGAATGCTGCCGTCGGAAACGGGCTGCCGCTCTCCGCCATCGACGACATCGACGACACGCCCTCATCTGAGCCGGTGTCGAACGTCGCGCACCTGGAGGACGACAAGTGAACATCACACCCCTGCTGACCGAAGCCGAGCGCCTGCTCGACGACGACGATCTCGAAGGCGCCGCGGTGCTCTTCGACCAGGCGCAGAAACAGTGCGCGGGGCTGTCGCCCTCTCCGCTCATCGGTTCAGCGCGTGTCGCGCTGCTGCAGAACCGCGATGACGACGCGCAGAAGCTGCTCGATGAAGTGCTGGCGCGTTTTCCGAAGAGCGCGCCGGCGTTGTCACTGCGCGGAGTCGTCGAGGAGAAACGCGGAGCGCTCGACGCCGCGGCACATTTCCACTCGCGGGCGCTCACCCTCGAGCCATCGCTGACGCTGGCGCACTCGAATCTCGGCCGGCTCGCGATGCGCCAGCAGCACTGGGCGCGCGCCGCGGCGAGCTATCAGTTGGCGATCGAACACGGCGCGGCGACTCCGGAAATCGGCGCGCAGTTCGGGCTCGCGCTGTTCCGCGCCGGCCGCGTGAGTGAAGCGGTGCGCGTGCTGGGTCACGTCGTCGAAGGGAACCCGAAGCACCTCGAGCCGCTCTTCGCGCTGGTCGAGGTGCTCGTGGAGACGGCCCAGCTCTCATTCGCGGCGCAGTTGCTCGACAACGCGATCGAACGTTTCCCGAATGAACCGCGAATCGGCACCAAGCGCGCGCGCCTCGCGGTGCAGTTGAACGACCTCGAGGCGGCTCGTCATGAAGCATGGCGCGTCACGGCCCTCGCGCCGAACGACCCGGAGCCGTGGCTGTTCGCCGCCATCGTCGACAACCTCGCGCGCGATTTCGAGTCGGCGACGAAGGCGCTGCGCCACGTCTTGAAACTCGAGCCGCAACACGCGCGCGCGCTGTTTCAACTCGGAGTCATCGCCGAGACGACGCACGACGTGACGGAAGCGCGTCGTTGCTACCGCGCGTCGGTGACCGCCGACCCGCTCGCGTGGGAGCCGCTCAACAACCTCGCGATCTCGCTGCTCGAAGAAGGCAGCCCGGAGGCATTGTGTGAAGCGCGGGTGCTGTTCGATCGGGCGATTCGACTCGGCTCGACGCCCGACGCGATCGTCACCCGGTACAACCTCGCGCTCGCGTGTCTGAAGCTCGGTGACAAACCGGGAGCCAGGAACGCCGCCAACGAGCTCATCAAGAGCGCGCCGGCGGATCACCCGATGGCCGCGCAGGCACGACGCGTTCTCAAGCTCGCGGCTTAGAGTTTTCGGCCGTTGTCAGACATCGCTCCGCGCAGTGAACGCAACGCCGCGCGGACATGCTCGGAACGATCTGCGCGCGAACGATTGTCGTCACCCGGCTCGGTCACGCGCGCGACACGTTTGCGAATGCGCTCTTCCAGCACACGCGCCTGATGCTCCGACCGTGTCTGCAACACATGCCCGAGCTCCAGATGCGCGCGGTAGAGATCGAGCGCGTCGAGGAACGCTTCATCACCGACCGCGGTGGTCACGCGTGAAGCCTCGACCATCTCGTCTTCGGCCTCCGACACGCGCCCCTGCATCGCCACCACCGCCGCGTGAATGCCGAGCGCCAGCCCGAGGTAGCGCTGGTCACCCACTTCGCGCAGAACTTCGATGCCCGCCGTCAGCCGCTTCATCGCGTCGTCGTATTCGCCGTATTGCTGATGCAACGAGGCGAGCGACAACAACGTCGCGCCTTCGAATCGTCGCGCGCCGACCTCGCGCAGAATCTCGAGCGCGCTCTCGTAGTGAGACAGCGCCTGACCGGGGTGTTCGAGCTCCGCCGCGAGGTCGCCGAGGTTGATGTGGCTGATGCCTTCTGAACGGCGGCTCCCGAGCTCGCGGTGAATCGCCAACGCCGCCACGTAGTTCGCGCGCGCCGGCTTCAGCAGCCCGAGGCTCTGTTGCAGCACGCCGAGGTTCGCGAGCGTCACGCCTTCGTAGCGACGATCTTCCGCGCGACGATGCAGCTCGAGCGCGTGGTTGTAGGTCTCGAGCGCCGCGGCTCCGTCACCGAGCTCCTGCTGAAGCGTCGCCACGTTGCTCAACGCACGCCCACGCATGCGTACGTCGTGCGCTTCTTCGAGCACGGGGAGCGCGCTGAAGAGCGAAGCCAATGCTTCACGGCGTTCACCCTTCTGTCGCGAGGCCACCGCGGCGATCACCGCGACGCGCGCGACGGCATGACGGTCTCCGGCTTCTCGAGCGAGGGCCGAGGCGAGCACCACGTCTTCCGCCGCGTCACCCGGCCGTCCACGCGCGATGCGAACGCGCGCGCGCGCCTCGAGCGCCTGCACCAAAGACGGCGGATCATCACCGAGCCGGAGAATCGCGGCGTCCAACATCTGCAGATGCGTCGAGAACGGCCCGCGCTGCGTCAACAGCGGGTCGAGCGCCTGCAACGAGAGCAACGCATCGCGCGCTCCGCCTGACGCGTCGATCGAGCGCTCGAAGATGATCTGCAGATTCTCGCGTTCCTGGTCGAGCGCATCGAGCGCGCCCTTGCTGCTCTCGGCACGCGCCGCCAGCCGGCCACCGGTTTCCAGATACCAACGCGCATGACGCGCCAACGCTTCGGGCCGCTCCGGGCGCGCCTGCAACTTCTCCCACGCGTATTCGCGAATGGTCTCGAACAAGCCGTAACGCGGCCGGTTCTCGTCACCCGTGGGGAAATAGACGCGCACCAGAGACTTGGAGCGCAGCGCGAACAGCGTCTCCATCACGCCGGCCTGGTCGATGACCGCTTCCGCTGCCTCGGCGAGAAAGCCGCCACGAAACACCGCGAGCTGCGCCAGCGCGGCCTGCTCATTCTCCGACAACGTGGTCCACGAGCCGTCGATGGCGCCGCGCAACGTCGCCTGGCGATCTCCCGTGCCGCGCGTGACCAGCACGTCGAAGCGCTGCGGCAGACGCGACGCGAGCTGCGAGGGCGTCAGCACGCCCATTCGACCGGCGGCGAGTTCGATCGCCAACGGCATGCCGTCGAGCTGCCGGCACACCTCGGCGATCGCGTGCAGCTCCTGCTCCGACGGTTCCCACCCCGGGCGCGCGGTGCGTGAGCGCTCGATGAACAACTGCACGGCTTCCGCGGTGCGCGCCTCTTTGTTTTCCTTCGGCGTGCGCAGCGGAGGCACCTCGAAGACGACTTCATCTTGCGCCCGCAGCAGCTCACGCGACGACACCACGAAGCGCGCACGGGGCGCGCCCTTGAGCCACGCACCGAGCGTCTCGGGCGCCAACGCGACGAGCTGCTCGAAATTGTCCATCACCAGCAGCAACTCGCCGCGCGCCGCGATGGCGTGCGTGAGCTGCGCGATGGCGTCACCCGCGACGAGCGGCACCTCGAGCACGCGCGCGACGACCGCGGCGAGCTGATCTTTCGTCTTCGCTTCGGTGAGATCGCAGAACCACACACCACCGCGGCGCTGGCCCTTCTCGTCGTTGCCCTGAAAATGCGTCACCAACTGCGACGCGAACTGCTGCGAGAGCCGCGTCTTGCCGGTGCCTCCAGGGCCCAGGAGCGTGATCAGCCGCGCGCCCTGCCGGAAGAGTTGATGAAGGTCCGCGAGCTCCGCGACGCGGCCGACGAAGCTGGTCGCCTGCGGCGCGAGATTCGTGGGGCGCCCCGATACCTGAATCAGCAGCTCGCGCACCGCCTCCAACGATTTGTCGCTGGTGCTGGTCGAGCTCGACCCCGAACGCTCGGCCTTCGTCAGCCGCCGCGGAGATTCGGCCAGCGTCGGCCGCTCCCCCGACTCGAGCACCGTCTCTTCAGACTTCTCGTCTTCTTCATCGAGGCTCTCGTCGAGCCCGGGAACGTCTTCGTAGTTGCGGAGCCACTTCGCGAGGTTCGGCACCGGCAGATTCGCGAGCACGCCCGAGAGCGCTTCGCGAAACGCCTCCGCGGTCTGGTAGCGATCTTTCGCGTCTTTGCGCAGCGACTTGAGCAGCACCGCGTCGAGCGCCTCGGAGATGTCGTCGCGCAC
>JBEHYH010000469.1:0-5131 GCA_048498275.1 Myxococcota bacterium | reverse complement strand
GCCGCCATCGCGTGCGAAGTGATCGCCCAGGATGTTCGCGCTCTCGAAGATGGTGAGCAGCCCGCTGCCCGGGTGCGTGCCGCCGCCGACCCAGAACAGCCCGTCGACCTCGCGCGACCTCACCTTCGGGCGCAGCGGGCCCAACTGCAGCCAATCGTGGGAGAGGTTGAACACCGCGCCGCGGAACACATTGAAGTCGTCGCGCCAGGTCTCCGCGGTGAACACGCGTGACTCCTTGATGTGCGAGGCGACGTCGTGGAGGCCAACCTTCGCCAGCCACCCCGGCACGCGCGCGGAGAGCTTCGACTTGACGTCATTCCAATCGACGTCGCGCGCGGTGTTCGGCGTCGGCACCAGCACGTAGAGCGTCGAGTGGCCGTCGGGCGCGCCGGCGCGATCGGTGGGCGTCGGGTTGCACACGTAGAAGGGCGGGTCGTCGAGGTCGGGCGCGTGATCTTCGAGCGCGGCGCGGTTCGTCTTCCTCACCGCGTCGGACAGGTAGATGAGGTGATGCGGCAGCTCGTCGAAGCGCTTGTCGAGCCCCAGGTACATCATGAAGGTGCTGCAGCTGTAGCGCGCGCGTTCGAGCTTCGCGTCAGACAACTGCGTGCCTTCGCGCGTCTCCGGGGCGAGCAGGTTCGTCGCCGCCCACGGGAGGTCGGCGTTGATGACCACCGCGTCGAAGTCGAGCCGTTCACCGTCTTGCAGCTCGACCCCGCGCGCGCGGCCGGCTTCGACCACCACGCGCTTCACCGCGGCGCCGTAGCGGAACTTCGCGCCGAGATCGGCCGCGCAGCGGGCCATGCCCTGCGCCATCGCGCGGAAGCCGCCCATCACGTGCCACACGCCGTACTCGCACTCGAGGTAGGGGATGACGCTGAACACGCTGCTGCAGGTCGTCGGGTGGAGCCCGAGGTACTTCGACGGATAGCTGAACGCGTAGGTCACGCGGTCGTCGTGGAAGAACGAGTCGAGGTGTTTGTAGAGCGTCTGCCACGGCTTGAACTGCAGCGTGTCGAGCAGGCGCCACGGCGCGTAGTACCCGAGCGAGTCGGCGTTGTTGCAGATGAACTTCTCGTACGCGATCGGGTACTTGCGGCGCGCGTCGTCGAGCCAGCGTTCGAAGGCCTTCGGCAACGCGGGGTCGAGCGCGCCGAGGTTCCGCAGCATGTGCGCGGTGTCACGCGAGGTGTCGAGGCGGGTGCCGTCCCAGAAATGGAGGCGCGTGTTGGGTTCGAGCGAGCGCAGCGTGACGTAGTCGGCGAGGCGCTTGCCGGCGCGGGCGAAGACGCGCTCCAACACCTGCGGGAGCTGCAGCATCGTCGGGCCGGTGTCGGCGGTGTAGTCGCCGAAGGTGATGCCGCGCATGCGCCCCCCGGGGAGTTGTTCTTTCTCGAGCACGGTGACGTCGTGGCCGAGGCCCGCGAGGTTGATGGCTGACGCGAGGCCGCCGGGGCCCGCGCCGATGATGGCGACTCTCATGGCATCGACTCCAGGGTGACGAGGCTCTCGGTGGCGCTGTCGGCCGAGAGGAAGCCCAACTTCGCGATCAGCGGTTTGAGCTCACGCGCGCCGGCGCCGCCGACCACGACCTTGATGGTCTTCGGCAGGAGCGCCGCGAGCTCCTCGAGGTACTGCGACGATCTCGGCTCGCCGATGAACGACAGCGCGACGAGCTCCGCCTTCCCGATGCGGGCCACGCGCGCGAGCTGCTCGGCCGGAGTGCGCGCGCCGAGATAGGTGACGCGCCAGCCCGCGTAGCGGAAGTGCAGGGCGACCCCGAGCAGGCCGAGCTCGTGTTGCTCTTCGGCGGGGCACGCGCAGACCACGTGGTGCTTCGAGCGGCGTGGGGCATTGGCGAGCAAGGCGATCATCCGCTGGCGGGCGACCTGACTGACGAGGTGTTCTTCGGCGACCGAGAGGGTGCCCGCGTGCCAGAGGTTGCCGACCTGCCGCAGCAGCGGGCCGAGGAAGACGTCGTAGAACTTCAGCGGCGGCAATGAAGCCTGCGCTTCACCGAGAATCGTATCGACGCGGAGTTGATCGAAGTGCGCGGCGGCGATGAAGACCTCCTCGGTCCACCGGGCGAGCTGCTCCCCGGTCGCGGGCTTGGGCGGCGCTTCGGCGGCGTGCTTCACCTCGCGGCGAATCGTCGGGAGCATCTGCACCGCCTGCCCGATGGCGACGCCATGCGCGGTGAGCGACTTGAGCCGCTTGAGCACCTCGATGTCGGCGTCGGAATACGTGCGGTAGCCGCTCGCGGTGCGCTTGGGGTGGAGCACGCCGTAGCGGCGCTCCCACTGGCGAATCAGCTCTTCACGCACACCGCTGATCTGCGACGCGAGCGCGATGAGGTAGGCCTTCTCGGTCACGCGAGTCTCCTCACGGTGTCCCACCGTTCGGCGACGGAGCGGCGCCCGCGCAGCATGGGCGTCAGGCCCGCGCAGTTCTTGAGCTGCGCTTGTTCATTCATGAGGGCTTCGAGGCGCGCAGACATGTCTTCGGGCGCTTCCGGTTCGTGCGCGGCGCCGACGTGGAGCACCAGGTCGGGGTACTCGTGTTCATAGAAGGCGAACTGCATGGCGACGGGCACGCAGCGCACGCCGGCGCGCTTCGCGAGCACCTCCACGCCGCGCTCGAGACGCAGCGGGCGCTTCGGGCGCGCGTCGAGCACGCCTTCGGGGAAGATGCAGATCGCGGTGCGCGGCTTCGCGAGCAGCTTCGCCGCGTACTTGAAGGTCTCGATCGTCGAGCGCGCGTCACCGCGGCGAATCGAGAACGCGCCGAGGTGCCGGAGGAACCGGTAGCGCGCGAGCTGCGGCTCTTCCATCAGCGCGTAGCCATCGCGGCGCTGATGCCGGAGGAACGCGTGCGTCGCGAAGCCGTCCCAGAAGTTGGAATGGTTCGCGTACATGATGAGTGATTCGTCGCCCTCGGGGAGCGCGCCGGAGCACCAGATGCCGCGGAACGCGCTGCGCAGCTTGCCGTCGACGTAGCGGCCGACGAGCCAGCCCATCAGCGTGTTCTTCGCGGCGGTGATCATCGCGTCGCCTCACGAAGTGCACCGGCGGGGCCGAGCTCCATGACGCGGCCGCGCCAGGTGACGCGATGGCCGAGCCAGAGAGACCGCAGCCACCCGGCGAGCAGCAGCGATTCGCCGGCCAGCCACCACAGCGAGGCGCGGCCTTCCTGCTTCCACGCGAGGGCGCAGCGCGCGATGACCAACGCGGCCACCATCGCCTGGAACGGCCAGTTCACGAACGGCGCCGCGAGCAGCAGCAGCGGCGTGCACGCGAAGAAGATGGGAATGGAGGGGAAGAGCGCTGGCCGGTGCGCGCGCAACACCTGCATCCACCGGGAGAAGCGGTGGAACGCCTCGCGCGTCGAACGCGCCCCCGGGAGCTTCGCGCGCGCGACCAGCTTCGTGGTGAGCCCGTACGAATGAAGCTCTTCGGAGAGCTCGAGATCTTCGCCCACGCAGTCGGGGAGGATTCGCAGCAGCTCGAGCGCGGCGGGGGAGAGCGCCATCGCCTTGCCGCACATCGGCGAGCTGCCGGGGCTCATCGCGTCGAGCACCTCGAAGCTGTGCGCCGACTGCACCAGCAGGCCGCGCTCGGCGCCGGTGACCGCGGGCGTCGGAGCGGCCCAGCTCAGCGCGGCGCCGGAGTCGAGGCCCGCGAGCAGCGCGTCGACGAGCGCGTCATCGACGTCGACGTCGGCGTCGGCGATCAACACGGGCTGATCGAGCTCGAGCAGCCCGAGCGCGAACTGCAGATGACCCAGTTTCCGGTTCAACCGGCGGGGCTGCGACGAGACCCAGCGCCCCGCGCAGCCATCGGGCTTCTTCGGTGAGAGCACCCACTGCTCGACCGACGAAGGCGCGTGACTCAGGTTCCCGAGCTCCGTTTCCGTCGGTGCGTCGACGGGGCGCAGCAGCACGACGGGCGCGCGTTGCGTTCGGAGCGTCGCTTTCGGCCGGCGCGTCTTGAAGAGCGCGGTGAGCGTGAAGCCGATCGCCGTCGCGCACCAGGCGATGAAGAGCGCGCTCATGACACGCCCTCCATTCGCGTGCGGAAGTACGCGAGCCACGTGATGGGCGGAGTGCGGAAGCGCTGAAAGTCAGCGACCTCGCACATCGTCTGCGCGTGTTCGGAGTTGTTCTCGAGGCGCGCGTAGAAGGGCGATGACTCGAGCAGCGCGTGCTGCTCGGAGGGGACCGGGAGACCCCAGCCGGTCGTGGTGGTCATCGTGTGCGGGAGATGCGCGCGCGTGTCGACGATGCCGTCAGCCGTCGCCGAGACCAGCAACGGAGTCACGCTGTCGTGCCACGGCCGATACGCGATGCGCGTGAGCTCGCCGTGGTGCGTGCGCTGCCAGTCCCACCCGCGCAGATCGGTGCCGAGCGGAACTTCGCCGTGATTGCCGTCGTGATACCCGAGGCCTTCGAAGGTCTGATCGCGCCAGGTGAACTTCGCGTGCCCGCGCGGCGCGAACGGCTGCCACCGGTGAGACAACCCCGGCACGAGCTCGAATGACTGCTCGCAGCGAACCTGCGGCGTGAAGTGCAGCTCCGCGCGCACGGGTCTGCCGAGCCACGGCGTGCGCTCTTCGATGGACACGCCGAGCGTGCCGTCTTCATTCCAACGCAGCGCCGAGCCACCGATGCGCAGCTCGCGCTCCTTCACCGACAGCAGCGGGTATTCAGACATCACCCACTGGCGCGCCCGGCCCCGTTGGTAGACCGCGAAGTTGATCGCCGCGTGGGCGACCGGCTGCGCACCGCGGCGCGCCGACTTCACGTAGCGGGGCGAGAACAGCGAGCCCACCATGAAGATGAACACCGCCGTCACCTCGCCGGCGACGACGTCGAAGTAGTACCAGCGGTACGCGCCCGGAGTGTGGGGGATGATGGCGCTCACCGGTTGGCCTCCGTGCCGAGGTGACGCTGCACGAGCGTCGACGCGAAGTGACCCGACAGCATCACGAGGGGAACTCCGCCGCCGGGGTGCGTGCCGCCACCGGCGAAGAACACGCCGCGCGTCTGCGAACGCATGCGAGGCCGCGAGAAGGGGCCGAAGCGCCCGTGCGCGTCCGCAACATCCTGTTCGTGCCGCCGTCCATGCCGGTGACG
>JBEHYH010000468.1:0-5148 GCA_048498275.1 Myxococcota bacterium | reverse complement strand
TACTTCAGCCGCCACTGCGCGATCAGCGAATCAGGCGCGAGTTTGGTGGTGCCGGCCGGCGCCGGCCCGGTGCCCGTGTTCTTCACGACGAGCGGCGGCGGCTTGGTGACCCACGGTTTCTTCCAGACGAGCACGCCCGCGATCGCAATGACGACCAGCGCGCCCGCCGCGATGGCGACCGTGCGGCCGGTGTTGCCCGAGCCTCCGTCGCGGCTCGCCGACTTCACGGTCTTCACCGGCGGCGCATGCGGGTCGGCGAACACCGGCGCGGGAGGCGGCGGCGCCTGCACCGCGGGAATGCGCGAGAGCGACTCGCGACGCGGAAGCGGCGCCGGCTCAGGCGCTGCGTTCTCCGGCTTCACGGCCTTGTTGCGGCACTCGTCGCAGACCCCGAGCGCTTGATCGAACGCGTCGACGAGCTCCTTGCCGCACGCGCGGCACTTCACGCCCGACGCGCCTTCGCCCGCGTTCGGCGCCGACAATTCGAGGCCCGCGCCTCCGCTGAAGTCGAACGGCGACGAATCAGCGGCGGGCGGCGGCGGTGCAGCCGGCGCTTTCTGGGGGAACGCGGGGGCCTTCGGCGCGGGAGGAGGAGGCGGCGGCCCACCGAAGTCGAAGTTCAACGGGTCCGGCGCGCGGGGCGCAGCGGGGGCCCCGAAATCGAACGGGCTGCCGGAGGGCGGAGGCGGCGCGGCGGGCGCTCCGAAATCAAACGGGCCCGGAGGAGGCGCGGCGGCCGCGGGCGCAGGCGGCGGAGCGGACAGCGAACCGAAGTCGAACGGGTTGTCGGCCGCAGCGGCGGGCGCGGGCGCGGTCTGACCGAAGTGCATGCCCGGGTTCGTCTTGGTCGGAATCCCCGGCGGGGGCCCACCGGGAGCCGGAGGCGCGCCCATGTCGAACAAGAACGGTGAGGAACCGCTCGAGGCCGCCGGCGCGGGCGCCGCCTCGGGCGCGGGCGCCTCTTCTTTCTTCACGAGCTGAAGGTGACGACACCGCGGGCACTGCGCGCGGACCCCCTTGGGCGTGACGAACTTGTCGTCGATGGCGTACGCGGCGGAGCACTTCTGACAGACGATGCGCATGGAAAACTTTTAGTGACGGAAATGACGGGTACCGGTGAACACCATCGCGATGCCGTGTTCGTCGGCGGCGGCGATGACTTCAGCGTCTTTGACGGAGCCACCGGGCTGCACCACGCACCCGGCTCCTGCGGCGACCAGCGCGTCGAGGCCATCACGGAATGGGAAGAATGCGTCCGAGGCCACCGCGCTCCCTTTCAGACGCGCGCCTCCGCGCATCGCCGCAATCTTCACCGAATCGACGCGGCTTGTCTGCCCTCCGCCCTGCGAGAGCAGCTCCGTGGGCGTGGCGAACACGATTGCGTTTGACTTCACGTGCTTGCAGACCTTCCACGCGAAGCGCATCGCGTCCATCTCCTCCGCGGTGGGTTGGCGCCTGGTGACGACCTTCCACTCGGTCTCGGGCTCGACGGCGTCGCGGTCCATCATCAACAGCCCGCCCGACACGCTGCGAGCGTCCAACTGTGCGCGCGGCTTCACGGAGGTCGACGCGAGCCCCGCGCCGGCCGCAAGCAGACGCAGGTTCTTCTTGCCCGCGAGGATCTCGCGCGCGGCCGCCGAGTACGACGGCGCGATCACCGCCTCCAGGAACGTCTCGGCGAGCGCCTTCGCGGTCGCTTCATCGACCTCGCGATTGAGCGCGATGATGCCGCCGAAGGCCGACGTCTCGTCGATGGCGCGCGCGCGGCGGTAGGCCTTCTCGAGCACCGCATCGGTCGCCACGCCGCACGGCGTGTTGTGCTTGATGACCACCGCGGCCGGCGTCGTCGCGAACTCGAGCACCAGGCCCAGCGCCGCGTCGAGATCGAGGATGTTGTTGTACGAGAGTTCTTTGCCCTGGAGCACTTCGCTGAAGCTGACCGTGGGCTCCGAAGGCGCGCGGTACTCGCGATAGAACGCCGCGCGCTGGTGCGGGTTCTCGCCGTAGCGCAGCGCCTGCGCCTTCTTGAACGAGAGCGGCAGTTCTTCGGGGAAGGTCTCGCCTTCCTGCTCCGAGAGCCACGTGGCGATCGCCGAGTCATACGCGGCGGTGTGCGCGAACGCCTTCTTCTGCAGCGAGCGGCGCGTCTTCTCGCTCACCGACTTCGTGCCTTCGAGCTCCGCGAGCACCGGCTCGTAGTCGCTCGGGTCGACCACGATGGTCACGTGCGCGGCGTTCTTCGCCGAGGCGCGCACCATCGCGGGCCCACCGATGTCGATCTGCTCGATGGTTTCGTCACGCGAAGCGCCCTTCGCGACCGTCTCGCGGAACGGGTACAGGTTCACCGCGACGAGCGAGATGGCTTCGATGCCGTTCTCGGCCATCTCCTTCGCGTCGCTCTCGAGCGAAGGCCGGCCGAGAATGCCGCCGTGAATCTTCGGGTGCAGCGTCTTCACGCGCCCGCCGAGAATCTCCGGGCTGCCGGTGTGCGCCGACACCTTCCGCGCGGGCACTCCCGCCGCCTTGAGCGCTTCGAGCGTGCCGCCCGTGGAAAGGATGGTGAAGCCACAGCGGACGAGCCCTTGCGCGAAGGGCACCAGTCCACGTTTGTCGGAAACAGAGAGCAGAGCCAGCATCACTGGAGCAGGTAGCAATCGCGTCTGGAGGGGTCAACGAACGCGAGTGTCACGGCGCACCGAACGGGGCGGTCTACTGCTGACGGCAATTTTCAGCGCGGGCGCTTCGGTTCAGCTTCGGTCGCGGTGCGCACCTTTTCGAGGCCGCGGGTCTCGACCTGGCGGATGCGCTCGCGCGTGAGGTTCATGATCTCACCGACCTCCTCGAGCGTGATGCCGCCCTTCTCGGAGACGTCGAGCGCGCAGGTGTACTCGAGCTCGAAGATCTCCTTGTCGGGGAAGTTCATCTTCACGCTGCCCGTCTCGGGGTTCACGTCGAGGTACAGGTTGTACTTGCACGACACGAACACGCAGGGGCGCGGGCTCGAGATGCAGTCGGCGCGGGTGCGCGGGCGGTTCTGTTTGATCTCCGAGAGCAGCGCCTGCTCTTCGGGGTCCACGTCTCCACGGAGGCGCTTCTGACGCAGCTCGCGCGCCATCTCCTTGCGCGACATGGTCTTGCTGCGCTTGCGATCGTCTTCTCCGACGTCCGACTTGAGTGGATCGACGCTCTCGTCGTGGGCTTCAGCGTTCATTTTTTCCCCTCCAGGAAAAAGACTTCGTTTCAAACAGCGACAGGTGACGGTGGTGACTTCGCGGTGAGACCACTGCCGAAATGACTCAGCTCCGAAAACAGTTCGCGCGACTGCACACGCAGTGAACGCAAGCGGCTGACGAGCTCCTTCTTCTTGTCTCCGGCGTACGGCCGGGTTTCGAGCTGCCGCTCGTAGCCGTCGAAGAGCAACCCGAGCTCGTGGTTCGCGAGATCGATGTGCTGGGTGAGCCCGACGAAGCTGCTCTTGATCGCTTCGATGGTCTCGCCCTGCGCCATCATCTGCTTGATCAAGTTGAGCCGGCGCACGGCTGACGCCGGGTAGAGCCCCTGGCTCCCCTGGTGCTTGCCCTTCTTGCCGACGCGCTTGCTGCGCGGGAGCAGACCGGCCTGCACGTATTTGCGGAAGGTGCCCTCGGTGAGGCGCACCCCGCGATCGTTGAACAACCCCACCAGCTTCCGCGCGGTCAGGCCGTGCGGGTGCTCCCGTTCGATTCGCTCGATGTCTTCAGCTCGAAGGAGCTCCACGAATCTGTCCCCTCAAAAACTGTCTACTCAGTGAGGGCGCGTGAATAGCAGCTATTGAAAAGGCATGTCAAGCGTGATCGCGACATTCTGATCGCGATCAGCTCGGGGCTCCGAGTGAACCGGCGACGACTGTTTGAAATTGCGACAGACAAAGAGATCAGCCGGCCGGAACGCGGACACGCGCGTTCGCCCGCCGATCAGCAGCGCGTCACAAGTGATCGATTTGCTTGAGGAACTTCAGGTCACGCTGATCGCAGCGCGCCCTGCCAGACGATCGCCGGAGGTGGCGCGGTATGCGACAGCAGCGCGTCGACCAACTCCGCCGGTTCTCCGCGCGAGACGAGGGCTGTCTCCAAAACACGCGGAATGAACCCGGTGTCGAGCCCGCGCTTCACCCAGTCGATGATCGGCGCGTAGTACCCGTCGAGGTTCAGAATGCCGATCGGCTTCTGGTGGATGCCGACCTGCGCCTGGGTGAGCACGTCGAAGAGCTCGTCCATCGTGCCGAACCCGCCGGGCAACGCGATGAACGCGTCGGCGCGCTCGGCCATCAGCGCTTTCCGCTCGTACATCGTGGCGACGCGCACCGCTTCGGTGAGCCCGGGGTGCGCCCATTCCTGCCGCTCGATGCCGGTGGGGATGATGCCCGTGACCTGCCGGCCTCCGTCGAGGACGGCCGACGCCACCGCGCCCATCAGGCCGTTCGCCGCGCCGCCGTAGACGAGGTCGAGCCCGCGCGAAGCCATCGCAGACCCGAGCTGCGCGGCGGCTTCCTTGAAGCGCGGGGAGTTGCCTTCTTTCGACCCACAATAGACAGCGACGCGGCGAATCACGGCTCGCGCTGTACCACGGTGTCGTGCAACCAGTTCGCGTCGTCGGCGGTCGGGTAGTCGAGTGTGTAGTGCAGCCCGCGACTCTCTTTGCGGCGCGTGGCGCACTCGACGATCAGATGCGCGACGTCGGCGATGTTGCGCAGCTCGATGACGTCGCGAGTCACCTGGTAGTCCCAGTAGTACTGACGAATCTCTTCACGGAGCAGATCGAGTCGCCGCCGCGCGCGCGCGAGGCGTTTGTCGGTACGCACGATGCAGACGAAGCTCCACATGAGCCGCCGAATCTCGTCCCAGTTCTGGGTCACCATGCCGGCTTCATCTGACGGCACCGCGTGACCGGGGTCCCAATCAGGCACCGGCTTCACTTCACCCTGCGCTTTCACATCTTCGACGCAGTGACGAACGGCGCGATGACCGAAGACGAGCCCTTCGAGCAGC
The DNA here is from genome assembly GCA_048498275.1 of Myxococcota bacterium. GTDB lineage: Bacteria > Myxococcota > Myxococcia > Myxococcales > Myxococcaceae > Archangium_A. Next base: position 121 of record JBEHYH010000468.1, on the reverse strand, counting down.
GAGTTCGACGCGAGACGATTCGCGCCGTGCAGACCGGTGCAGCTCACTTCACCGATCGCGTACAGCCCGGGCACGGAGCTGCGACCGAACTCGTCGGTCACTACGCCTCCGCACATGAAGT
>JBEHYH010000467.1:0-5149 GCA_048498275.1 Myxococcota bacterium | reverse complement strand
CTCGCCGCTGAACGTGCCGAAGCTGAGCGCGCGGAGCAGGAACGTCTCGCCGCTGAACGTGCTGAAGCTGAACGCGCGGAGCAGGAACGTCTCGCTGCGGAACGTGCTGAAGCTGAACGCGCGGAGCAGGAACGTCTCGCCGCTGAACGTGCCGAAGCTGAACGCGCGGAGCAGGAACGTCTCGCTGCTGAACGTGCTGAAGCTGAACGCGCGGAGCAGGAACGTCTCGCCGCTGAACGTGCTGAAGCTGAACGCGCTGAACAGGAACGTCTCGCGCTCGAAGAACGCCGGCGCGCCGCCGATCGCGCCGACGCCGAAGCCCGCGCGCAGATGTTCGAAGAAGCGCGCACGCGCCACCTCGAAGAACAGCGCCGCAAAGAGCAGGAAGAAGAGGAGCGCATCGCGAGCGAAGAGCTCCGCCGTGCGGCTGAAGCCGCCGATGAAGAAGAGGCCGCCGAGGCCGCGCGCCGTCAGAGCCAGCTTCTCGAGGCCGAAGCCGCCGAAGAAGAACGCCTCCTCGCCGCGGCTCAAGAAGCCAAGGCGCGCGTTCAGAAGTCGGGCGTGTTCCCGGCGCTCAACGTGTCGGGCTCGGGAGTTCGGCCCGCGAGCGCGACCGCGGCGTTTCCGTCGGCTGTCTCGTCTTCGCCTTCGAGCGCCACGCCCGCAGCGCCGGGCAAGAATGATCAGCAGTCGCTCATCGAGCGCATGAACGCGGCGTTGCGGCAGGCGACGTACGTCGGGCCCGCTCCGACGGCGCGCACGCGCGAAGAGAAGACCGACCCGAACATTCAGCTCCCCGTTTCCTCGCCGTCGGAGACCGGCCGGAAGCCGCTGGTGCTCGGTGGGCAGGCTGAACCGCAAGACGCCGACCTCTGGAGCATCGCGCAGCCGCAAGGCGCCACGCCCGCCGAAGAGTCCCAGAGCTTCGAAGAGGCGCTCCGGCGCGTCGATTCGAACCTCGAGCGGCTGGTGAGCGCGCAGCAGCCGCGGTCGGCGGAGCTGCCGCTCATCGAGCCCATCATCGAAGCGGAGATCGTCAGCCCCGGGCCGGGCGGCACGAACCCCCGCGCGCGCATCGAAGATCTCGAGAACGCGTCTGACTCGGCGGAGGCCGCGAAGGCGCGCCGCCAGCGCCTGCTCAAGCGCGCGATGGAGAACCTCAGCAGCATGCCGTCGTCGTCAGGCTCTGGCGTGTCGAGCGGCTCGGGCATCACCAGCAGCGGTTCAGGCATCACCAACACCGGGTTCGTCGCGCCCCCCACGGTGCAGTCGTTGCCCGCGCCTCCGAGCGCCGCTGAGCAACAGCTCGCCGTGCAGATCGAGGCCCGCTTCGCGCAGCTCGCGAAACGCGACCCGTTCCTCACGCTCGGGCTGACGCAGCAGGCGACGAAGGAGCAGGTGAAGAGCGCGTTCCTCTCGCTCGCGAAGACGTTCCACCCCGATCGTCTGCCGCCCTCGCTGCCGCACCTCTCGTCGAAGATGAGCTCGGTGTTCGAAGGCATTCGCGACGCGTACGAGACGCTCTACGATGACGAGAAGCGCGCCGCGTTGATCGTCGCGAAGTCGAAGCCTTCGAGCGGGCCCGACCCGGCCGCCACGCGCGAAGCGTCAGACCTCTTCAAGATGGCCGAGGTCTATTTCAAGAAGCGCGACTACCGGCAGGCGGAGGCGCACTTCGCCAGGGCCCACGCCATCGACAAAGGCGCCAGCAGCCTCGCGGCGCAGGGCTGGGCCATCTACATGGACGGTGCGCGCAAGGGCGAACACGGCAGCGCGCGCGCGATGATGCAGCGGGCGCTGTCGATCGACGCGAACAACGATCGCGCGCACTACCAACTGGGCGTCATCGCGCGCGTCGAAGGCGACATGGCGGGCGCCGAGCGCCACTTCCGCGAAGCGGTGAAGTCGAACCCACGGCACCTCGAGGCGAATCAGGAACTCCGCCTCATCGACATGCGCCGCAAGAAGGCCACCGACTCTCCGTCGAAAAAGGGCGGCGGGTTCTTTGGTTAGGAGCCCTCGCAGGGAACCCGTTCGCAGCTGCATGCGAACGGGCGAGACCAGGCTGAAGCGAGAGCGGAAGTCTGGGGCGCCGAGAAGGCGACCAGAAAAACAGGGCTACTTGAGCCAGCTCTGAATCACCGCGCGCTCGTGTTCACCGAGCGCCGTGAACTGCACGCCCATGCCCGCGGCCTGCGACCCTTCGGGGAAACGGCGAACCCACGCTACGCGCGCCGGGGTCTTCACCACCGCCCCTCCGGGGACCTGAAACTCCAGCGCCAGCGTCTCACCGACCTCGAGGAGCAGCTCCGACTTGAGGAACGCGCCGCCCGCTGACACATCGGCTGACGCAAAAACAAGCGTGCCCGCGCCGCTCTCGTCTCGCGCCGCGAAAATCGCTTCCACTTCGGCTCGTTTTTCGCTGCGTTGCTCCTGGCCCATGACTTGATTGGAAACGTTGACTCTCTCTGTAGCAAGGCGAAAGTCCCGGCCGTTCTCATCTTTGAAAGGCGTTTAAACCGTGGCGAAGCAGCACCTGCTGTTGGTCGATGCAGACGCGAAGAGTCTCCGCGTCATGGAAGTCAGCCTCAAAAAGGCCGGCTTTCAGGTCACCACGGCCATTCACGGCAAGGACGCGCTCGAAAAAGTCCAGATCTCTCCGCCTGACCTCGTGCTGTCCGAAACGCGGATGCCGGAGATGGACGGCCTCGAGCTCTGCAAGGTGCTCAAGAGCGACGAGCGGTTCCGCCAGATCCCCTTCGTCTTCCTGACCAGTCAGAAGGGCGTCGAGGTGAAGGTCAAAGGGCTCGAACAGGGCGCCGACGACTACCTGACGAAGCCGATCTACATCAAAGAGGTCGTCACCCGCGTTCGCATGATTCTCCAGAAGGTGGAGAAGGAGCGCAGCGACCGCAAGGAAACCAAGAACGGCTTCGCGGGCAACCTCGCCGACATGGGCGTGGTCGACCTCGTGCAGACCTTCGAGATCGGCCGCAAGACCGGCACCATCAAGCTCGAGGGTGATCGCGCCGGCGTCGTGTATTTCAAAGAGGGCCGCGTCATCGACGCCGAGCTCGGCCGGCTGCGCGGTGAGAACGCGTTCTACCGGATGCTCAACACCTTCGAAGGCAAGTTCGAGGTGTCGTTCGTGGCGAGCGATCGCCCGGAGCGCATCGAGGTCTCCACGCAGGGCCTGTTGATGGAAGGCATGCGCCGCCTCGACGAGTGGGGCCGCATGCTCGAGCAGTTGCCGCCGCTCGAGACCATCTTCGAGCTCGACTACTCGCAGTTGTCTGATCGCCTCGCCGAGATCCCCGACGAGGTGAACGGCCTGCTGCGGCTGTTCGACGGCCGCCGCACGTTGTCGCGCGTGGTCGACGATTCAGACTTCGAAGATCTCGCCGCGCTCGGCATCATCTCGAAGCTCTACTTCGAGGGCCTGATCCGCGAGATCGGCGCGGCGTCGATGCCGATGGAAGACGCGGGCAAGAAGAAGCCCGGCATCGAGGAGTGGCTCAACACGGGCCCGGCTCCGCAGGGTGGAGAACCCAACGTCGCGCCCGCGGTGACGCCCGCCGTGGCGCTGCCGCCCGCGCCGCCGCCGATCGTGCCCGCGCCGATCTCGGTGCGTGACGAGATCGACGCCGCCGAGCACGAGGCGCCGACGCAGCCGACCGAAGTGCCGATTGAGGTCGAGACCAGCGCGCCGTTGCGGCCCATGGAGCTCGACCCCGAGCCGGTTCCGCTCCCGCCCGCGTCGCCGCCGAAGCAGAACAAGGCCGAGGTGCACCTGTTCGCCCCGCGCGCGAAGGGCGCTTCGCGGCCCACGCCTCCACCCGCCCCGTCGCAGCCCACGCCGGCTCCGAGCTCACAGTTCCTCGTCGCCGAAGCGCCGGGCGAGCTCGAGCGCGCGCGTCGCCGCCTGTTGGATCAGTGGTCGGCGATCGAAGGTGAGGGGCTGCAGAGCGATTCGAGCTGGGGCGCGACCAGCGGCTGGCATCGCTACGAGTCACGGGGCACGCCGTTGCCGCAGAAGGCGCCCGAAGCGGAGCACGCGCCGGTGTTCGGTGGCGCCGCGCTCGAACGCCGTGATCTCGCCCCGGTGAAGCCGATGGCGCCGGTGACGCTCAAGCCCATCGAGTCGACGCCGTCGCCGCTGCCCGCGCTCCCGCCTGAACCCGTGCCGGAGCCGGTGGAGACCGCGCCGTACCTCACGCCGCCGACGCCGCCGCCGATGGCCGCGCAGCAGCGCCCCGCGGCGCCGACGCCGAGACCGCCACCCGAGCCGTTGCCCGCCGAGCCACTGCCGCCGTTGCCGGAGCACACCATTCCTTCCCCGGTGCCGCAGCCGAGCGTGAAGGTGACGCCGATGACCGCGCCGCCGAAGCCCGTGGACCCCGAGGAGCGTTTCTTCAGCGGGAGTTCGCCGTCTGAGGTGACTCGACAGGAAGCGATCATCTCGAAGCCCGCCGACCCTGAAGAGCGTTTCTTCAGCTCGAGCTCGCCGTCTGATCTCCGTCGCACCGAAGCGCAGTCGAAGCCGGCCGGCGATGCGCTCGAAGACAAGTTCTTCAGCTCGAGTTCGCCGTCTGAGCTCCGCCGGAGCGACGCCTCGTCGAAGCCGCCGCCCGACGCGCTGGAAGACAAGTTCTTCAGCTCCACGCCGTCCGACATCCGCGAGACGGAGTCGCTGGAGAACAAGCTTCGCCCCAACCGTACGCTGCCGATGGTGATCATCGGGGGCCTGGTGGTCGGCGTGCTCGCGGTGCTTGCGTATTCGTCGTTCGGTAGTGACGAGGAGCCCGTCGCCGATGCCGGTGTGACGGTGGTGACGCCTCCGCTCGACGCCAACGCGCCGCTCGCGGTGGTCGAAGACGCCGGCGTGGCGGCGGTCGAAGAGACCGATTCAGGCGCCGCGGCCGTGGTCGAGCCGGTGATCGACGCGGGCGCCGCGGTCGTCGACGCGCCGAAGGACGCGGGCGCTCCGGTCGTCGAGGCGGAGAAAGACGCCGGCGCCGTGGTCGTCGAAGCGCCGAAGGACGCGGGCGCCCCGGTGGTCGTCGTCGCCGCGCCGACGGGTGACGCGGAGTTCGAGAAGCTGGTCGCCGACGCGAAGGCCGCGCTGGTCGCCAGCAGGTTCCGTCAGGCG
>JBEHYH010000466.1:0-5153 GCA_048498275.1 Myxococcota bacterium | reverse complement strand
TCGACAGCTACGTGCCCTACGCGGGCAAGCTGCGCGACAACTTTGCTCCGCGGACTGCCACGAACGCGCAACCCGCCGGTTTTCGTAGCGCGTCGACCTGGCACGTTCTCGGCATTGAGCCGCTCCAACCACGCACTCACAGGAGCCGCACATGACGACCCCCATTGGAAGCACGTCGGTCACGACGATCAATACGGAGCTCGAGACGCAGGCGACGCACGCCATCAACGTTCCTCCGCCTCCGAAGAATGAGGTGCAGCAGCTCGTCGACGCTGCGCCGCCACCGCAGACGCAGACCCCGACGAGCGCCGCGCGTGAATCGACGCAGCCGGCTTCGACCGGTTACGCGGCCTCGGTCGAGCATGGTGCCGAGCCGGTGAAGTCGCCGGAGCTTCAGGCGGCGGAGCAGCTCCAGCGCGACATTCAATACCTCGTGTCGATCCCCAACCAGGAGCGTTGGCGGAAAGACGCGACCGTTTCGGCGACGTGGGTTCGGGCGGTGGCGAATGACGGCGCGCGGAGTCAGGGCTCTCGAGACGCCGCGGCGCAGGTGTTGAGCAACCCCGCGTTCGCGCGCGCCGACGCGAATGGCGACGGCCAGGTTTCACTCGCGGAGGCGACGGCGTACCTCGACAAGCTGAAAGGGCAAGCGGTGGGGAACTCGAGCTCGCACGGCGTGTCTGGTTCGTCGAGCGGCTCGGAGATCGGCTCGACGAGCTCCGTGAGCACCGGTTCGATGGAGCAGACCGGTTCGTCGGACAGCGGCTCCGGGTCTTCGAGCATCTCGGGCTCGAAGCCTCCGTCGACGAAGCCGGGCATCGAGGGCGCGCTCGAGAACCTCGGCAATCTCGGAGACGACCTCCAGAGGCAGATCACCGACACCATCAACGACCCGAAGATGGATGCGACGAGCAAGCAGGCGAAGCTCACGCAACTGCAGTCGCAGCAGCAGTCGGTGATGAACATGCTCAATCAGATCAGTCAGATGCTCCAGAACGTCGTGAAGATGTGGTCCGACATCGCGATGAACTCCGTGCGCAACATCCGGTGAACCGCCATGAATACGCTCGCTCAAGACTGTGGCATCACGCGCGATCAAGCCGTCGCGTTGATCTCGAAGGCGTTCGATCTCGTCGACGCGGGTGAGCTCGACGCGGCGGAAGGCATCTTCAACGGCCTGCTCGTTCTGAACCCGTTCGATGCCGCGGTGCATGCGGCGCTCGGGTCGGTGCTCCATGAGCAGGGCAACGTCGGCGCGGCTGAAGCGGCGTACGACGAAGCGATTCGCCTCGATGGCGCGTCGGCCCTGGCGCGCGTCAACCGTGGAGAACTCCGGCTTCGCCGTGGCGATCGCAGCGGTGTGCGTGATCTGGAACTCGCCGCCGCCAGCACCTCGCCGCTTCAGCAACGCGCCCGATATCTGCTGCGTTTCTACAGTCGATGATCGCCTTCCGGACCTCCGGCAACAGATGTCGAAACCGGAGGTTGCATGTCTCGCTACGTTCGTCTCTTCGCGGTGTTGGTTGCATTCGGGCTGGTGCCTGCTGCGTTCGCAGGCCACCCGCACGTCGTGGTCGTGGGCCCCACGGGGCAGGTCTCCGTGTCGTCGGGCTACGCGCAGGGGACGGTCATCGGCTACCGCCGGCATCATCACCACTATGACGCGGTGGTGAGCGCGGCTCCGGCGCCGTACGTGCAGCCCGCGCCGGTGTACGCACCTCCTCCGATCGTCTACGCGCCGCCGCCGCCGGTCTACGTGCAGCCTCAGCCTGTGTATTCGCCGCCGCCCGTCGTCTACGCGCCGGTACCCGTGATGGCGCCGGTGGCCGCACCGCCGCCTGTCGTCGTGCAGCCGCAGCGCCCGCGCGATGACAACAAGCCCAACTTCCTCGCCATCAAATACATGCCCGGTTTCTCGTCGGCGATCTCGACGCCCGACGGCAAGGTCGACTTCAGCACGCCGACGTTCGCGCACTCGCCCGGCCTGGAGATGCGCCTGACGCGCTGGCTGTCGCTGCGTAGCGATCTCGAGTTCCGCAAGGAGAGCCGCACGTGGGACGTGCTCGGGGTGAAGGGCTCGCTCTTCCCCCGTTCGCCGGTGAAGCCGTACGCTTCGGTGTCGTTCGCCATCAACGAGAACCTCAAGAACCCGGGCAAGTACTCGTTCGGCTTCTCGGCCGCCGCCGGTATGGACATCTTCATCGGCAAGTACTTCTTCCTCGAAGCCGAGGCGCGCTACCGCATGTCGCCGGGCAACTGCTGTTCTGAAGTGCCGACGTTGGCGGTGGTCGGCGGCGCGGGCGTCGCGTTCTTCTGAATCGCCGCGACGCGCTCGGTGAGGCCCGGGTGCGAGGCGCCCGACAACACGAACCAGCGCGGGGGATCCGGATCGGCTTTGTTGATGCGCGTGAGTTTGCGCAACAGCGAGATGAGCGATGACGCGTCGTGCGTGAGTTGAACGGCGTATGCGTCGGCTTCGATTTCACGTCGACGGGAAGACGCCGCTGAAATCGGCGCGCCCACCTGCATCACCAGATTGAAGAGCAGCACCAGCAATGGGAGCACACGCACGTCGCCGCGTGAGGTGATGCCGTACCAACGGCGCGCCGCGGCGGCGCGAAAGAGCCACTCCCAGAACCCGAGCAACGCGAAGAGCGCGAGCACCGAGAGCACGCGGCCTGGCCAGCGCGACTCGCGCACGTGCCCCGCCTCATGCGCCACGGCGGCAGAGACTTCCGCCGGCGTCATCTTCTCGAGCAGCGTGTCGCTCAGCAGAATCGTGCGGGTGGCTCCCGTGCCCGCGAACGCGGCTCCGACGCGCACCGATTTCTCACCGGTGTGAAGTACGAGAATGTCGGCGAACGGCACCTCGGCGCGTGAGAGCAGCGCCGTGAGTTGCGCGCGCAATTCGCCCTGCGCCAGCGGTGTCTCGTCGACGTAGAGCCTCGCTTTGTACGGGTCGAGCGCGATGGAGCCCACCAGCACGATCGACGACGCGAACGCGACGAGCCACCACCAGTGCCGGGTTCGCTTCGCGAGCCCGAACACGCCGATGGCGAGCGCGGTGATCGACGCGACGTACAGCGCCCACGATTTGCACTCGTCCCACAGGTAGCTGCCGAGTGATTCCGACGAGAGCCCGAACTGATGTTCGCGCACGTAGTCGAACCACACGCCGACCGGCAGGTAGAGCAACGCCAGTGCCAGGAAATACGTGATCGCGAAGCGCAGGGAAAAGGCGAGGGTGTCGCGCGGCTTCCACAGGCGCGGGAAGAACACCGCGAACAGCGTCAGCAGCACCGGCCACAACACCTCGTTCACCGCTGCCGAGAGGTAGATGGGCGCGTAGTACGCGGTGACTTCTGCGAGCTCCGCTGGCGTGTAGAGGGGCTCCACGGGGAGCCTTGAGCTTACGTGCCCGGAGGCGCCGACGCGGCTTTCTCGGCTTCTTCAGCCTTCGCTTCAGCCAGCAGCAGCTCCTTCATGCGCGCCAGGCTCTCACGCGTCTGCTGCACGAACGGGCTCGAGGCGCCGATGCGCTCGGCCGCTTCCAGCGTGCGCTCGTAGACGGTGATGGCCTTGCTGATCAGCACGCGGATCTTCTTGCGGAGCTCCGACTTGTAGACCTCCTGCTCCGGGGCGCCGAGCGTGTTGGGCGCGGGCGCGTTGATCATGTGGTCGTACATGCTCTCGTAGAGCCCGCCGATGCGGTTGCCCGACGCGGTCGCCCAGTAGCCGTTGCCGATGCGGATCGCGCGCAGGTAGTGGCCCTGCGCCGAGAGCAGCAGCTCCGACTTGTATTCGAGATCTTCCTGGAGCTTCTCGATGCTCTTACGCGCGTCGAGCTCGACGTCTTCGTAGTGGAGGCGGAAGATCTCGCCGAGGAAGAACTGCGCCTGCGCGGGGAAGTAGTCGTCGACGAGATCTTTGTCGGGCAGCGCGTTGAAGTAGTCGAGCGCGTGCCGCAGCGTCGCCTCGGCTTCGTCAGACTGGCCCATCTCGAGCTGGCACACGCCCGCCTGCACGCGCGCTTCGAGGCGCTTGTCCGAAGGGAGCTCCGGGCGATCAGCGATGATGTTCAAGATCTCGACGGCGTCGGCGAAACGTTCGAGGTGGTAGTCGACTTCGGCGAGACGGAACGCGGCGTCGAGGCCATCGCCCGTGCCTTTGGGCTCCGAGAGCGGCGAGAAACGAACCCACGCTTCTTCCCACTGCTTCAGTTTCTCGTGCGCGAGGCCCGCGTTGTAGAGCGCCGGCCGGTAGTGCTTCGACTGCTGATGAAAGTCGCCGATGCGGCCGAAGTAGCGGGCGGCCTGCGCGAAATCTTCGGCGGCGTAGAACGAGGTCGCGGCGGCGAAGAGCTCTTCATCGTTCAGCTTCTCGAGCTCGAGATCGCCGGTGATGAGCACCTCATCGAAGCGGACTTCCTGCGTGTTCGCGGCGACTGAACCCTTCGTGTGCGCGCAGCCCGTCACCAGCAGTACCGCAAACGCCGCAACTCGAACGTGCATGGAGCCCTCGACACCCGCGCGGCCGCGCAGGTTCCGGTCACTATAGCGGGTCACCCTTCGAAGCGCTGGTCGCCCCAGAGCCAGTGCGACGTGTCGTACAGCCCTTTGAGGTCGTGCACGTCGTGGTCGAAGCGCGGCACCAGCACCAGCGGCGTCCCCGGGCATTCTTCGCGGAGTTTCGCCACGCCACGCGCGTCTTGCCGCGCCTGCGCGTCAGCCTCCTTCAGCGTGTCTTCGAACTTCTTCTGACGAAGTTCAGGCAGGCGGGCGACCTCTTCCCACAGTGACGTCGCGACCGCGGGGTGCACGCGATTCACGACGATCGCGACGACGTTCATCTTGTTCTGCTTGAGCAACGTGTGGAAGTAGACGGCTTCGTCGAGGCGCTCCGGCATGGGGCCGGTGACGAGAATGAAGCCCGTGGTCGGCGCCTCGAGCAGCTCACGCGTCTGACGCGCGCGTTCCTTGAAGCCCTCGTTCATGCCGCTGATGTTGAGCATGAAGTCGGCGAGCTGCTGCAGGGTCTCGGTGCCGGTGAAGCGCGAGATGGTCTTCGCGACATAGCTGCCGCCGAGGTTGAAGAGCTTGAGCCCGAACTTGCCCGCGGCGAGCGCCGGCGTGAGCAGCCACTTGGCCGCGTCA
>JBEHYH010000465.1:0-5172 GCA_048498275.1 Myxococcota bacterium | reverse complement strand
GAACACGAAGCGCACCTTGCACTCGTAGGCCTTGAGCACCTCGTTCAACGAATCCAACGCGCGCGAGCAATACGGGCACTCGAAGTCGGCGAACTCCACGATGACGATCTTCGCGTCGGCGGGGCCCCGTGACGGGCCGCTCGCGTCGACCGCTTTGCGCGGCTTCTCCGGCGCCTTCATCACCAACTGGTAGCCGGCTTCAGACTTCAGCTTCGTGAACACCTCGCGCGCGTTGGATTCGGTGAACGAGGTGCTCAAGGCCTACGAGGGCAAGGTGCGCTTCGTGTTCCGCCATTACCCGCTGTCGTTCCACCCGAAGGCTCCGCGCGCCGCGGCGGCGGCGGTGTGCGCGAACGAACAGGGCAAGTTCTGGGAAATGCACGACTCGTTGTTCGAGTCGGGTGAGCTCGATGAAGACGCGCTCAAGGCGCAGGCGAAGAATGTCGGGCTCGACGAGAAGAAGTTCGATTCGTGCCTCTCTTCTGAACGCGCGCAGGCGGCGGTGAAGAAAGACCTCGCGGCGGGTCAGCTCGCTGGAGTCGATGGCACGCCAGCGTTCTTCATCAACGGCATCATGTTGTCGGGCGCACGGCCGGCGGCGGACTTCGCGCGCATCATCGACGCCGAGTTGTCGCGGCTCGGCAACTGAACGCCGTGCTTCTTGTCTGCGCCCGCGACTCGCTGAGCTGGCGCACCTGCCGCGCCGCTCCCGGTCACTCGCAGTCGAAGATGACTTTGCCGACGTTCTTTCGCGCCTGCACGTACGCGTGCGCTTCGCCGGCCTTGTCGAGCTTGAACACCTTGTCGACGCGCGCGGAGAGTTTGCCGGCCGCGTTGAGCTCCATCACCTTGCCGAGGTGGTGACCCATCAGCTCCGTCTCGTTCCACAGGTGGCCCATGTTGGTGCCGGAGACCGCGCGGTTGGTGTCCATCAACTCCATCGGGCTGTACTTCTTGAGCTGCAGGAACTGGCTCACCACGCGAAGGAGCGAGCGCTTCTCGCCGTCGACCATGTTCGCCCAGCCGAAGCAGCACAGGTGCCCGCCCGGCTTGAGCAGCTTGTAGCCCTTCTCCCAGTCAGGCCCGCCGAGCGCGTCGAGCACGCGATCGACTCCGCGGCCGTTGGTGAGCGCGCGCACTTCGGCGACGTAGTCTCTGGTGCGGTAGTCGATGCAGTGATCGACGCCGAGCGACGAGAGGTACTCGTGCTTCGACGCTGACGCGGTGCCGATGATCTTCACGCCCGGTATCGCCTTGCACAGTTGAATCGCGAGCAGACCGACCCCGCCGGCGGCCATGTGAATGAGCACGGTCATGCCCGGCTGCACCGGCGCGACCCAGAAGAGCATGTGGTACGCGGTGAGCGCGTTGACCGGCAGCGCGGCGGCTTCATCGAAGCTCAGCTCGTCGCGCAGCTTGCGCGCCTGCCACACCGGCACCGCGACGTATTCGGCCTGACCTCCGAAGCGCGACATCGCCACCACGCGATCGCCCACCGCGAAATCAGTCACCGTCGCGCCGAGCGCTTCGACGACGCCGCTCACCTCGTAGCCCATCACCATCGGGAACTTGGGAGCGTCGGGGTACAGGCCGACGCGCGCCGACACGTCGGCGAAGTTCAGCCCCGCGCGCTTCACGCGAATCAGAATCTCATTCGTTCGGGCTTCGGGTTTCGGCAGGTCCTTCACCTGGAGGACCTCGGGACCGCCTGCCTTCACGTTGACGAGTGCTCGCATGCGAGTCGTTCTACAGTGCCGCGCTACACACTGGAGGAATGAATGGGTCGCAACACTGTCGTCATGTTTCTCACGATGTTCTCGATGGTGGCGTTCGCGCAGCAGCAGCAACCGCAGAACGAAACCCCGCCGCCACCGCCGCCTCCGATGCAGCAGCAACAACAGCAGTACGCGCCGCAACAGCCGTACTACCCGCAGCAGTATCAGCAGCCGGCGCCGCAGCAGCCGTACCGCCCGTTGCGCATCGACAACTGGAACGAGAACGAGCCGATGCCCGAGGGCTATCACCTGGTGACGCACCCGCGCTGGGGCCTCGTGGCCGGTGGCGCGGCGACGTTCGGCGCGACGTACTTCATCTCGATTCTCATCGCGGCCATCGGCACCGACGTCTCGGGAGGCGCCAACCCGTTCTGGCCCCAATACATCCCCGTGGTGGGGCCGTTCATTCAGATCGGCGTGCTGCCGCTCGCGACGGTCGGCGTGTACTGCACGCTGCTCGGGCTCGCGCAGGCGGCCGGCGTCGCGATGTTCATCGCGGGCTTCGCGGCGCCGCACAAATCGCTGGTGCGTGACGCGCTGACGAAGAACCAGTTGATGATCGTGCCGTTCGTCTCACCGACCGCGAACGGGCTCGCCCTGTCGGGAAGGTTCTAGCGGCGCACGGAATTCGCGGAGGCGTGCGAGAGTTCGGTCTCTATGGAACCGACCGCTCGCCGCCTCATGGTGTGGCCGCAGGTGCTGGCCGCGCTTCTCATCGCGCCGCTCAACTTCTGGCTGTGGGTCGTGTTGGAGGGCGACAGGTCGTCGATGGCGCCGTTCTACGTGCTGTGCTTCGCGCAGTTCGTGCTCGGCGTCTGGGGCGCGGTGAACGGCATTCGCGTCGCGGCGAACAAAGAAGAGAGCCGCCGGCACGCGTCGTCGATTTTCGGCACGATCTTCGGCGCCATCGCGGCGCTGGGTGGCCCGGCGGGAGCGGTGATTGGGTTCATCGCGGAGGGCCTCGGTTCGATGGGCGGCGCCTGGGGCCGGCCGTTGCGCGTGAAGGGTCGTCAGTTGCACCCGGAGCTCAAGGAAGGCGCCGATTGGACCGCGGGCGATCGCCCGTCTGCGAAGGGGCTCGACGAGCCGACGCGTCGCGCGCTGGAGGCGCTCTGGTTGCACGACGCGCAGAAAGAACACGCGTCGGTGCCGGCGTTCTCGCGCATCTCGTGGTTGCTGGCGGCGGTGGGGGCCCCGGCTGACCTGATGACGTGGAGTCATCGCGCGGCGCTCGAGGAAATCGATCATGCCCAACGCTGCTTCGCGCTCGCGGCCGGTTACGGCGGTCGCAGCTTCACTGTCGAGCCGATGCCTGACCTGCTGCTCGGCGGCTTCGACGACGTGAAAGACCCGCTCGTCACGCTGGCGGTCGAGTCTTTGAAAGATGGCTGCCTGCTCGAAGACTTCAACGCCGATGTCGCGGCGAGGTGCGCGGCGGTCTGCGAGGAGCCGGTGACGCGCCGGGTGCTCGAACAGATCGCGCGTGAAGAACGCAACCACGCAGACTTCTCGTGGGCGCTGATCGATTGGCTCATGAAGACGCATGCCTCGCGCGTGATGCCCGCGCTGGAGCGTGCGTGCTCAGAGCTCGAATTCGTCAATCGCCCGACGTCGGCTGACGCGCAGAAGCAGAAGCTCGTCGAAGCGGCTGATGTGCTCGCGCTGCGCCGTCACGGCCGCCTGATGGACGCGGAGTGGGCCACGTGTTGGAAAGAGCGGCTTCGGCTCACGCGCGAACGCATGAACGCGGGCTCTGTGCTGCGCGCTGCATGAAGCGAACGATCTTCTTCATTCCCTTCACGCTGTGGTTCGTGGTCACGCTCGGCTGGTTTCTCGGCGCGCAGCGCATGACGTTTCGGGTCACTGCCGCGCAGAGAGACGCGACCATCGATTTCAACCGCAGGTACGACCACACCGCAGTCGAGCTGGCTCCGGGCATCGTGTTGCTCGACGACGATCGGCTCAGTCGAACGGAACGCGCGTGGGTGCCGTTCTGTTGGATCTGCGGAATGAACCGCGCGACCACGCCGATCATGGACGGGGTGACGCATCAGAATGGTGCGTGGGTCTTCCGTGCGCCACGACCCGACCCGAACTTCGCCGGGTGGACGAATCAGGAAGGCATCAGGGCGGCGCGCACGGTCGCGTTCAATCTCGAAACCGGTGAACGCATTCTCAGCGCAGCTTCGAACTCGCTGGTCGCCGATGACGCGCATCGCCTCGATCGCACGAAGTTCCCGGGTGCCTCGATGCTCGCCGAAGGCTGCACCATCATTCAGATCGCGTTCGCCATCTTCCTCTCTGTTTGGAGTGTGATTTTCGGCGTCATCGCGCTCGCCAGAAAACGCCGCACCGGCGATAAGCTCGCCGCGTGAAGTCGCTCGCGCCAGGGTTCCTCATCGCTACGCCGCAGCTCCTCGATGAGAACTTTTCGAAGACCGTCGTGTTGATGATCGAACACTCTGATGAAGGCTCGATGGGGTTGATCATCAACCGCACCGCGCCGCTGACGTTCAGGGAACTCGGCAGGAGTCAGTCGCTGAAGATCGCCGCGTCGCGCCGCGACGACGCGCTGTTGCACGGCGGGCCCGTGGAGCCGTTTCGCGGGTTCGTGCTCCATGACGTCACCGACGTCGAAGAGAAGAACGAGCTCTTCCCCGGGGTGTTTCTGAGCGTCACCAGCGACGCGCTGTCACCGTTGCTGCTCAACGAATCGGCGCACCTGCGGTTTCTACTCGGCTACGCGGGCTGGGGCCCGGGGCAGATCGAGCTCGAGATGAAGCAGGGCAGTTGGCTGTTCACCGAAGCCGACCCGGCGATCGTGCTCCAGCAGGAGCCCGAGAAAATCTGGGAACAGGTGATTAAGAGCATGGGCATCGACCCGGGTTGGGTCGTGCCCCCCGGTGGAGTGAACTGACAAATGCTGACCACGCAGTGGATTGAAGAACGCATCAAGGGCGCAATTCCCGATGCGCAGGTGCAGGTCGTCGACACCACCGGCACGAACGATCACTTCGAGGCGCGCGTCATCAGCGCGAGCTTCGAAGGCGTGCCCATGGTGCGCGCGCATCAGCTCGTCTACGCGCCGCTCAAGGACGTGCTCGCGACGGGTGAACTCCACGCGCTCGCGCTCAAGACCTTCACGCCCGCGCAGTGGGCGAAATCGAAAGGATGAACATGTTGTCTGAAACCCTGAAGAATCAGTTCGACGAGCAGATCAAGTCGCACCCGGTGGTGCTCTTCATGAAGGGCAACGCGCTGTTCCCGCGCTGTGGCTTTTCGGCGAAGGCGCTCGAATTGCTGAAGCCGTTCGGCCCGGTGTTCACCGTCGACGTGCTCGCCGACAACGACGTGCGCGAAGGCATAGGGAAGAGCAAGCGCTTGCCGTGCGCGAACC
>JBEHYH010000464.1:0-5192 GCA_048498275.1 Myxococcota bacterium | reverse complement strand
GGCGGCTTCTCGTCGATCAACTTCAGCTTCTTCGACGCGAAGAAGCTCACCGCGGCGACGCCGCCGGGTCTGACGCCCACGGCCGTCTCGGTCACCGTCACCAACCCCGATGGCCAATCGTCGACGCTGAACAACTCGTTCACGTACCTCGAATCGATCCTGCCTCCCGTCATCACCGGCACGCAGTTGCTCACCGGCAATCTCACCGCGCCGGCCCCGGTGAACCTGCACATCGCCGCGCGCGTGAAGGTGCCCAACGTCACCGGAGGCACGGGTCAGGGCGCGGGCGTGAAAGCGCAGGTCGGCTTCGCGTCGGGCAGCGCCTTCACGTGGAGTGACGCGACCTACCGCGAAGACGACGGGGAGTTCGACGTCTACGAAGGCGTCATCGCGTTCACCGACGCCGGCGCGTTCACCGTGAAGGCGCGCTTCTCCGTCGACAACGGGAGCAACTGGACCGAGACGACCGAGACCGCGACGCTCACCATCACCTCGGCCTCGGTCGACTGGTGCAAGCTGGGCGGCGTCGCGACGGAAGCAGCGCCTGTCATTTCGCTGCGAGGTTCAGCCGCGGGTCCGACCATCTACGCGCAGGTCTACAAACAGGGCCGCACCGATTCGGCCGGCGCCGGCGCGGGCATCAAGGGCCAGCTCGGCTACGGGCTGACGGCCGACCCGAGCACGTGGACCTGGGTCGACGCGAGCTTCAACGTCGATCAGGGCAACAACGACGAGTTCTCCGCGGCGCTCCCGAACCCCGGTGTCGGCAACTACAAATTCGCGTACCGCTTCAACGCCGACGACGGCAACTGGCGCTACTGCGACGCGAACGGCAGCGACGATGGGTTCAACGACGATCAGCAGGGCACGCTCAACGTCACCGCGCTCACCGTCGACTCGTGCAACTTCCAGTTCCCCACTTCGCTCATCACGTACGAAGGCCGCGCGAGCGCGACGACCTACGGCCGCGTCTACGTGCAGGGCATCACCGAGGCGAACGGCGCGGGCACCGGCATCGAAGGGCAGCTCGGCTACGGCAACACGAGCGACCCGACCGGGGCTTCGTGGCAGTGGAGCGCTGCTTCGGTGTTCAACCACGACGTCAGCGGAGGGGGCGAAGAATACCAGCAGACGCTTCTGGGGCCCGCGGCGGGCAGCTACTTCCTCGCGTGGCGTTTCCGCGTGGCAGGTGGCGCCTGGAGCTACTGTGACCTTGATGGTTCCGCGAACGGCGTGCAGAGCGCGCAGTTGCCGCCGCTCACCGCGAACCCGTTCAACGTCACCAGCGTCGCGTTGACCGGCGGTACTTCGCAGACGGTGCTGGTGAACGCGCAGACCGCGCCCGCTTCCGCGCGCGTGGTCGCACCGACGCTCACCGATGCGCCGGGCCAGGGTACGGGGCTCACCGTCGAAATCGGCTTCGGCGCGACCGGTACGCAGCCCTCGACGTGGACCCACTGGAGCGCGACGACCTATTCCGCCGATGACAACGACGCCGATGTCTACACGGGTGCGCTGACCGCGCCGGCGAGCGCGCAGAACCTCGACCTCGCCTTCCGCGCGAAGCTGGGCAGCAACGCGTACGTGTTCTCGAACACCGGCACGCTCACCGTCGTCGAGAGCATCACCACGTGCCGGCTCGGCGAAGTCTCCGACCCCGCGCCGGCGAGCGGCTCGCTGCTCACCGTGAACGCGTACGTGCAGACGGCCACGGGCGCGCCGCATGTGCAGATCGGCCTCGGCCCGCAGTTCGACGACGCGTCACTCAGCGCGAACTGGGCGTGGAAAGACGCGACCCACGGCATCGACGCCGGCACGGAGCGCCAGTTCACGATCACCGCGCCGCCCGCGTACACCGGGTGGCACGCGCTCTCGGCGCGGCTGCAGCTCGCCGACGCCGGCTGGCTGTATTGCGATCTCAACGGCTCCGACACCAACGGCTACGAGGTCTCGCAGCAGTACGACATCAACGTCGGCAATCAGAGCGCGCTGGCCTTCTGCAAGCTGCAGTGGCCGCCGCAGCTCGACGCCGGCGCGCCCGATTTCGCCTACGGGCAGGTGTACCAGCCGGGCATCACCGACGGCACCAGCAACCCTTCGGCGATCACCGCGCAGATCGGCGTCGGCTTCGACAACCTCGACCCCGGCTTCGGGTGGAACTGGTCACTCGCCATCTTCCACAACCAGCAGGGCAACAACCTCGAATACCAGGCGCCGCTGCCGGTCACCGCGCAGCCCGGTCAGCACTACGCGTACCGGTTCTCCTTCGACGGCGGGAGCTGGTGCTACGCCGACTTCGACCCGAACGACGACGGCACGCAGGGGTCGAACAACGGGTTCCAGGGCGGTACGAGCCTCGGCTTCGTCACCCCGTGACCGATACCCACGACGGCATCGTCTACAAGGAGACCGTCGAGACGCTGATCAACCGCGTGCTGCGTTCGCGTCAGTTGTTGACGCCCGACGTGCAGCACGAGCTGCTCGAGCTCGGCGTCGACGTCGCGCGCTTGAGCGACGTGTACTTCGCGACGTGGGTGAAGCTGCTCGAGTACTGCGCGACGCTGGGCACTCCCGCGATGCCCGCGGAGGTCGCGCTCAACCGCCTCGGCCACCGGTGGATCGAGGCCTACTTCCAGACGTTCATCGGCAAGGCCGCGTTGATGTTCGCGCGCGTGGTCGGCCCGAAGCAGGTGCTGATGACGATGGCCGACAAGTGGCGCTCCACGAACAACTTCTACGTCGCCACGTCGATCGATCGCGGGCCGAAGCACGTGGAGATCAACCTCAACGTCGGCGGCGCCATTCGTCACTTCAACAGCGGCGTGCTCGAGGAGGTGCTGAGCACGATGGGCATCACCACCGGCCGCGTCGAGACCGTCGACCTCGACGGCCAGTCGCGCTTCACCGTCACCTGGACCTGAGTCACGCAGAGGGGGCCGCATGTCTGATGAAAAGACCGGCGTCGTCTTTCGGCACACCGTCGAGACGTTGATCCACAACGTGCTCCGCGCGCACGACCTGCTGACCCCCGACGCGATCGCGCAGCTTCGTGCGCTCGGTGTCGAACCGACGAACGTGCACGACATCCCCTTCTCCACGTGGACGAAACTGCTCTCGTGTTGCGCGGCGATCAGCGCACCGGGCAAATCGGGAGACGACGCGCTCGTCGAGCTCGGCCGCCGGTGGATCGATGGGTACATGGAGACCTTCATGGGCAAGAGCACGCTGATGATCGCGCGGCTCCTCGGGCCGAAGAAGATGCTCATGAAGATGGCCGACAACTGGCGCACCGTGAACGACTTCTACGTCGCGAAGACGACCGCGCTGAGCGACCGGCACGTGGAGATCGAGCTCAACGTCGGCGGCGTGGTCCGTCACTTCAACACCGGAGTCATCCTCCAGATGTGCGGGAAGATCGGCGTCACTTCGTGCACGGTCGACACGCGCGAGGTGCCAGAAGGCACGCACTTCACGGTGAAATGGGGTTGATGGAGCGCATGTCTGAAGAGAAGCCCCAGCTCGTCTATCGCCGCACCGTCGAGACGTTGATCAACAACGTCTTGCGCGCGCACGGGCTGCTGACGCCCGAGGCCCAGGCGCAACTCGGCGCGCTAGGCATCGACGCCGCGAACGTGCACGACCTCCCCTTCCCGGTGTGGACCTCGCTGCTCTGCTTCAGCGCGAAGCTGAACGCGCCGGGCACGCCCGACGACGAGGCGATGATCATGCTCGGGCGGCGCTGGGTCGACGGCTACGACCGCACGATTCTCGGCAAGGCGACGGCCATGCTGGCTCGCCTCGCCGGCCCGAAGAAGACGTTCTTGCAGATGGCCGACAACTGGCACGCCGCGACCAATTTCTACATCGCGACCTGCGTCGCGCGCGGTGAGCGCCACGTCGAGATCACGCTCAACACCACCGGCGCCTCACGGCTGTTCAACGTCGGCATCATGAGCCGCATGCTCGAGCTCATCGGCCAGAAGAACGGGAGCGTCACCTCTCGCGAGGACGCTGCCCATTCTCACTTCACGATCATCTGGTGACTCACGCGCGGAACGCCGCGGCGAAGATGCCGGGCAGGCCGAGCCACCGCGGTTCGCTGCCGTACGACGTCAACGCCTTGCCGGTGTCCAACGCGCTGCGCGCCGTCACGAACCACGGCGGCTTCGGGAACAACGAGAGCTCGCCATGCACGATCGATCGAGGGAACGGGCGGAACGGCCCGGTGAGCACCGTGCGCTCCGCGTCGGCGATCAAGAACCCGTTGTGCACCACGCCGATGCCGCTCTTCACGTCTTGCAGCGTGTGCCCGGGGAACGCGCCCCACACGGCGTTCGGGTGGAGGAAGGCGATCGCGCTCCACACGTTGATGCCGATGGCGCCGTAGCGCAGCTCCGCGATGGCCTCATCGAACGCCGCGCCCATCGATTCGCGATCAGCCGGGTCGACGATCAAGCTAGCGCCGAGCGTTCCATCGAGCTGCTCGTTCGCGAACTTCACCGCGGCCTTCAAGAAGTCGGCTCCAGTACCCGGAATCGCGGTGTGACCCAGCACCGGCGCGAAGTACTCGGTGGTGAACAGGTCTTTCGAGGTCTTGTCGTTCACCTCGATCAGCAGCCGGCCGCCGTGATTCTCAGCCGCGGGGTACGACGCGTTCGCGAGGCCGATTTTCCGATCGCTCCCCGGGTACCACGGCGTGCGCGCGGGCAGCTTGTCGAGCACATCGCGCAGCTCCGCGAGAAACGCGTCCTTCTGCGCCCAGTCGCTGCTCAGGATCAGCGCCTGCGTCGCGATGCAGTTGTGACCCGAGTTGTGCAGCCGCTGCGACGCCACGTTCTCGGCCTGAAAGCGGAGGTCGGCCTTCGTCCAATTGCCGGGGACGATGATGGTCGGCGACACGCCGCCGAGCTCGGAGCTGATCGGCTTCTTGAGCTTCGGGTCATTGTCGGCGCGGCGCTTCGCGGCCTCTTCACCGACGCCCCACACGATCGCGTCGTGCGTGATGCCGGAGCCGGTGATGTGCACGTGCTTCACCTTCTCGTGGCTCGCGAGGTAACCGCCGACCGCGGCGCCTCCGTTGACGATGCGCAAGACACCGAACTCGATGAGCGGCGCGAGCGCTTTTTCGTACGCCGGCAACAACGTCGAGAACGTAGGGTTCAACTTCAGAATCGACGCGCGGTTGAACGCGA
>JBEHYH010000463.1:0-5203 GCA_048498275.1 Myxococcota bacterium | reverse complement strand
CGGCTATGTGATGGCGCTCTTCCTGGCCGGCGCAGCCGGAGCGCGCGAACTACAAGGCCTCGGGCATCGTCGACGGGCACATCCTCGACCAGTTCTCGCTCGATGAAGCGGCGACCGGCGAGCTCCGCGTGGTGACCAACATCAACACCCGCATTCCCGACACCACGAACCCCGACAACTGGTGGGGCACGGTGCAGACCACCAACCGGCTCTCGGTGCTCAAGGACAACAACGGCTACCTCGACGTCATCGGCGCCTCGCCCGACATCGCCGAGGGTGAGCGCGTGATGTCGAGCCGCATCGTCGGCGACAAGGGCTTCGTGGTGACCTACCAGCAGGTCGACCCGCTCTTCACGTTCGACCTGAGCGACCCGAAGCACCCGACGAAGATCGGTGAGGTCACGATCCCCGGGTTCTCGTCGTACATCCACCCGCTCGATGAGAATCACCTGCTGACCATCGGCACGTACATCTCGCCGACGGGTGACTGGTCGGGTTCGCGCGTGCAGCTCGCCATCTTCGACGTGAGCGACCTCGCGCACCCCGCGCAGACCTTCACGCAGATCGTCGGCACCGCGTACGGCTACAGCGAAGCGCAGTACGACCACCGCGCGTTCAACTACTTCGCGGCGAAGAAGCTGCTCGCGATTCCGTTCTACGATTACTCGTACAACTACTCGAACAACGACGAGTACTGGTCGGGCTTCAAGTCGTCGCTCAAGGTCTACGGAGTCGATGCGCAGACCGGCTTCACCGAGAAGGGCGGCATCACGTTCTCCGACATGTACCAGACCGAGAATTACTACGGCTGGACCTACTACTGGGAGCCGTGGGTTCGCCGCAGCGTGATGGCCGACGACTACGTCTACGCCATCAGCGACGTCGGCGTGCGCGTCGCCAACATCAGCGACCTCTCGAGCCCGCTGAAGACCGCGAAGTTCAATCGCTACACCGGCCAGCGCTGATCACCCGACGACGCTGACTCCCGCGGGAGGCCTGGAAACGGGCCTCCCGTTTTTTTCTCTCGGAATGAAGGTTATACAAACATTGCACAGCTTCACGACCGTCGTTACCGTCGATGCATGTTCGAAGGGTTCGCGAACAGTTGGACAGTGGTGACGCTCGCGAAGCGGCTCGAGAAGAAGCCACTGGCGATGCGAGTGGCTGGAGAGCCCGTCGTCTTCTTTCGCGACGCTAAAGGTCAGGTGCAGGCGCTGCTCGACCGTTGCCCGCATCGCGGCGTGAAGCTGTCGCTGGGTGAAATGAAAGGCGACTGTCTCGAGTGCCCGTTCCACGCGTGGCAGTTCGATGGCGCGGGTGCGGTGCGGCACGTGCCGCTCAACCCCGATGCGAAGCGCGAGCGCCTGTTCGCCACGAGCTTTCCCGTGCGAGAAATCGGTGGGCTGCTGTGGCTCTACACGGCTCCGAAGCGCGCGGGCGAAACGGTGCCTGAACCGGAGGTGCCTGATGCGCTGACGACTCCGGGGCTGGCGCGCACGTACCTCGAGGTCGAATGGAACGCGCACTGGACGCGCGCGATGGAGAACATGTTGGACAGCCCGCACGTGCCGTTCGTGCATCGCAAGACCATCGGGCGTTTCGTGCGGCCGTATCTGAAACCCGATTCGCGCATGGACATCGAGTGGGAAGAGGCGCCGTTCGGCGGGCGCACGCGCGCCATTGTCGATGGCCGCGAGAACTCGGGCGCGATGCTCGAGTGGTTCAAGCCGAACATCATGGTGCTGCACATCCCCATGCCGGGGAAGACGTTCCGCATGCATGCGGTGAGCGTGCCTATCGATGCGACGCACACGCGCATGGTGGTGGTCGGCGCGCGGAGCTTCGCGACGTTTCCGCTCCTGAACCCGCTCTTCAACGCGTCGAACCGGCGCATCGTGAATGAAGACAAAGCGGTCGTCGAAAGCAGTCAGCCGATGGAGATTCCGCTGGCGGTCGACGAAATCTCCGTGCGCACCGACCGCGCGACGCTGCAGTTCAGGAAGTTCTACTTCGAAGTGTTGAAGCCCTCGTCTGCTGCGCCGCTCCGCAATCGCGCGGCAAGTGCGCCGGCGCTTTCAACAGACGAGAACGCTGCGCATGAACCGTCGTCTGTCGGCGTGAAAACCGCGACGACGTGAAACAGGTGGAACTCGAGCGGTCGACACGCTCGCGCCGAAGCGCAACGACCTGCCGATGAAACGCTGATCAGCGACGCCGGTACATCAAGTCTGAGCGCACCGCGTACTTGAGGCCCGCGCGCACTTCGCCGCCCGCGTGACGCAGGAAATGATTGAAGAGCAGCGCACCGCCGATCTTCGGAGCGACGCTGAAGCCGAGGTCATCGAACTCGGTGTGGCCGCCGGCTTCGCATTCGTTCAGGTACACCATGAACGTGAGCAGGCTGCGCTCTTCACGCGAGCGATGAAACGCGCCGTCGAAGTGCGAACGGAAATACTCGCCCGGCGCATAGCGGTAGCAACGCAGTCGCTCGTTGGCTCCGCAGAGATCCCACTCACCTTCGAGCCGTTCGGGAACATGCGCGCGCACCGCTTCGAACAATTTTGCGGCGAGAGGCACGTCGTCGAAGATCACGCGCGTGTTGTTGCGAAAGTCTGGGCGCATCACGAACTGACCGCCGGAGAGAATCGGCGCTTCGGACGGACCCGCGGCTTCGATTCGCTCGATGAGCGCGGCGCATTCCACGGGCGTGAGCACGTTCGCGACTTCGATGATCAGCGGATTGCGACCATCGAGCTCTGCATCAGCGTTCGGAATGAGCGGGAGTTTCATTCGCTCCTGACTCACGAGCCTCAGGTCTCTGACTCGTCTTCACCGAAGAGCACGCTGACTTCGAGCTCGATGGCGTCGAACGGTTCTGCGCGGAGACGTTCACCCTTCTCGGCGCGCTGCGCGACGACGTACCCACTCTCGTGCCAGCGATAGACCGTCAGCGTGAAGTCGAGCGGGTCGAGCACCCAGTAATGCGGCACGCGTGCCTGATGGTACGCGCGGAACTTCTTCACGAGGTCGTCTCCGCGATTCGTGGAGAGGATCTCGCAGACCCAATCGGGCACGACGCTCGTCGCAAATTCTTCAGGAAGTTTGTGAACGCGTTCGCGACGCCAACCGAGCACGTCAGGGCGGAACACCTGATGCGGAGCGAAGGTCACTTCGATGTCGGTCGCGAACCACCAGCCGCCAGGCCCGCGAGGACCTCCGGGTTTGCGGCTGAACGAGGGACGAAGCGACGACACGACAGCGCCTTGCGAGACCCCGTGCCTCGGAACGGAGGCACTTTTCTCCACCAATTCACCGTCGATGATTTCGTGACGGCGCTGACCCTCGGGGATCTTCAACAGATCCTCCAAAGTCTTCGGGCCGAGATGGAGTGACTTCGGGTCACGCATACTGCGAACACTATCCCTGAAAACGGTACAGCGGCGCGTCGGTGCCCTGACCGGGCCAGCACGTGAGGTCGAGGTCGCGGCGCTTGAGCACTCCGCACAACAACCCCTGCACGAACGCGAAGTGTTCGAAAAAGCACAACGGCGCCGGCAACGTCGATGGTGCCCGCACCAGCGACTGCGTCGGCGGCAGCATCGAGGTGAAGCGCTTCCACAGCTCCGGCGCGTCTTCACCGCGCGTCAGCGCCAGCCACGGCCCGCTCTGCTTCGACTGCTGCTGCCACGGCCCATGCGCCACCTCGAGCAGCTCCCAGCACTGCGGCGCTTCAACCCACCACGCCTCCATCCACGTCCACAGAATCGCTTCGACCGCGCGCGCGTACCAACCGCACGCGATCAACGGCGGGCGCAGCGACGCCTCCGGCCACGTCTCGGCCGCGGCGAACCCCGCGTCGAGGGCGAGCTGCATCGCCTCCGGCACCAGCGCGACTTCTTTCGGCAGCGCTTCACCGGTGCCGGCCCACGCGAGCTTGAGCAACGCCGCGGTCACCGCCAGCGGGCCCATCACGCGCACCAGCAACCCGCGCTCCTCGGAAGGAGGCAGCGTCCACACGAGGCCGCCGGCCTCACGAAACGTGTCGAGCCGGCCGTCGGTCGCGGGCAACGAGGTCAACAGCAGCGCGTGCTGAAAGCTCTGCGCGCGATGGAGCGCCAGCATGGTGTTGGGCGACAACTCCTGGGAGAGCAGCACCAGCGTCTTGCCCTGCAGGTCGACATCGCGATGCAGAAAGTCAGACAACGGCTGCACTGACACCCGCAGCCGCAGCTCATGACGCAGCAGTTGCTCCGCGGTGCGGGCCGTCGCGTCTGACGCGCCGATGCCGGTGAAGACGAGACTGGTTTCGCTCCACGGCATCAGCCCGGCGGGCAACGGCAGCGCGAAGGTCTCCCGAACCAGTTCGGGCCCTCGCCGCACACGCGCTTCGAACTCGGTCACCGACGGGTGCATCGGGTCGACTGGTAGCCCAAAACGTTGCTTTGTGTGTGCGTAAACACTCTTGCCAACACACCGATGAGACGCGGAGCGCGGTCGTTCCGAAACATCCGCATGCGAATCGTTTCCTCCCAGAACCAGAACTCGAAATCGAAGGTCATGACGGTCGGCGCGACGGGCAGCAAGGTTCAAGACCTCGAGACGAAGCTGAAGGCCCGCGGCTACCTGAAGAAGGCCGACGGGACGTTCGACGCGAAGACCGCGGCGGCCGTCAGCGAGTTCAAGAAGGACCATGGGTGGAAAGGCGTGCACCCCGCGGGCGTCGTCGGTTCGAAGATGACGGACCGCCTGCACCTCAAGGGCACCTTCAAGGCGGGCGCGACGTCGGAGCCCACCAAGGGCAGCGAGACGCCGCGTTCGATGAAGGGCGGCACCTACAACTGTCTGCGCGACCGCGACCCGGCGAAGGTGAAGAAGGTCGTTCAGGGGTTCCTGAAGCAGGGGAAGCTCGACTTCCTCCAGGTGCAGGAGATTCAGCAGTACCACAAGGCGCTGGGCAGCATCCCCGGGTACCACGGCCCGAGTTCGTGTGGCTATTCCACACACTGAACATCGCCGTCGCTCGTCGCCTGCATCAACGGACAAGCCCGCGAAACAAAATTCGATTGAGCAGTGTACCAACACCAGAGCGCACACTCAATTGATGACGTAAACGATGACGTTACCACGGATTCTCGGCTGATTGTACAATGTTGTGCGCGCTACCTCTGGGTGCAAAAGCTGCTGCCCAAGCCGGGCCATCGGC
>JBEHYH010000462.1:0-5204 GCA_048498275.1 Myxococcota bacterium | reverse complement strand
TGTGGAGGGATGGGACTTACGAGCCCGCCCCCCCGCCGCACGCGGCCGATGGGCTCAAGCTCGCGAAGACCGGCAGCTACCACCTCATTCTGCTCGACGTGGTGTTGCCGCCGGTCGGGAGCATTCAGCTCGACGGGGTCGCCGTGTGCCGCATGCTCCGCGCAGACCCGCGTTCGGCGAAGACGCCGATCTACATGCTGACCGCGAAGGTGAAGAAGGCCGACGTGGAGGTGGCGATGAAGGCCGGCGCGAACGGCTACATCCACAAGCCCTTCCGCGCCGCCGAGCTGATGGATCTCGTGTCGAAGCTCCGCGCCTGATTACGGCAGGCGCGGGTGGAGGAAGCGCGCCATCACGAACATCTCGTCCCAATCGAGGTCGTCGAACTCGAGCCCGAGCCCTTCGCTCGTGCGGTGACGCACCGTCGCCTCGGTGACGATCTGCTCCCCTTCAGGCAGCGGCAGACAGATGGTGACGCGGCCGTGGAGGTCGGGGAAGTCGCCGACCAGCCGGCAGCCGGCCATTGAAACGTCTTCGGCCTTCACGACGAGCGACGTGCCGCCGAGCAACAGCTTCACCATGAAGCCCGCGTCGACGCGGGGGTGAAACCGGGTGGGCATCGGCGTCTGTGCGGTGATCGTCAGCATGTCTGCTCCTTCGACTGGTTGAGCGACAAGTGTGCAGCAGGTTGTTGCGTGATCAATTTTTCGAACCGTCCGCGACGCGAGACGGAGTCTCAGCGCTGAGACTCCGCGTTTCGAAGTTCCGCGCACTTGGCGTCGGCACGCGCCGTGAATTGCTGCCGGAGCACACCCGCTTCGGAGAACCCCATGACTGACATGCCCAGCCGCATCTCGATGACTCCCACGGTCGCGCGACAGACGCCGAAGAATGAATTCGGCGACGTGCTCAAAGACGCGCTGTCGACCGCGGCCCAGGGCGCGACCTCGTTGCTGGGCGGAGCCATTCCCGGGCTCGGCGTGGTGAGCGCCGCGGTGAACAGCGTGTCGGGCATGACGAAGTCGAGCGCGCAGTCGGCCGCGAGCGGCATCACCTCGCTCAACATGGGCAGCGGCGCGAGCGCGACCGCGAGCGGCATCGCCTCCATCGGCGGCGACGCGACCGCGAACGCGATGGCAACCTCGAACGGCAACATCGGCGGCATGGGCGACATGATCGGCCAGATGCGCGCCGAGGCTGACCGGTCGATGGCGATGCAGATGCAGATGCAGTCGGAGAGCCGCGACTACAACACGCTGTCCAACGTGCTGAAGACGCGGCACGACTCGGCGAAGGCCGCCATCAACAACATCCGGTGACGCCATGGCCATCACTCCACTTGGCGGCGCCGGGCCAGCGAACATCTCCGGCGCAGGCAGCGCGCAGAAAACAGAGAGCTTCAGCAAGGTGCTCAAGGGCCAGTCGCCCGAGAACGCGCCGATGCCCGTCACCAACCCGCCGAGCGACGCGAAGGTCGCGCAGCCCGGTAAATGCCGCGTCGAAGCCGGCGAACCGAAGCAGGTGACCGCGTCGAAGGTCATCGACTCCGTCGCCCAGGCGCAGAACCGCATGGAGGAGATCCTGAAAGTCGCGGAGTCGGGCAAGTCATTCTCGCCCGCTGAACTGCTCTCGCTGCAGACGCACGTGTACCGCGCGTCGCAGGAGTTGGATCTCGCCGGCAAGGTCGTCGAGAAGGCGACCGGCGGCATCAAGCAGGTCCTCCAGACCCAGGTGTGACGCCATGAGACGACACTACAATTCACCTGCTCGCCGTCTGGCTCGCGAGACGCGGCGCGAGCGGCACACCGTGAAGCGCTTGCTGCTCTCGTTGTCGGTGCTGCTCTGCGCGTGCTCGTCGCAGATTCAGCACGGCCTCGATGAACGCGACGCGAATGAGATCGTCTCGGCGCTCGTCGCGCGCGGGTTCGACGCGAAGAAGGTGCCGGAGAAAGGGAAGAAGCCGACCTTCGCCATCGAGCTCGACGACGCGCAGGCCACCGAAGCGATGCGCGTGCTGAATGAACTCAAGCTGCCGCGGCCGGCACGGTTGAAGACGCAGACGCTCGCCGCGAACGCCGGGCTCATCGACACGCCGTCGGCCGAGCGGTTGCGGCAACTCGAAGCGCAGGAAGGCGACATCGAAGAGGCGCTGGAGACGATGGACGGCGTCGCGTCGGCCTCGGTGGAGCTGGTCGTGCCGCCCCCGCCGCGTCCCGGGCTCCCGGCGATTCCCTCCAAGGCGTCGGTGTTGCTGCGCGTGCAACCCGACGCGCTCGAGCGGGTCGAACAACATGGAGGCCGCCTGCGCGCGCTCGTCGCGGCGTCGGTCGAAGGTCTCGACGCGGAAGACGTGGTGCTGGTGGTCGACCCCGTCGTCATTCCACCCGTGGTCGCGAAGCCTGAAGCCCGCTCGACTCGGCCGCTCGCCGCGGCCCTCGGAGTCGCGCTCTCGGTGCTCGCGATGGTGATGGTCGCCCTCGCCTTCCGCATGCGGCAGCTCAAGCGGCGCGCGGTCGAAGAAGTGAAGCCCGCTCCGAGCCCGGCGATGCAGCGCCCGGTCATCAGCCCCGCCGTGCAACGGAAGGTCGCGTGATGAAGACCGAAGAATTCAAGCCGCTCGGGTTCGCGGAGAAGGTCGCGCTCTTCGTCACCGCGATGCACAAAGACCAGGCGACGACGTTGCTCGACGGGCTTGCCCCGCGAGAACGCGAGCGCGCTCATGAATTCTCGACCGAAGTTCGCCGGTGGGACTCGGCGAGACGCCACGCGCGGTTGGCGTGGGAGTTCGGGGTCAAACCCGATGCAGAAGACAGACTTGAAGTGGTGGTGGGCGGCGTGCAGGGCGCGCTGCGAGAAGCGGTCATCGCATTGATCCCCCCGACGATGCGCAACCGCTTTCCGCGGCGGCAGGGCGGCGAGGAGTCGGTTCCTGACGTGGTGTGGGGCGTCGCGGCGCGACTGGTCAGGGAAGCCAGTCGCTGACGGGAATCGACGTGGAGGTCGTGACGCCGCCCTGGCAACGGGGCGGCGTCTTGGTTTTGCGGGCGTCTCACCGCGCGGACGGTGTGCAGCTCTGAACCACCCGAATCGACGCGCGAATACGTTGGCCCGGCTCGTGAACTGTGGGGCGGTCATGGTTGCCCCGACCGACACCCAGACGCTGCGTCAACGCCCTTCCCGGCCATCGCTGATTCCCGCTGCTCCGCAGCGCATTCAGTTGGCGCCCGTGCAGAAGCTGCTGCGCGTTCATCTCGCGGCGCAGCAACACGAGCGCGCGCTCACCGGCATGCTCGAAGCCGCGCAGCGCGTGGTGACGAACGCCGGTGCGCAGCTCAAGACCGGGATTCTCATCGACTCGCAACTGTCGCCGGCGACGCTGCAACCGGCCGCGCACGTCGCGACGCGCGGGCTCTTCGTGGTGCTCGATTGCGGCGGTGAATGTCTCGCGTTGCTGGAGTTGGATCTGCTCGCGGCGGCGGCGCTCGTTCACTCCCTGTCGCGCGGCACGGCGCCGATGGGTCCTCCGAAGCGGCTCACCGCCGTTGAAGAAGCGGGCCTGGGTTGGGTGCTGCTGACCGCGCTCGCGGAGGCACGTGGTGAAGCCGCGCTGAGCGCGTGGGTTCCGCGGCTCGTCACCGTGACGATGGACCGCAGCGAAGCGCTCCGCTTCGTCGACTCGAAGCGCCGTCATGCAGCGGTGCTGATCCAGCTCACCATCGGTGGTCTTCGCACGCACGCGCGGCTCCTGCTGCCCGCGCTGTGGCTGCAGTCGAAGCTCGAACGGTTGCCTGAAGAACCGCCGCGCGAACTCTCATCGCAGGTCGGCGCCGCAAAGCTGCCGATGCGCGTGTTCATCGGCTCGGCGCTGCTGCCCCGCGGCGAGTTCTCGTCGTTGAACGTCGGCGACCGGCTGTTCGTCACCGGCATCAAACGCGAAGCGGCGGGCCTCATCGGTCAGGGCCGCCTCGTCGGCCCCAGCTTCGAGCTGCGCGGCGAGTTCACCGAAACCGGCTTTTCCCCGTCGCACCTCATTCCCCTGCCCACCCAGGAGTCCGCAATGTCTTCCCCCGTCGATCCCTCCATGCCCGTCGAAGTCGAAATCGAACTCACGCGTCTGCGCCTGCCGCTGTGTCAGCTCGGCGCGATCAAACCCGGAGCGGTGATGCCGCTGCACATCAACGCCGCGCAGCAGGTGGTGGTGCGCATCGGCGATCGCGCGGTGGCGCGGGCCGAGCTCGTCGAGGTCGAAGGCGAAGTCGGCGCCCGCATCATCTCGATGTTGTGAGGCACGCCATGAACCTCACGCCCCGACACAAGTTGTTCGCGGCCGTCGCGTTGACGGCGCTCATTCCACTCATCGCGTCGCTGCAGGGCGCGTCGGCATCGGTCATCGCGCGTGTGCTGCTCGGGCTCGCGGCGAGCGCCGGCCTCGCGTTCTGGTTCATTCGAGCGCGCGGAGGTCTGCCTTCGAAGTTCAAGAAGGCGCCGCGGCTGCAGGTGATTCAGCGCGTCGGTCTCTCGCAGCGCAACGGCCTCGCGCTCGTCGAAGTCGACGGCAAACCATACCTCGTGGTGCACGGTGACGGGTTCGCGCGCATGCGGCCGACGCGTGCGCCGCGCGCGGTGACGCCGCTGAAGCTCGTCGCGCAAGAGGGAGCCGCGTCGTGAGCCTCCCCAGTGATGGCTTCGCGGGCAATCAACTGCAGATGATGGGCGTGCTCGCCGCGATGGCGATCATCCCCTTCGCGGTGATGATGCTGACGAGCTTCTCGAAGATCGTGGTCGTGCTCTCGATCGTGCGGAGCGCGCTCGGCACGCAGCAGGCGCCTCCGACGATGGTGCTCACCGGGCTCGCCGCGGTGCTGACCTGCACGGTGATGACGCCGGTGTTCGAGAAGATGTGGGCGCGCGGCCAGGCCGAATACGCGTACGGCCGCGACACGAGCGAGCTGCTCTCACAGAGCGCGCTGGTGCTGCAGCCGCTGCGCGACTTCCTGGTGAAGCACGGCAGCGACGAAGAACGCGCGCGCTTCGTCGACATGGCGCGAGAACTCCGGCCGCCTGAAGAGAGCGAATTGGTCAGCGCCGAAGACCTATCGGTCGTGGTGCCCGCGTTCGTCATCACCGAGCTGAAGGAAGCCTTCATCATCGGCTTCGAGCCCCACCGGCCAGCACGCCACCGACGTCGCCCGGCTGCTCGACGA
>JBEHYH010000461.1:0-5209 GCA_048498275.1 Myxococcota bacterium | reverse complement strand
GTCCCGGAGCCGCACATCACGTCCCAGAGCGGTTCCGGGACGCTGCTCATCGAAGCCGCGGAGATGGCGGGGGGACTGGCTCCCGGGCGCAATCGCGCCTTCGCGTTCGAACAGTTTCCCGGTCATGACGAGAAGGCGTGGAAGGCGCTCGCCCGTTCGCGTGACGCCGTGAAGACCGATCTCTTCGGCAGCGATCTGAACTCCGGCGCGCTGGGGACGGCCCGCAGAAACGCGAAACGCGCGGGCGTCTTCGAGGCACTCAAGCTCGAGCGCATCGACGCGACCAGACTCACCCGCCGTGGAGACACCGGGCTCATCGTCGCGAACCTCCCGTACGGAAAACGCGTCGGCGAACGCGACGAACTCGGCCAGCTCTACCGCGCGCTCGGCCGGTCGCTCACTGCGGCGTGCAAGGGTTGGTACTTCGCATTTCTGCTCGAGCGCGGGGCCGAACACCTCGGGTTGCAGATCGAAGAAACGCATCGGGTCAGCAACGGCGGCCTCGACTGTGAAGTCGTGCTCGGTCAGCTTTGAGCCATGGCCGTGTTTCAAGCGATCGCCGACGGAGTCTGGACCTCGAACGTCGAAGTCTCGTTGCGCAAGGTGATGCGCATTCCCGCGACGATGACGGTGCTCGCGCTGCCGAACAACGAGCTGTTGCTTCATTCGCCGGTGCCGATGACCGACGAGCGCAAAGCCGAAGTCGACGCGCTCGGCAGGGTGACGCACCTCTATTCGCCGAACGCCGTTCATCACCTGAGCATCGGCTTCTGGTCGGAGGCGTACCCGCACGCGCGCGTGCACGCGTCGAAGGCGCTGGCGAAGAAGCGGCCCGAGCTCCGCATCGATCGTTTTCAAGACACGCCAGAGCCTGCGTTCAAAGGCGTCATCGATGAAGTGCATGTCGATTCGTTCAAGACCTTCGAGACCGCGGTGCTGCATCGGCCGAGCAAGACGCTGGTGCTCGCCGACCTCGTGCAGAACATGGTGCCGTCGCACTGGTTCACGCGGCTCTACGCGACGCTCTCTGGAGTGAACGGCAAGGTCGCGGTGCTGGGGCCCATCAAGAAGTCGGGCTTCAGCGATCACAAGGCGATGAAGAAGCACCTTGAGCAGATCCTCTCGTTCGACTTCGATCGCATCATCGTCGGCCACGGCACGGTGATTACCGAGAACCCGAAAGAACAACTCTCGCGCGCATACGAATGGCTGCGATGAATCTCGCTTGAGCGGCGATTCGACTGTGCGTCAGCGCTCGGCGAACTTCACGCCATGCCCGTGCTCGAGCCGATTGCCGACGGAGTCTGGACTTCGACCGTCGAAGTGCCGCTGCTGAGGGTGATGCGAATCCCCGCGGCGATGACCGTGCTGCGGCTCCGCGGCGACGAACTGCTGCTTCATTCGCCCGTGCCACTCACGCCGGAGCGTAAAGCCGAGGTCGACGCGCTCGGCCGCGTCACGCATCTGTATTCACCCAATTCGTTTCATCATTTGAGTCTCGGCTTCTGGTCGGCCGCGTATCCACACGCGAAGGTGCACGGCTCGCATGCGCTGACGAAGAAGCGGCGCGACCTGCGCATCGATCGCTTTCAAGATGCACCGGAGCCCGCGTTCGAAAGCGTGCTCGATGAGGTGCGCATCGAGGGATTTCTGCTCGAAGAGTCGGTGCTGCTCCATCGCGCGAGCAAGACGCTCGTCGTCGCCGACCTCGTGCATCACTTCACGCCGACGCACCGGCTCACGCGTTGGTACGCGAGCCTCGCGGGCTTCAACGGCGGAGTCGCCATCAGCAAAGTGATTCGCAGCACTTCGTTCCCCGACAAGAAGGCGGCACGAAGGAGCGTCGACGCGGTGCTCGCGCTCGACTTCGAACGCATCATCGTCGGCCACGGCACCGTGATTACGCAGAACCCGAAAGAGCAGCTCGCGCGCGCCTACGACTGGTTGCGCTGACGGTACGGCAGCTCCCGATTCCACCGCATCGGTTCGACCGGCGTGCCCGCACTCACGTTCAGCGTGACGAAGGCGACGTAGACCAGCGCAGGCGACAGCACGTCGCCACCGAGTCTCGTGAGCACGTCAGACACGAACTCGGTCGCGAGCGGGGGCGCGTTGAGCGCCTCCATCATCGTGACCGCGGCGATCGAGAACACGATGCCGCCGAGCGCCATGCCGAACGAGATCGCTCCGACCCAGAAGCTCGGCCAGAAGCGCCCGCGAACGAGTTGGCGCGAAGCCTCCAGCGCATCGCCGTTGCGAACCCGCAG
Organism: Myxococcota bacterium; assembly: GCA_048498275.1. Classification (GTDB taxonomy): domain Bacteria; phylum Myxococcota; class Myxococcia; order Myxococcales; family Myxococcaceae; genus Archangium_A. The sequence goes on along the minus strand of JBEHYH010000461.1, from coordinate 2,942 downwards.
CGCGGCGACGCGCGCGTAGAGCAGCATCACCGCCTGCCACACGCCGGGGATCACCAGCAGCAGCGTGAACAGAAGGATCCACAGGTTGGCGCGGAAGATCGCTCCCGCCGCGCGGCCCCAGTTGTTCATGGCTTCGCTCATCGCCTGACCCAGCGTGATGACGCGGCCTTCACCGCGGGCGATGAAGAGCGCGAGCACCGCCTGCGCGCCGATGGTGCCGATGAAGAGTTCGTAGAAGCCGCTCGCGCGCACCGAGTTGCCCACCGTGCGCAGGTCGTCGCCTTGCCCGACGACCAGTTGAATGACCGCCGCGGGGAACGAGAAGATCAGCGTCAGCAGCATCGCGCGCGGCAACTCGGCCCAGACGATGCGCAGCGCGGTGGGGATCGCCTCGAACAGGTTGAACGGGCGCGCGAGTCGGTACGGGTCGCCGACCACCTGCATGCAGGAGGTGCAGAGCTCGCCGGTCAAACACGGCGCGCAGGCGAAGCGGCCACAACGCGCGCAGGTTCCAGCGGCAGGTGACTCCGGGTGCAGCGCGCACTGCGCGGCCGTGGAGTCCACCTCAGTCCATCGGGTGGAGCTTCTTCAGCGCCGCGACCAGCTTCGCCTTCGTCGGCTGCACGCGCGCGCGCGGAGCGGGAACGTGGGCAGGCTTCTTCGCCTCCACCTTCTTCGTCAGCACCGCGATGCGAGGCTTCTGCGTCTTCACGCGTATCGCTTCTGCGCGATGGCGCGGAGCAACCCACCGTTCGATTCCAGGAACCGGCGGAATTCATTTTCGTCGAGGCGCATCTTCGTCAGCACGCCGGCGATGAGCTCATCGACCGGGCGCGCGTCTGCTTTTTTCAGCTCCATGGCGATCTTCAGCATCGCCACGCCGTACAGCGGGCTCGCAGACACCTGAGCCGGCAGCACAGACTCCTCGACCGCGGCACTTTCCAGCGCGACGACTCGGCTTTGCTTCCCCCTCGGGTTGGCCATGGCAATGACGATATGTGACATGCCATGTCAGGTCAATCAATGGCTTGATCTTGTTCGAGTTTTCTCGCTTTCCGTTGCGTGCACAAGCCCCTTGTGGTCAGTTGCCCGACCTCATTCTCAGGCCGATTTACCGGCCTCAAAAGCGATGAAACTGGACCACCGCTACATCGTCGTCGAAGGCGCGATCGGCGTCGGCAAGTCGTCTCTGACGAACATCATCGCCGACCGTTTTCAGGCCCGCCGCGTGATGGAGGTGGTTGAAGAGAACCCCTTCCTCGCGAGCTTCTACACAGACCGGAACAAGTACGCGTTTCAGACGCAGATGTTCTTTCTGCTCTCGCGCTTCAAGCAGCAGCAGGAGCTCTTTCAGCAAGACCTGTTCTCGAACATCACGGTCAGCGACTACCTGTTCGCGAAAGACAGAATCTTCGCGGCGCTGACGCTCGATGAGAACGAGCTCGCGCTCTACGAACGCGTCTTCGGAGCGCTCGGGCCGCAGGTCACCAAGCCCGACCTCGTCATCTACCTCCAGGCGCGGATGGACGTGTTGTTGTCGCGCATCAAGAAGCGCAACCGCGAGTTCGAGCGCAAGTTCGACGTCTCGTACCTCGAAGGTCTGGTGCGCGCGTACAACGACTTCTTCTTCCACTACACCGACACGCCGTTGCTGGTGGTGAACACCTCCGACATCGATTTCGTGAACAACCCCGACGATTTGGAAAACCTGCTCCAGGTGATCCGCCAGACGAAGAAGGGCACGGTGCATTATCAACCGCTGCCCAGTAAGAAGTAGCTGCCGTACCCCTTCCATCGTCGGCGACTCGAGAGAGCGGCGAACGAGCAACGCGAAGGGCCACCCGAAGTCGACATACGGAGGTGAACCGTGAAACCGGTCACCATCCACTCGCTGAAGAAGTTGAAGGATGCAGGTCAGAAGATCTGCATGGTCACCGCCTACGACGCGACGTTCTCGCGCCTCTTCGATGAGGCCGGAGCCGACGTGCTGCTGGTGGGCGATTCGCTGGGCATGGTCATTCAGGGCAACGATTCGACGTTGCCGGTGACGATGGACCAGATGGTCTACCACTCGCGCGCGGTCACCCGTGGAGCGAAGCGGGCGCACGTGGTCGGCGACATGCCGTTCATGAGCTACCAGAACTCCGTGGAGGACGCGGTTCGCAACGCGGGCCGGCTCGTCACGGAAGGTGGCGTCGGCAGCGTGAAGCTCGAAGGCGGGCAGGAGTTCGCCGACGTGATTTCGCGCATTGTCCGCGCCTCCATTCCGGTGATGGGCCACCTCGGGCTCACGCCGCAGTCGGTGCACAAGATGGGTGGCTACGTGGTGCAGGGCCGCGATGAAGAGACGGCTCGCAAGATTCTCGATGACGCGGTCGCGCTGGAGCAGGCCGGTTGTTACGCGCTGGTGCTCGAAGGCGTGCCGCTCGAGCTGGCGAAGACGATCACCGCGCGCCTCTCGATCCCCACCATCGGCATCGGTGCGGGCAAGCACTGCGATGGTCAGGTGCTCGTCAGCTACGACCTGCTGGGCTTCAACCCGCACTTCAAGCCGAAGTTCGTGAAGCACTACGCGATGCTCGGTGACTCGGTGAAGGGCGCCGCCGGCCAGTACTTCGATGAAGTGCGCGCGGGCACGTTCCCCGATGATGATCACTCGTTCCGCAGCACCAACATGCGGCTGGTGTCGTCGAACCCCGACGTCGTGCCCGGTGAACGTGAAGAAAAGGGCGGCGTCTACGGCGTGCCCGTCTGACGAGTTCGCATGCGATCGCCGGTCGTCTGGAAAACGCCCGCCGAGGTGCGCTCGTGGAGAGCGTCGCTCGGTGGGAAGCGTGTCGCCCTCGTGCCCACCATGGGCTTTCTGCACGAGGGGCATCTCTCGTTGATGCGTGAGGGGTTGCAGCGCGCCGAGGTCTGCGCGGTGTCGATCTTCGTGAACC
>JBEHYH010000460.1:0-5211 GCA_048498275.1 Myxococcota bacterium | reverse complement strand
GCTGCAGATTCACGCAAACGAGTGCTGCGAAGCCGCGCCCGCGTCGGTATGCAACCCACCATGTTCGTCGCCCCCTCACGCGACGCGCTGCTGGCCGAGCTTCACGAGGCCCGCCGCGCCACCGACGCGCTCTTCGCGCTCGTGCGGCCCGAGGCCCTCCTCGAACGGCCGATTTCGGAGCGACACCGGCTGCTCTTCTACGTCGGTCACCTCGAGGTCTTCGACTGGAACCTGCTGTGGCGAGACGCGTGCTCACGGCCCTCGAAGCACGCCGCCTGGGAGCAGCTCTTCGCGTTCGGCATCGACCCCATCGACGGGCAGCTCCCGCGCGACACGCCGGCCGACTGGCCCTCGCCGCTCGAAGTGCGGCGTTGGAGCCACGCGCTCCGCGCCGACGTCGACGCGGTGGTGGCCGACGCGCCGTTCGAAGGGTGGCTCGAGCAGGGCTGGGCGGTGCGCATCGCCCTCGAGCACCGGTGGATGCACGCCGAGACGCTCGCCTACCTGCTGCATCGGTTGCCGCACGAGAAGAAGCAGGGCCACGAGGTTCCGCGCGGCGTCGAGCGGCACGCGCCTCCCAACGAGCTCCTCTCGATTCCCGCCGGGCGTGCGGTGCTCGGCCGCCTCCGCGCCACCGAAGGCTTCCTCGGGTGGGACAACGAATACGGCCGGCAGGAGGTCGAGGTGCCCGCGTTTCGCGTGCAGCGCTACCCGGTGAGCAACGCTGACTGGCTGCGCTTCATCGACGCCGGCGGGTATTCCACGCGCGCGCTGTGGGCTGACGAAGACTGGGCGTGGAAGGAAGCGCATCACGTCACGCAGCCGGCGTTCTGGTCGCGCGTCGATGAGCGCTGGGTGTGGAAGGCGATGTTCGAAGACGTGCCGCTCCCGGCGTCATGGCCCGCGTGGGTCAGCCTCGCGGAGGCGCGCGCGTACGCCCGCTGGGCCGGCCTGACGTTGCCCACCGAAGCGCAGTGGCACCGCGCGGCGTATGGCTCCGGGCGTGCGTACCCGTGGGGTGAAGACGCTCCGCGCGCGGGTCACCATGGCAACTTCGGCGCGGTGCAGTTCGAGCCCGCGCCCGTCGATGCCCACCCGCAGGGCGCCAGCGCGTTCGGCGTCGAAGATCTGCTGGGCAACGGCTGGGAGTGGACCCGCACGCCCTTCGCGCCCTTCGCCGGCTTCGAGCCTCTGCCCTTCTACCCGGGCTACTCGGCCAACTTCTTCGACGGGCAACACTTCGTGATGAAAGGTGGTGGCCCGCGTACGGCGCTGCCGTTGCTTCGCGCCAGCTTTCGCAACTGGTTTCAGCCGCATTACCCGCACGTTCACGCCGCCTTCCGATGCGTGGAGGATTGATGTCGCCGCTCGACGAGCAGATCAGCCGTGGTCTCACCCTGACCCAGAAGCAACTGCCGAGCGCGCTGCTCTACGACGCGCTGGGCTCGATGCTCTTCGAGGCCATCACCTTTCTGCCGGAATACGGCGTCACACGGGCCGGCGTGCGGCTCCTGCAGCGACACCGCGCCGAGATGGTCGCGGGCGACAAAACGCTCGAGCTCGTGGAGCTGGGCCCCGGCGCAGGTCGCAAGGCGCGGCTGCTGATTGAGGCGGCGCTGAAGCAGCAACCAACCGTGCGCTTCATCGGCGTCGATGTGTCGGCGCAGGCGCTCGACGACTGCCAGTTCACGCTCGAGCAGCTCGACGGCGTGACGGTCGAGAAGGTACAGGCTTCGTACATCGAAGGGCTCGAGCGGTCGGCGAAGCAGCGGCGCCCCGGCGTGCGGCGGCTGGTGCTCTTTCTGGGCAGCAACCTCTCCAACTTCGATCGCCCGGAGGCGCAACGATTCCTCCACGCGGTGCGCGCGCAGTTGGTGCCGGGCGACGCGCTGTTGCTGGCCACCGATCTCGACAAAGACCCGGCGCGCCTGCTCCCCGCGTACGACGACGCCCTGGGCGTCACCGCAGCCTTCGACAAGAACGCGCTGGTGCGGCTCAACCGTGAGTGGGGCGCTGATTTCCCCCTCGAGGCCTTCACCCACCGCTCGCGATGGAACGCGCAGGAGCGCCGCGTGGAGATGCACCTCGAGGCGCAGCGCGCGCTGACGGTGCGCGTGGCGGCGCTCGGCGTCACCGTCACCTTCGCGCCCGGCGAGACCATCTGGACCGAGTCGAGCCACCGCTTCGCCATCGACGAGCTGCGCGCGTGGGGCGAGGCCGCGGGTTTTACCGTCTCGAAGCAGTGGCTCGATGATGAATGGCCGTTTGCGCAGACGTTCTTGACCGTCACCTGAAAGGAGCAACCCATGAAACGCGCTGAATGGAAGGGCACCGTGCTGGCGGAGTCGGAGGACATCGTGATCGTCGAGGGGAACGCGTACTTCCCCGCGGAGTCGCTCAAACGCGAGCACTTCAAAGACAGCCCGCAGCACTCGGTGTGCCCGTGGAAGGGCACCGCCAGCTACTACGACGTGGTGGTGGGCGACGACGTGAACGCCGGAGCGGCCTGGTACTACCCGACGCCGAAGGACGCGGCGAAGAACATCACCGGCCGCGTCGCGTTCTGGAAGGGCGTCGACGTCAAAGACGCGTGAGCCTCCTTGCTTCACCCCGGGTCTCCCACGCTATGAGCGGTGAATGACCACCCGCCTCACGCGCAACGACTTCACCACCGCGCTCAAAGACAAGCGCATCGACGTCAATGAAGCGAAGGCCGACCCGAAGCTGGCCGGGGTCGATGTCGCGAAGGCCGACCTGAATCACGACGGGAAGATCTCCGGCGCGACGGAAGCGGCGGCGCTCTTCAAGGAGGTCGACAAGTACGATCGCAACGGCGACGCGGCGTCGATCGACACGACCGGCGGCACCGGCGCGCAGACGCAGGCCGGAGCGATCGCCACCGCCGCGCTTGCCCGCGCGGTCTTCGAGGTCGTCGACCCGGCTGCGTTCGTGCCCAGAGACGCGGCGCTCAAGAACGCGTTGTCGGCCGCCGGCGCGATGCCGGTGAAGCGCGGCGCGAACGGTGACGCAGCCGTCGCCGTGCAATACGCCCTCGCCCGCCTCGGCTTCGACGTCGGCATGGTCGACGGCAAGTTCGGGCCCGGCACGGAGAAAGCGGTCAAAGCGTTCCAGACCAGCGCGGGCGTGACTGCCTCTGGCGTCGTCGATGCTGACACGTTGAAGGCGCTCGATACGAAGTTGGCGTCGACCGATCTGCGCGTGCCCGCGGCGAAGGCTCCGAACGCGATGCAGTTCATGCAGCAAGCGGCGATCGATCTGCCGAAGCTCAAGCCGATCTCCGGCGCGGTCTCGTGGAACAACCCCGACGTGCAGAAGAAATATGGCGAGTTCGTCGCCGCGTACTGGCCGGTGCTCAAGAACAACCGCTTCGAGTCTGACTGCAAGACGCTCTCGCTCTTCATGATGGATGCGTTCCGCACGAAGGTGCAGAGCGACCTCGGCGTGAAGCTGCCGAAGCCCGCCGGTCTGCCCGATGTCGCGTGGGATGTCGGCACCGTCGCGAACCCGCGTGGCTACTTCAGCCGCTTCGAGAATCTGCCCACCGTGCGCACCGGCTACGAGCGCGCGCAGGCGATTCAGAAGCTCGACCCGAACGCGTCGATGCTCACCGGCGTGAACGCGCGCTACCCCGGCGTCGACGCGAACATGGCGTCGCGCGCGGTGAAGGTGACCGCGCCGTGGAACCCGGTGAACGACAACGGCGGCGACGAGACGAAACCCGAAGTGCCGGTGCAGGACATGAAGCCGGGCGACGTCATCTTCATCGACCACACCGGCGATGGGCACGTCGACCACATGGCGAACGTCGTCGCGGTGAATCGTGGCGCTGACGGCAAGGTGACGTCGATGGTGCTCGCCACCGGCAGCTACGACGACATGAAGGACACCAACGGCGCGACGGCTCCGAACGGGCTCGCCGAGGTGAACAACTACGCCGAAGAAGTGACGGTGCAGTTCGGCGCCGACGGCAAGGTCACCGACTCGAAGGTGACGTGGAGCTCGGAGCCGTCGTGGCTCGTCGAAGGCCGCTACTCCGCGCGCACGCTGCTGATGGAAATGCGGCCCAACGGGCGCATCTCGGTCGGTCACTGGTCGCAGCCGGCCTGATTCACGGCTCCAACACTGCAGCTTCAGCGTGTCCACCGCCGGCGCGCGCGAAGAGCGTTCGGCAGCGTTGCCACCAGCGCGAACAACGCGCGCTGCTGAACCTCGCACCGCGCGCTCCTGTTCGATCGGCGGGCGGCGGCGCGGCGCTTGTCTTCGTCCGCGCTCCTCTGCGCTGCCTCCGGGCCTTCGCCCGCGAGCACCGGCGTCGCGATGTTCACGCTCGCGCCACGCGCGCACGACATGGCGATGAGTCTCGAGGTCTGGCCCTTCTTCATGCGCGAGGGGAACGCCGGAGCCGCGCGCCGTTGACACCGAATGACCGCGGCGCGGGCTCGCCCACCTATTCGGTCTCGATGCTGGAGCCGTCGCAACTCCCCTGCCCCACGGCTTCGCGGCCCAGACGAAAACCCTTCGCGCAGCTCGCGCCGGTCAGGCTCTTCGGCGGGCGTGCGCAGCGGCCCGCGCTTCGCCTCTTCAAGCGCGCGCGGACGATCACCTCGTCGCCTCCCAGAACAGCCGGAAGAAATAGAACGCGCGCATCGTGCAGACACCGCCTCACCACGCGCGGACAAGCGGGTTGCACTTTGCGCAAGACGGCGTACTGCATGACGCATGCAACAGCTCGAGTTCGCGGAAGGTCTCGTCGGAGACTGGCTGCGGCTGCTGGTCGCCCTCGCGGGAGCGGTCGCTGCCGGTCAGCTCATTACGTGGGTGGGGCACAGCGTCGCCACGCGCCTCGCGCGCCGCACCGAAGTCACGTGGGACGACACGCTCGTCGAGGCGCTGCACGGGCCTTCGCGCGTCATCATCTCGTGCACCCTGGTGTGGCCGGCCTCAAAGCTGGTCGACGCGGGGCTGACTCCGGGCAGCGGCGTCGGGCGGTTCGTGAGCGTGGCGATGATTCTCGCCGTAGGGTGGCTCGCGCAGCGCATCGTGCGCGTGGTGACGCAGGTCGTGGAGACGCGCGCGACGCACTCCGCGGAGGGCGAGAAGAACGCGGAGCTCAAGCTGCGCGGCCTGCGCACGCAGATTCTGGTGCTCCGGCGCATCACCAACATCGGGCTGGGGGCGCTGGCGTGCGCG